>CACLJX010000037.1 GCA_902607435.1 uncultured Alphaproteobacteria bacterium | reverse complement strand
GTATTTAACAGGACCCGGACTTGATTCAATGAATAAAGCATGATGAATTTTTGCAAGTTTCAAATTAATATTAAAAACTTCTTTAAATTTTCCATTTCTCCAATTGTTATGAAGTTCTGCACATAACTTTGGAGCTATATTTGCTGTTACGGAAATACAACCTTGTCCACCTTGAGCTAAAAAAGGAACAGCTGTTCCATCTTCTCCAGATAAATAACAAAAATCTTTTTTTATAAATTTTCTAGTCAACAGAGGTCTAAAAAGATCATTAGTTGCATCTTTAACGCCAACAATATTTTCTAATTGAGAAAGCGCTGTCATAGTTTTTATTGACATATCTACTATTGATCTACCCGGTATATTATAAATTATAATAGGAAGCTTAGTAATTTTTGCAATTTGTTTATAATGAGCATAAAGTCCTTCTTGAGTAGGTTTGTTGTAATATGGCGTTACTATTAAGACTGCATCTGCACCGCATTTTTCTGCATGTTTTGTAAATTCAATAGCCTCTTGAGTATTATTAGATCCTGTTCCTGCAATCACTGGTACTCTTTTGTCAACAACTCTGACACATTCTTCTATAACTTTCTTATGTTCTTCATGAGAGAGAGTAGGTGACTCTCCTGTAGTACCACAAGGGACAAAACCATGAGAACCTTGCTGAATAGACCACTCTATAATTTCTTGAAAAGAATTATAATCAATACTTACATTCTTAAAAGGAGTAATTAAAGCTGGTATACTTCCAAAAAACATATTTAATTGATGGCGGAGAGAGAGGGATTCGAACCCTCGGAAAGGATTACTCCCTTCGCAGGTTTAGCAAACCTGTGGTTTAAGCCACTCACCCATCTCTCCATGTCCGTTTCCTTTTTATTTATTCAAACAAAAACATCATGCTTTTTTCGATTTCTAAATAAGATTATATCATTCTACACTAATAAATCCCATTAGAAAATGATCTCGAATGAATCAAAGATGTTGTATAAAAAAATTATTTTCCCTTCCATTGGGGTTTATTTTTTTTTACAAAAGAAGTAGCTCCTTCAACGAGATCTTCACTACGATAAACTTTTTTAACCGTTTCTAATGCTCGCAGAATATTAAACGCTTTTTGTTCATCTGCATTTTCAGTTTCTCGTAAAACATCTTTTATTGATGAATAAATTAAATTTGGTCCTTTAGAAATTTTTTGTGCAATTTCTCTAGCTCTGTTTAATAGATCTTTACTCTGAACAATTTCATTAATTAGCCCCCAATGTTTAGCTTCTTTAGTATCCATCCATCTACCAGTCATAAGAAATTCAACAGCTACATGATAAGGAATGCGTCTACGGAGTTTTATAGTAGCTGCATCAGCAATAACTCCCACATTAATTTCTGGGAGAGCAAAAGTTGCATGTTCAGCTGCTATGATGATATCAGTAGAAATCATAATTTCTAATCCACCTCCACAAGCTATTCCATTTATAGCTCCAATTATTGGTTTATTCATATCTGGTAATTCTTGAAGTCCACCAAAACCACCTATACCATAATCTGCATCAGCTGATTCACCTTTGCTAACAGCTTTGAGATCCCATCCTGCGGAAAAAAATTTATCTCCAGCTCCAGTTAAGATTGCAACACGAAGATCAGGATTATCTCTAAAATCAGCAAATACATTTCCTAAAATAATGCTTGTTTTACTATCAATTGCATTTGCTTTGGGTCTATCAATTATTACCTCTAATATTGGGCCTTCTTTTTTTACTTTAATAGGATCGTTCATATTTATTCTATCTCTTCTAAATAATGTATCAAAGCGTCTCCAGCAATGACTCCTTTTCCTTTAGTTCTAATTATTAAAGGATTGATATCAACTTCAATTAAACGTGAAGCATTTTTTTCAGCAAATATACCTAGTTTTTTAATGGTTTCAACAAGAGCTTTGATATCTCCTTTTGGCTTACCTCTATAACCTTTTAATAATTTGATAATTTTTAAATTATTAATAGCTTTCAAAATAATAGAATTTTTCAAAGGTAGTAAAAGAGTAGCACTGTCATTTA
>CACLJX010000036.1 GCA_902607435.1 uncultured Alphaproteobacteria bacterium | reverse complement strand
AAGATGCGGATTATAATTTAATTTTAAATCGTGAATATTATTGTAAATATTTATATGATAAGGAATTTTTTTAGTAATAACTCCGTTATGTTTAACTATTCCTTCAAGACTTTCCCAAGAAAGATTTAACCCATCAAAATCAGGGTGCCTCTTTTCTAAGTATGTAATAACTCTAAGAGTTTGGTCATTGTGGTTAAATCCTCCAAAATCAGACATAGATTGATTAAGAGAACGTTCTCCTATATGCCCAAAAGGAGGGTGTCCTAAATCATGAGCAAGTGAAACTACTTCACCTAAATCTTCATTTAATTTTAAAGCTCTACACAACGATCGGGATATTTGAGCTACTTCTAGTGAATGAGTCAAACGAGTTCTATAATAATCACTATCACTTTCAATAAAAACTTGTGTTTTATGTTTAAGTTTTCTGAAAGAATTAGAATGAATAATTCGATCCCTATCTCTTTCAAAACAAGTACGTTTAGTTATTTCTTCCAATTCTTTGAATAAACGTCCCCTAGAATTTGAAGGATTAGCTGATAAAAAATTAATCATAAATATATTTAATTGATATCAAAATTCATTATATAAGTTAATTATAAAAGATAATACATATTATGATGGATAAAATTCAAATTTCAGAAAATGCACAAAATCATATAGCTAAAATGATTTCACAAGATGAGTCTAATTATTTCAGAATCACTGTTCTTGGTGGTGGTTGTTCTGGATTTCAATACAAATTTGATTTTGATAAGAATAAAAATAATGATGATGTTTTGTTTAAAACAGAAAAAATATCAGTTATTATTGATTCCACTTCTTTAGAATTGATTAAAGGTTCCAAAATTGATTATGTAGAAGAATTAATAGGTTCTTCTTTTAAGATTACTAATCCACAAGCATCTTCATCATGTGGTTGTGGAACATCCTTTTCTATCTAATTGATGAAAATTACAACGTGGAATGTAAATTCAATAAATGCTAGAATAGAACATTTAATTAAATTTATAAAACTAAATCAATCCGATATATATCTTGTTCAAGAATTGAAATGTATTAATGATGGATTTCCTTACAAAGAAATAGAAAAACATGGATACCATTGCTATGTTAACGGACAGAAAGCATGGAATGGAGTAGCTATATTAAGTAAAATTGAACTTAATATAATTAATTCAAAAATTCCAACTTACGCTAATGATAATCAATCTAGATTCATAGAAACAGAAATCTCAGTTAAAAATATCAAAAAAAATATTAAATTATTTTGTATTTACCTTCCAAATGGCAACCCAATAGATACAGAAAAATTTAACTATAAACTAAAATGGATGAAAAAATTCAATGAATATATTGCTAAATTATATTTAGAAAATCATCCAATTATTATAGGTGGCGATTTTAATGTTATACCTACTGATGAAGATGTTTATTCTCCTGAAAATTACAAAAATGATGCTTGTGCTCACCCCAAAACTAGAGAATTATACAGAACTTTAATTAACCAAGGTTTTACAGATACAGTAAAATATTTCATAGAAGGTAAAACAAATTGGACATTTTGGGGGTACAGAGGTGGGGGTTGGCAAAAAGGAAATGGTCTTAGAATTGATCATTTTTTAACTTCTCCAGAAATTTCAGATTTGATTAAAAGTGTTAAAATTAATAGAGAACCTCGAGGTTGGGAAAAAGCCTCAGATCACACTCCTGTAATTTTAGAATTAAATAATTAAATATCAGCGTAAATATGGGTTTCACTATTTGCTCCTGGTTGTGTCACAGCTCCTTCATGAGCTGGTCCAACAGTTTGAGCATATTTCCAAATTGATCCAGAGTTATGTTTTGTTTTTCGGGGTTTCCATTCATTTTTTCTTTTTGTTATTTCTTCATTAGATAAGCTAACATTAATTTCTCCATTAATTGCATCAATAATTATTTCATCACCATCTTTTAACAATCCTATCATACCACCTATTGCTGCTTCAGGGCCAACATGACCAATACAAAAACCTCTTGTACCTCCAGAAAATCTTCCATCAGTAATTAATGCTACAGATTCTCCCAAACCTTGTCCATAAATTGCAGCGGTTGTAGAAAGCATCTCTCTCATACCCGGACCTCCTATTGGCCCTTCATATCTAATGATTACTGCGTCTCCTGCTTTAATTTCATTTTTTAACACAGAAGACAAGGCATCCTCCTCACAATCAAAACATTTTGCTTTACCCTTAAATTTTAAATTTGTTAATCCTGCTATTTTTGAAATACTTCCATCTTTAGCTAAATTTCCCCATAAACCAACTACAGAACTATGATCACTAATAGGTTTGT
>CACLJX010000035.1 GCA_902607435.1 uncultured Alphaproteobacteria bacterium | reverse complement strand
GTATCTATTCCCATAATAACATATTCTTCCAATGCTCTTTTCATTTTTTGAATACAATCAATTCGGTTATCACCGAATGTAATTAATTTTGCAATCATGCTATCATAATGAGGAGGAATTAAAGAAGCTTGGTATATTGAAGAATCTATACGAACCCCGAGTCCTCCAGGTTGATGGTATTGTTTAACTTTTCCAGGTGAAGGTATAAAAGTTTCTGGATGTTCAGCGTTTATCCTACATTCAATAGCATGGCCTCTAAAAATAACATCATCTTGTTTAATATTTAATTTTTCTCCATAAGCAGCAAGGATTTGTTGTTTTACAAGATCAATTTGGGTGACCATTTCTGTTACAGGATGTTCAACTTGCAATCTAGTATTCATTTCCATGAAATAAAAATTTCCATCTTCATATAGAAATTCAAAAGTACCCACACCTTCGTAACTTATAGACCGAACAGCTTTTATGCACAAAGAACTTATTTGATCTCTTTCTTTTTGGGTTAAAATAGTGCTTGGGCTTTCTTCAATAAGTTTTTGATGTTTGTATTGAACTGAACAATCCCTTTCTCCAAGAGAAATTACATTTCCGTGACTATCCGCTAAAATTTGGATCTCTATGTGTTTTGGGTTTGTTAAAAATTTTTCAATATAAACTGTATCATCATCAAAGGATTTTTTTGCTTCTAATTTTGCAGCGCTAATTGATTTTTCTAATTCATTGAGATTAAAAATAATTCTCATGCCTTTCCCCCCACCTCCACTTGCAGCTTTTACTATGACAGGTAAATTAAACTTATTTATAAATTTTTTTACTTCATCTATATTTTTAACATCATTTATACCAGGAGTAGTAGGAATATTGTTTTGCTCCATAATCATTTTTGCTTTAATTTTGTTTCCCATCATTTCAATGTGTTTTGATTTAGGTCCAATTAATTTATAACCATGTTCTTCGATTATTTCTGCAAATCTTTGATTTTCACTTAAGAAACCATAACCAGGATGAATTGCTTCAACATTAGTCATTGTTGCAGCAGTAATAATAGCAGGGATATTCAAGTAACTTAATTGAGCTGGGGCAGGGCCCACACAAACACTTTCATCTGCTAATCTTACGTGCATAGCATTTTCATCTACCTCAGAATGAATAGCAACTGTTTTTATATTAAGTTCTCTGCAAGTTTGAAGGATACGTAAAGCTATTTCACCTCTGTTGGCAATCAAAATTTTTTTGAACATTATTCAAAAATTATAAGAGTTTCACCAAATTCAACAGGTTGATTATTTAAAACAACAATTTTATTTATTACACCAGATTTAGGTGCTTTTATTTCGTTAAATGTTTTCATAGCTTCAATCAAAAACATCACATCTCCTTGTTTTACGTGTTGCCCTTCTTTTATAAAGGGAGGTTCTGTAGGATTAGAAGATAAGTATATTACTCCTACCATTGGTGAAGTTATAATGTTTTCTTTATTAATTTCAGTACTTTGTTTTAGAGATTCTGACTGTTCATTATCAAAAATAAGTTCTTTTTTTTGAATTTTTTTATCTGCCTGTATATCATTGTTATTAGAAGATATTTCTATTTCATAATCACCTTTTTTTATCTTTATTGAATTAAGATTCTTAGATTTTAATTCTTTTTCAAGATTTTTAATATTTTCAAAATCAATTTTATCAATTTTAGTCATAACTATTTATTATTATTTAATAAGCTATTTAATGCCTCAATTGCAAGTATATAACTTAAATAGCCAAATCCACATATAGATCCATCTACGCCTGATGCTGTTATACTTGTTTTTCTATAATCTTCTCGTACATAAATATTTGATAAGTGTATTTCAATTTTGGGTTTATTTATTGCCCTTAATGCATCAAGTATAGCAACTGAAGTATGGGTATAAGCAGCTGGATTAATTATTAATCCATCATATGTTTTTTGAACTGATTGTATCAGTTCAATAATTTCGCTCTCACTGTTGCTTTGACAAAAGTTTAATTTTATATTTAGTTTTTTAGATTTTTTTTTTGATATTTCTTCAATTTCTTCAAGAGATTGATCTCCGTAAATATCTTTTTCTCTATTTCCTAATAAATTTAAATTTGGACCATTAATAATTAGAATTTTATGCATTATTTATCCTTTATATTGAAGTGTTTGCTTAGTGCAAGCCCTTGATTTTGGTAATTAGAATTTATTGCTTTCCCATATGTAATTTTTGGAGTCATATTTAAATTTTCATAAATTAATCTAGCAACTATTTGACCATCTTCTAGATTAAATGGAACCTCGTTTGTTCTAATTTCTAAAACAGCAAAAGATCCATTCGGATCTCCAAAACCAGGATCAAAAAAACCAGCGTAATGAACTCTAAAATCACCTATTGATGTATCATAGGGGATCATTTCACCTGCCATATTTTTTGGGATTCTTATTTTATGTTTTGATTTTAAGATAAAAAATTCTCCAGGTAATATTGTTAATGAGTTATTATTACTTTTTAAAGATTCCCAAAAATCAGATATTTTATGCTTGCTATATTTGTGGAAATATAAAACCGGAGCATTTTTTTTTGCTTTATAAGCAACGGTGTTATTTTCATTATTTAAATTAACACCAATTTTTAAACCTGATGAAATAACTGGTTGAATAATATTATTTAAGTTATCAAAAACAATCGGTTGACTTTTATGTAATTGATAAAGTTTTTTGTCGTCAAGTAGATCATTTGCAACATTTATCAATCTCATTTGATTGAGAGAATCTCCCTTTTGCAAAAACACATTGAATGCTCTTGAGGTAATTTCTAAAAAAATTTCTCCATTGTATTCATATGGTATTTTTTCATATTCATCACTATAGTCTAATATTGTTCTGCAAAAAATATCAATTC
>CACLJX010000034.1 GCA_902607435.1 uncultured Alphaproteobacteria bacterium | reverse complement strand
CCACCTATATCAACTATCATGGAACCAGTTGGTTCAGCGACAGGCAAGCCTGCTCCAATAGCAGCTGCCACAGGTTCTTCTATTAAAAAAACTTTTCTAGCACCTGCTGCGTCTGCAGATTCACGAATAGCTCGCCTTTCTACATTTGTAGCTCCAGAAGGAACACAGATTACAATTTGTGGATTAGTTATAGTTCTTCCTTTGTGTACTTTTCTAATAAAATGCTTAATCATTTGTTCTGCAACTTCAAAGTCAGCTATAACACCATCTTTTAAAGGTCTAATCGCTTCTATTTTTCCAGGGGTACGTCCTAACATTTGCTTAGCTTCATTTCCAACAGCTAGAACGTGAATCTTACCCTGTTGTTCAATTTTTGCTACAACAGAAGGCTCGTTTAAAACAACTCCTTCTCCTTTAACATACACAAGAGTATTTGCTGTACCTAAATCAATTGCCATATCTTTGGAAAAGATGCCAAACAATCTATCTAATACCATTTATACACCTTTCACTTTAAGTTCTGATGGTCTTTCAGAGAATGATTTTGATTTTTTATAAATTAATTTGTTTAACGCATTAATATAAGCTTTAGCTGATGCTACTATAATGTCAGGATTTGAACCTTTTGCCTGAGAAGTTAACCTATCATCCTCAAGTCGAACTGTTACTTCCCCTTGTGCATCAGTTCCTGCAGTAATCGCATGCACCTGATATAATTTTAATCTAAAATTATAATTAGTAATGTCCTTAATTGCATTAAAAGTTGCATCAACTGGTCCATTACCAAAAGATGTTGCTGATTTTTTTGAACCATCAACTTCTAATGTCATTTTTGCCTCATGTTTTTCTAGTAATCCTGCATTCACAGAAAGTGATACAAGTTTAATATGTTCATTATATGATAATGTTCTATCACCTACTAAGGCTATCAAGTCCTCATCATAAATTTCTTTTTTCTTATCAGCTAAATCCTTAAAACGACCAAAAATTTCCATTAAAGCATTATCTCCCAAATCATAACCTAGTTCTTGCAATTTTTTATTAAAGGCATGTTTACCTGAATGTTTACCAAGAACTAAGGATGATTCAGTAAGACCAACTGATTCAGGAGTCATAATTTCATATGTACCAGCATGTTTTAACATTCCATCCTGATGAATGCCTGCTTCATGTGCAAAAGCATTTGCTCCAACAATTGCTTTGTTTGGTTGAACAGTAAAACCAGTTATTGCAGACACTAGCCTAGATGCTTTTGTTATTGACTCAGTTTTAATGTCAGTATGAAAAGGCATTAAATCTTTTTTGACTTTTAAAGCCATAACAATTTCTTCAAGAGCTGCATTGCCTGCACGTTCACCCAAACCATTAATTGTACATTCCACCTGTCTTGCACCTTCTTGAATTGCAGCCATACTATTAGCAACTGCAAGGCCCAGATCATTGTGTGTATGTGAAGATAAAATAGCTTTATCAATATTTGGAACATTATTTTTTACTGCTTTAAAAATTGAACCAAACTCCGTAGGCAAAGTATAACCAACTGTATCAGGAATATTTATCGTTTCTGCTCCACAATCTATTGCTAATTCTATACATTTAAAGAGAAAATCAATTTCAGATCTACCAGCATCTTCACAACTCCATTCAACATTTGGGCAAAGTTTTCTTGCATGTGTAACTGTGAGTTTAATAGCATCAAGAACTTCAGAAGGTGTTTTTTTTAATTTATATTTCATATGAACTGGACTTGTAGCTATAAAAGTATGTATTTTGGGGTAAGAAGCATGTTGTACTGCCTCCCAAGCTCTATCAATATCAGCTATCTTTGCTCGCGCCAAACCAGCAATAGTCGATTTTTTTATATTTTTACTTATCTCTAAGACAGCTTCAAAATCACCATTGGATGCAATTGGAAAGCCTGCCTCTATAATATCTACCCTCATCTCTTCAAGAATTTCGGCAATTTGAATTTTTTCCTCAAGATTCATTGAGGCTCCTGGTGACTGTTCCCCATCTCTTAAAGTAGTATCAAAAATATATATTTTTTCAGTCATTAGTTTTTAGATTTATCAACCATCTTGCCTTCAGCTATCCAAGGCATAAGTGTTCTAAGCTTTTCCCCTACTTTTTCAATTGGATGATCAGCTTGCTGTTTTCTCATAGCTTGAAATTTTATCTGACCACTTTTATGTTCAGTCATCCATTCTTTAGCAAATTCTCCTGATTGAATTTCTGATAATATTTTTTTCATTTCTTTTCTTGTTTCATCAGTTATTAACCTTGGGCCTCTTGAATAATCCCCGTATTCTGCAGTATTAGAAATTGAGTAACGCATATTAGCCATTCCTCCTTCATACAATAAATCTACAATAAGTTTTACCTCATGCAAACACTCAAAGTAAGCCATTTCAGGTGAATATCCAGCTTCGACTAAAGTTTCGTAACCAGCTAGTATTAAATGTGTTAAACCTCCACACAAAACTGATTGTTCTCCAAATAAATCAGTTTCACATTCTTCTTTAAATGTAGTTTCGATAATTCCTGCTCTGCCTCCTCCAATTGCTGATGCATAAGCTTTAGCTATTTCAAGAGCATTACCTGACGGATTATTATTAACAGCAACTAAACAAGGAACCCCTGCTCCTCTTACATATTCTGCCCTAACTGTATGACCTGGTCCTTTAGGAGCAATCATTATTACATCAATACCATCATTAGGTTTTATTAAATCAAAATGAATATTTAATCCGTGTGCAAAAGCTAAAGCTGTGCCAACTTTGATATTTGGAGCAATTTCATTGTTGTAAATATCAGATTGTAATTCATCAGGAGTTAACATCATAATAATATCTCCCCAAGTAGCTGATTCAGATGGATTCATAACCTTGAAACCAGCATTTTCTGCTTTTTTTC
>CACLJX010000033.1 GCA_902607435.1 uncultured Alphaproteobacteria bacterium | reverse complement strand
ACCAATCATTTTTTAAAGAAGAAATTGAAAAAAACGTTCCTGATAATAAACTTATCGGGACAATTAAAAAATTAAAAAAACTTTGTTGAACATCCCAAGTATAAGAAACAAAACCTATAAGACAACCAATACTACCAAATATTATTGCAGTAACTGATAAATAATAGAATATTCTAAAAATATTATAAAAATGAATATCTACAAACAAATTAATTATAAATAAATTAATAAAAGAGAGAACTAATCCAATAAATAAAGTTGCAACAATAAAAGATAAAGCAATTTCGATTCCTGAAATCGGAGACATCAAAATATCATTAAACGAACCCATTTGTTTCATATGAATTAATGTCTCAGAAATGTTGGCATAGGTTTCTTGAATAATGATCATTATGATTATCCCTGGTATAACAAAATGCATAAAATGAACATTATCACCACTTGTTAATGTATAGAATTCACTAATAACACTAAGTATTGTGATAAAAATAATAGAACTCACAATAGGTGCAATAATAGAATATTGAAATTCTTTAAAAAAAATTTTTAATTTCATGAGAATGATAGTTCTCATTCCATAGAAATTAATATTATTCATTTCTTATTATTTAAAAAATTATGTACTAGTTTAATCCAGAAATTAACACCAAGAGGAAGAATATCATTGTTAAAATCATATCTTGTAGTGTGCAAATAAGCTTGATGGTCTTTATCCTTTTGTCCAATATATAAATAAGATCCTGGTTTTTCATTTAGTAAATAAGAAAAATCCTCACCTCCCATAGAGGGATCTATTTCCATATGAACATTTTCTTTCCCAACTAATTCTTTTGCGACATTACTAGCAAAAATACTCTCTTTTTTACTATTAATTGTTGGAGGGTATTTATTAGTGTAAATAATTTCTGTATCAGCTCCATTTGCTTTAGAAATACCAACTGCTGTTTCTTTAATTTTGTTTTCTATTTTTTTTCTTGTATCACTCTTAAAGGTTCTAACTGTACCACTAAGAATAACATTATCATCTATAACGTTATAGGCACTTCCTCCATGAATTTTTGTAATACTTAGAACTGCTTTATCAATTGGATTTACAAATCTACTAATAATTGTTTGTAATGATAAAATTATTTGAGAAGATATAACTATTGGATCAATAGTTAAATCAGGAATAGCTGCATGCCCTCCTTTTCCTTTCACAATAATGTCAAATTCATCCACAGCAGCCATCATAGCTCCTGTCGAAACCCCAAATTGCCCTAAAGGCAATTCCGGCCAATTATGAAGTGCATACACTTCATCAATTTTAAAATCTTTAAATAATCCATCTTGAATCATTTTTTCACCGCCAGCATGACCTTCCTCTCCCGGTTGAAATATAAAACAAACATTTCCATCAAAATCTTGATTTTCTTTTAAATATTTAGCTGCACCAAGTAACATAGCAGTATGTCCATCATGTCCACATGCATGCATCATTCCTTCATTTATTGACTTATATTTAAATGAATTTTTTTCAGTCATAGGTAATGCATCAAAGTCAGCTCTCAGACCGATTGATTTATTACTACTACCACCATTTCCCCTAATCCAAGCAACAATCCCAGTATTGGCATAACCAGATTTAAATTCAATGTTCCAAGATTTAAGTTTGTCTTCAATAAATTTTGATGTTTTATATTCTTCAAGGCCAATTTCAGGTATTTTATGGATTAAGATTTAATTTTCTAGAAACATCTAGACAAGCAAAAATTAAATCACCTAATTCTTCTTTTATTTTTTTCTTATTTTTTTTCTTTATTTCTTTTTTTAGTTCTTTAGCCTCTTCTATAATTTTGTTAATTGCTTCAATATCATTTTTGTAATCAAAACCGACATTAGCAACTTTTTTTTGAATTTTATTAGATATTAACATAGCAGGATAGGTGGAAGGAATATCATCTAAGATACTATTAAGCTTTTTGTTTTTTGAATTTTCCCACCAAGATTTAAATTCTTTCATATTCTTAAATTTTTTATTTTCAAATACATGAGGATGTCTTGAAATCATCTTTTCTGTTATTTTTTTAACGATATCATCAAAATCAAACTTATCCTTTTCTTTTGCAATTTGAGCTAGATAAACTATTTGAAATAATAGGTCTCCTAATTCATCTTTTAATTTCTGATAATCTTTATTATAAATTTGTTCAGCAACTTCGTAAACTTCTTCAATAGTGTGAGGAATTATTGATTCTAATGTTTGTTTTTTATCCCAAGGACAACCTTTTTTAGGATCACGAAGTTTTTTCATGACATTCAAAAGTTTTTGAATTGGAAATTTATTATTTTTTTTCATAAAAAAAGCCCTCTTTAAGAGGGCTTATATTGTATAAGAGATATATTTTTTACTTTAAATATTTTATCTATTCCATAGAGCGTAAAGAATACCTAATGTAATTACACCAACTAGACCACTGCCACCTAAGTCAGCAACTAAAGCTGAGATATTATCAATAGTATCGGCACCAATAAAAGGTACTGCTGGGCCAAAAATAACACCCAAAACAACACTTACTGGTATAACTGCCATACCAACATCAAGTACACTTCTTAAAAAACTTCTAACTGTATCCATCATTGCTAAACTCCTTTGTTAAAGAGATTCTATCTACGTAAATATAACCAAACAATTATACCAATTGAAATTATACCAACCAGACCTTGTTCACCTAATTCACGAGTTAGCGCCGTGATGTTGTCGAGAATCCCAATTCCTATATAAGGAACAGCAGATCCAAAAATTAGTTCGAGAACTACAGCTGCAGCAATTAACAAAAGACCTACTTCTGCTACTTGCCTTAATGCATTCTTAACAGTATCTAACATACTCACTCCTCGAATTTAGTTCATCACGTCACTTAAGCTAACCTTAAGTGCTGCTCTCACTATATTTTTGATTAAAAATTATAAGTAAAAAAAGCTATTTTTAATTAACTATTTGAAATATATATATATTTTTATTCAAAATTAATCATATTGGTTAGGAATCGTTAAAA
>CACLJX010000032.1 GCA_902607435.1 uncultured Alphaproteobacteria bacterium | reverse complement strand
GACAGTAATACATATTGGCGTTCCTATTTCATCATGTCGTCTATAATTTTTACCAATGTTTCCAGAATTTTCTAGAAGAACTCTTCCTAATCCAAGTTTTTGTAAATTGCTTTTTATTTCTTTTGCTTGACTAACTAATTGCTCGTTATTTCTTTTTAAAGGAATAACTGCTGCTTTGATTGGAGATAAATGTGGTTTTAAAGCAAGTACAATTCTGGAATTTTTGTCATCTACTTTGTAAGCCTCATTTAACAAAGCTAAGACACCTCTTTCTACTCCAGCAGAAGGTTCCACAACATAAGGAATAAACCAATTATTATTTGAAAGATTCTGAACTGCAAGTTTTGTATTTGACTTCTTATTTTTCATAACTTTTGAAGTAATATTAAAATCTTTTTGGTTTTTTGTGTGTGATCCCAGATCAAAATCAGCTCTATTAGCTATTCCTTCAAGTTCCTCTTTTCCATGAGGAAAGCTATACATAATATCTACAGTTGCTTTTGAGTAATGAGAAAGCTCGTCTTTTGAAACCTCATGAAGATCTAAATTTTCCTTATCTATACCCTGATCTATCCACCATTGATATCTAGAATCAATCCAGTGTTTGTGCCATTTCTCATCCATGCCAGGTTCTACAAAAAACTCTAATTCCATTTGTTCAAATTCCCTTACTCTAAAGATAAAATTTCTAGGAGTTATTTCATTTCTAAAAGCTTTGCCAATTTGAGCTATTCCAAATGGAAGGGATCTATTAGTAGAGTCAAGTATATTTTTGAAATTGGTAAATATTTGCTGTGCCGTTTCAGGTCTTAAATAAGCAAAGGTACTTCCATCATCTACAGGGCCAATAGAAGTTTTAAACATTAGATTAAATGGTCTTGAATCAGTCAAATCTTTTGATTTACAGTTAGGGCAACTTTGATTATTTAGTTGGTCAATTGTCCATCTAGATTTACAAGATTTACAATCAACAAGAGGATCGGAGAATGTATCTTCATGACCAGAATGCTTAAGAACATCAGGAGGTGTAAGAATAGTTGCATCTAAACCTTCAATGTCATCCCTTTCATAAATCATAGATTTCCACCATGATTGTTTGAGATTGTTTTTTAGTTCAACACCCATTGGACCATAGTCATAAAGCCCTTTAACACCTCCATAAATGTCATTAGATTGAAAAATAAAACCTCTTCTCTTACAAAGAGAAACTAATTCTTCCATTGTTTTAGCAACCATAACGATCCCAGTTATTCTTTAGGCTTATATTCATCAGTTTCAGGATCTTTTTCTAAATCTACGATACTATCATAAGTTTTGTTTATTTTATTTTTGATGTTTGATTTTTTTTGAAATAAACGAAAAATAAATAAAATAAAAAAAATAATAAAAAATAGTGTAATTATTTTTGTAATCATTATAATCCATACCTTGACCACAACGCTTTTTCTTCCAATTTATTAATTAGTTCATCTGTATTGATTAATGAGTGTGACAAACTTGAAGATAACTTACGTTGAATAAAAGATTTTTTTTGTTCAATAATTTTTATTTTAGCTTTTTTCCCAAATTTCTTTTCTAAAATTTCATTAGCATATCCAAGTCCATCTGCTAATCCTAGATCTATTGCTTTTTGGCCAACCCAAAATAAACCACTAAATATTTCCTTATTTTTATTTTTTTTTAGTCTGTTTTTTCTTCTTATTTTAACAAAATCTATAAAATTCTCATGAATTTGTTCTTGTATATCTTTTAATCTATTAATATCTTCTTTTTTTGCTTTTTTAAAAGGATCCAAAAAACTCTTACTTTTACCCGATGTATAAACACGTCTTTCAATTCCAAATTTTTTAATTAATTCTACAAAACCAAATCCCGGAGATATAACTCCTATAGATCCAATTATTGAATTTTGATCAATATAAATCTCATCAGCTGCGCAAGCTAACCAATATCCTCCTGAAGCAGCAACATCTTCAACAAAAGCTATTACTTTTTTTTTCTTTTCTTTTGATTTTGCTATAATTTTTGCTGCAATAAGAGAAGACTGAGTTGGTGATCCCCCTGGAGAATTAATTATTATTGCTACTGCTGGGCTTTTTTTATCAGAAAACAACTTATCAATAAGTTTATTCATAGCATTTAATGTCATCCCTGAACGTAGCATGCCTCCCTGACCTATAACTCCAGAAAGCCTAAGTGTCGGTATAATAATAGAAGATCTAAATAATGATTTAAACATAACCCCTCATATCAAAAGTTATACAAACGAGAAAGAATTTAGTCAGTTTTGATTTAAAATATTATCAATTAATTAAATTTATACATTGTTAAAATATTAATAATAGGAAATTTATCAATTTCTTTAACATTCTTAATGCTTTTATAACATCAAAATTGTCTATATTTGATTGTATCCAAATACCAATAAGCTATAAACGCTAAAAATGACGCAGGTAATACAATTTAAAAAATTAGAAAATAATTTTGAGTATTACGTTGAGGAATTAGCGTCTCTTTGTCAAAATGATTTTTCTTTAATAAATTCAGTTATATTAGATAAACTTGATAGCAAAGTATCCCTAATACAAAAAATTGCTTCTTATTTAATTTTATCAGGTGGAAAAAGACTTCGTCCTCTTTTAACTTCTTGTTCTTTTCATATGTGCAATAATAATAAGAAAATTAAGAAAAAACATATTGTATTAGCTGCTTCAGTTGAATTTATACATGCTGCAACTTTATTACACGACGATGTCATTGATAAAAGCAAAAAAAGAAGAGGGTTACTTACTGCAAATGAAGTGTGGGGGAATAAAACTAGTGTTTTAGTAGGTGATTTTTTATTTAGTCGTGCATTCCAGTTAATGGCTAAAGGTGGTACACCAGAAATTCTAAAAATATTATCTGATACTAGTGTTATTATATCTGAAGGTGAAATGTTAGAATTAAGCAATGAAAAAGATCTTACTATCAATGAAGATATTTATTTAGAAATAATTAATGGAAAAACTGCCTCACTATTTAGTGCTGCCTGTCAAGTTGGTGCAATGTCAGCTAAATCAAATCTTGAGAAAGTAGAGGCTTTTAAATCGTTTGGTACTAATTTTGGAATATCTTTTCAACTTATAGATGATGCTATAGACTATAGTTCTGCTTCCAAAAAACTGGGCAAGAATATTGGTGATGATTTTAAGGAAGGAAAAGTTACTCTGCCGATAATTTTAGCTTATTTAAGATCCAATTCTAAAGAAAAAATTTTTTGGAAAAAAACAATACGATATTTACAACAAGATAAAAATGATTTTGAAAAAGCACTAGAAATTATCAATAAATATAATTGTATAAAAGATACCATTGAAAGAGCCACTCATTTTGCCAATATTGCTAAAGATAGTCTTGGAATTTTTAATGATACAAAATATAAAGAAGTTTTAATCAATTTAATTGATTCAAGTATTTCTCGAATCCATTAATTTAATATTTTGTGTATGATTTTATTTCTACAATTTGAGAACCAAATTTTTTATTAATTTCTAATTTAATTTTAGATCTTTTGTCGTTAGTATAATAAACAGACCTAGCTAAT
>CACLJX010000031.1 GCA_902607435.1 uncultured Alphaproteobacteria bacterium | reverse complement strand
CATTACTTAATAAAAATAAGATTGTATTGGCAATGTCGTTTGGTTTGCCAATTCTTTGCAAAGGAATCATTTTTATTAGTTGTTTTTTTGCTTTTATATTTTTTTTCCATCGATCTTGCATAGGCGTTTCAATTGGACCAGGTAAAATAATATTTGAGCGAATATTGTATGAAGCAAATTGAATCGCTAACGATTTTGATAATCTAATCATAGCTGCTTTAGATGCTCCATAGGCATCTTGTGGTTTATCATCGCCTGATAATGCATCGACTGAAGATATATGTACAATAGAGCCAAACTTCTTTTTTTTCATTTTAGGAATAATTAATTTAGAAAGGTAAGCCATACTTTTTAAATTAATTTCCAAAACCCTATCCCACACTTTAAAATCAATTTGAGTTACAGAAACATCTTTATCAAACCATAATACTCCAGTAGTATTTATTAAATAATCAATTGATTTATTTCGAGTATAAAATTCGTTAATTATTTTTTTAAGTTTAATAAAATCTGTTACATCAATCTTTTTAAATTCTACTTTCTTATATTTTTTTAGCAAATTTGATGGTGGATTTTTTATATCAAGCATTAGAATCCTTAATCCAGCTTTATTAAGCTTTTTTAGGCATGCAATTCCCATTCCTCCACAAGCACCCGTAATTACAGCTGTTTTTCCATTAAAAGATAATTTCATGATAATTTGACCATATACCTTAATAAGTTAAAAAATAATAATTGATTTCAAAAAAATATGTAATTAAACCATATGACAATGCTTAAAACTATCACACCAATCGATAATTCCATCTATGCGGAAAGGGAATATGTATCATCTGATGAAATTGAAAAAGCATTAAGTCTTGCAAAAAAATCTTTCCAACAATGGAAACAAACTTCATTAAGTGAAAGAAAAAAACTTATTACAAATTTTGTTGATAATTTTTTAAAAAACAACTCAGAAATAGAAGATCAATTATGTAGACAAATGGGAAGACCTATTAGTCAATGTGGAGGTGAACTGAGGGGGTTTGAAGAGCGAGCACAGTATATGATTGAAAAATCTGACCAAGCATTAAAAAACATTACTTCAAAAAAAAATAATGAATTTGATAATTTTATTTCTAAAGATCCACTAGGTACAATTTTTATTATTGCACCTTGGAATTATCCTTACAATACTTCTGTAAACTCAATAGTACCAAGCTTATTAGCTGGTAATTGTGTTATTTTAAAGCATTCATCCCAAACACCTTTGTGTGCGGAGCAACTTCATAAGGCATTGCAAGATACAGATATACCACATGGAGTTTTCCAATATTTGCACTTAGATCATGCATCTACCTCAAAAATAATTTCAGATGATAGAATTGATCATGTTTTATTTACTGGATCTGTAAGTGGCGGTAGACAAGTTAAAAAAGCAATAGGGGAGAGATTTATTAATGCAGGTCTTGAATTGGGAGGAAAAGATCCTGCTTATGTTAGAAAAGATTGCAATCTAACACATGCTATTGAAAATCTAGCTGATGGTGTTTTCTATAATTCTGGTCAATCTTGTTGTGGCATTGAGAGAATATATGTTGATAGTGTAGTATATGATGATTTTGTAGAAGGTATAAAAAATTTTTCAGAAAAATATATTCTTGATAATCCTTTAAAAAATGAAACTAATCTAGGACCGGTTGTAAGACTATCTGCAGCTAAATTTATTCGTGAACAAATCAAAGAAGCTATCTCTAATGGAGCCACAGACATTATTGACAAAGCAAATTTTAAAATTTCTGAAGATAATAATTGTTATGTTAGTCCTTCAGTATTAATCAATGTCGATCATTCAATGAATTTTATGATGGATGAAACATTTGGGCCATCAGTAGGTATTATGAAAGTAACAGATGAGAATCAGGCAGCTAAATTTATGAATGATAGCCCTTATGGTTTAACAGCTTGTGTATGGACTTCTGACAAAGAATTTGCCTTATCTTTTGGTAAGAAAATTAACACAGGAACTTTTTTTATGAATCGTTGTGATTATCTTGATCCTGGGCTTGCTTGGACTGGGATAAAAGATACTGGCGTAGGAGTTACGTTATCAGTTTTAGGATTTGATCATGTTACAAGAGCAAAAAGTTATCATCACAGAATAGTATAAGAGGAAATAATATGGAAAATATGAATTGGAATTATCCTACACCAATATGGTTTGGGTTTAATCGTATAAAAGAAATTCAAAAAGCTTGTAATGATTTACAAATTAAAAATCCACTTATCGTGACTGATCCTGGAATTCAAAAAACAGATATTATTGATACAATTAATTTATCTCTAAATGATAAAGCAAGTATCTATTCTGATGTTAAAGGTAATCCAACAGGTCAAAATGTAATCAATGGCGTTAAATACTTTAATAATGGAAATCATGACGGAGTAATTGCTGTTGGCGGAGGTTCAGCCATGGATACGGGAAAAGGAATAGCTTTTATGTCTGGACAAACTAGGCCATTATGGGATTTTGAAGATATTGGAGATTATTGGACAAGAGCAAAAAGTGAAAACATTAAGCCTATAATAGCAATTCCTACAACAGCTGGCACGGGATCAGAAACAGGTAGAGCAGGCGTGTTTACAAAAGAGGATACGCATGAAAAAAAAATAATCTTTCATCCAAAAATGCTTCCATCTATTGTTATACTTGATCCAAATTTAACAATTGCTCTTCCACCTCAATTAACTGCCTTTACTGGAATGGATGCATTAGCTCACTGCCTTGAAGCATATTGTTCACCTTTTTTTCATCCTCTATCTCAAGGTATTGCTATTGAAGGTATTAGTATGGTTTATAAATATTTACTTACAGCTTTCAAAGATGGCGAGAACATTGAAGCAAGAGGAAACATGTTGGTAGCATCCTCTATGGGATCAACAGCTTTTCAAAAAGGATTAGGAGCTATTCATTCTATGAGTCATCCTGTTGGCGCTATATATAATACACATCATGGTCTAACCAATGCAGTTTTTATGCCTTATGTTTTATTAAAAAACAAAAATGCAATTGACAATAGAATAGAGAGTTTAGCCAGATATATAAACTTGCCAAATCCAAATTTTGATGGATTTATAAAATGGATTTTAGATTTAAGAAGTAAATTAGCAGTACCTCACACCCTTAAAGAATTAATAAATGATGATAAAAGATTTGAGGAAATGAGTATAATGGCTTTTAATGATCCTTCTACGGGGAGCAATCCAATCCAATTAAGTGATAAAGATTTTTTACAACTTTATAGAGATGCTTATAACGGAAAATTATGAACAAGGATCAATTAAAAATAAAATTACAAGCTTTACCGTTGTTTGAGGAAGATATAGATCTTCAATTCATTGAAGGCTTTATGGCAAATGATAGTTATATAGTATCTGATAATAGCAATAAATATGTCGTTAAAATAGGGGGCAATAAACAAGATTATGGAGTTGTGCGTTCTCATGAGATAGAAGCAAGTAAAGCTGGATACAAAGCAGGCATATCCCCCAAAGTTCTTTATTCTGATGATAATATTTTAGTTTTTCACTACATACAGTCAAATCATTTAACAC
>CACLJX010000030.1 GCA_902607435.1 uncultured Alphaproteobacteria bacterium | reverse complement strand
ACTATTGAGTTAAATTCAGCTTTATGATTCTCAAAAAAATGATCTGCTCCTTTTATTGATTTAAAAACAATTTCAAATTTTTTTTGTTTTTGAAGTTTTTCAGATAATATTCTTGATGATTCAAATGAAGAAATGCTATCCTTGTCACCATGAATCATTAAGCCTGAAGAAGGACAAGGTGCTAAAAAATTAAAATCTCTTATATTTGCTGGAGGGGAAACACAGACAAAACCATTAATTTCCGGTCTTCTCATAAGCAATTGCATGGCGATCCAAGATCCAAATGAAAAACCCGCGACCCAACATATTTTAGAGTTAGTATTATTTTGCTGAAGCCAGTCCAGAATACTCGCAGCATCACTTAATTCTCCTTCGCCATCATCAAACATTCCTTCACTTTTTCCAACCCCTCTAAAATTAAATCTAATTGTTGAAAATCCATTATTTGAAAAAATCTTATATAACTCAAATACAATTTTCGTATTCATTGTGCCTCCCCTAGAAGGGTCAGGGTGCAGAATCAGTACTATTGGAGAATCTTCATTATTATTGTGAAAATATTTTGTCTCTATTTTTCCGTCAGAACCTGTTATGAATATATCTACCATATTTAATAATGCTAATATTGAACTAATTCAAATTTGTAAATATAGATTATATTGTTTTTAATATGAATAGCCTAGGATTTAATAAACAAAAAAAGGATACTAAGATTATAGTGGCCATGTCTGGAGGGGTAGACAGTTCTGTTGCAGCAGCAATGTTAAAGAAAGAAGGTTATGATGTAACTGGGGTTACACTTAAACTTTATAATCAAATCAATAGAACACACTCCAAAACTTGTTGTGCAGGTAAAGATATTGATGATGCAAAAAAGATAGCTCACCAATTTGATTTTCCTCATTTTATATTTGATTATCAAGATCGTTTTTTTTCAGGAGTTATAGATAATTTTGTCGAATCATATGCAAATGGTGAAACACCTATTCCATGTATTAAATGTAATCAAACAGTTAAATTTACTGATCTTTTAAATGTAGCGAAAGATCAAAAAGTAGATGCTTTAGTTACTGGGCATTATGTTCGTAGAGTTGGTGGAAAGAAAAATGCAAAAATGTTTAAAGCCAAAGATGCAAAAAAAGATCAGAGTTATTTTTTATTTGCAACTACAAGAGAACAACTGGATTTCTTAAGATTTCCAATTGGAGAGTATTTAAAATCTGAGATTAGAGACATAGCTAAAAAATTGTCTTTAGTTGTTAAAGATAAACCAGATAGTCAAGATATATGTTTTGTGACTAAAGATTCGTATAGAACTCTTATTGAAAAATTAAAACCAGAATCTTTTGTTAAAGGAAATATTTTGAATATTGATCGGGAAATAATTGGAGAACATGAAGGGATTGTTAATTATACTATCGGTCAAAGAAAAGGCATTGGTATTGGAGGTTATACAAATCCACTTTATGTAATAGAAATAGATAAAACTAATAATTTAATTGTTCTTGGAGAGAAAAAATATCTTGAAAAAACTGAAGTTAAAATTAAAGATATTAATTGGTTTGCGGATAATATAGATATTAATAATTTAATTCGATGTTCAGCTAGAATTAGATCTAATCAAAAAGAAGCACCAGGTACTTTAAAAATTAAGGGCAATGAGGCTACATATATTTTTGATAGAAAAATTGCCTCAACATCACCAGGCCAGGCTTGTGTGTTTTATTTAAAAGACCAAGTTTTAGGAGGAGGTTGGATAGCAAAATAGTAAGAAATTAGAATAAGTTCTAAAAATACTTAATTTTTTCCGAAAACAGTAGATTTTTTAAGATTAATAGTTATTTAGTATCTATGAATTTTGACGAAACTCCAGCATCTAATCAAATCCAAAGTTACATAGACCAATCCTATAAATATGGTTTTGTAACAGATATTGAGACAGATAGACCAGCCAAAGGTCTTAATGAAGATACTATTAAGTTTATATCTCAAAAAAAAGAAGAACCTGAGTGGATGCTTAGTTGGAGATTACAAGCTTATAATAGATGGAAAAAAATGCCGGAACCAACTTGGGCAAATATTGATTTTCCAAATATTGATTATCAGGATATCTATTATTATGCCGCTCCTAAAGGATTTAAAAATAAACCAAAATCATTAGACGAGGTTGATCCAAAGTTAATTGATACTTACAACAAATTAGGCATACCTCTTCAAGAACAAAAAGTCCTTGCTGGCGTTGCTGTTGATGCTGTTTTTGATAGTGTTTCTGTTGCAACAACATATAAAGGTGAACTTGAAAAGTTAGGAATTATTTTTTGTTCCATTAGTGAAGCGATAATAAAACATCCTGAACTAGTCAGAAAATATCTCGGATCAGTAATACCTATCGGAGATCATAAATATGCTGCTTTGAATTCAGCTGTTTTTACTGATGGCTCTTTTGTATACATACCAGAGAATGTTAAATGTCCAATTGAGTTATCTACTTACTTTAGAATCAATGCAGAAGAAACAGGGCAGTTTGAGAGAACATTGATTATTGCTGATAAAGGAAGTTATGTAAGCTATCTTGAAGGATGTACAGCTCCACAAAGAGATACAAATCAATTACACGCTGCTAATGTAGAGTTAATAGCTTTAGATGATGCTGAAATTAAATATTCAACTATACAAAATTGGTATCCTGGCGATGAACAGGGAAAAGGCGGTATTTATAACTTTGTTACCAAAAGAGGAAAATGTAAAGGTAAAAATAGTAAAATATCCTGGACGCAAGTTGAGACAGGTTCAGCTATTACATGGAAATACCCAAGCTGTATTCTGCAAGGAGAGAATTCTATAGGGGAGTTCTATTCAGTAGCAATAACGAATAATTTTCAACAAGCTGATACAGGGACAAAGATGACTCATATCGGTAAAAATACTAAAAGCAAAATAATTTCAAAAGGAATTTCTCTTGGAAATTCTCAAAATACTTACCGAGGTTTAGTAAAATTTTTAAATAAAGCTGATAAATCTCGTAACTATACCCAATGCGATTCACTATTGGTTGGTAATAATTGTGGAGCTCACACAGTGCCTTATATTGAATCAAAAAATAGTTCAGCAGTTGTTGAACATGAAGCATCAACGTCTAAAATTAATGAAGATCAACTCTATTATTGTCGTCAAAGAGGATTGAGTCATGAGGATGCTGTTTCTTTGATTGTAAATGGCTTTTGCAAACAGGTTCTGCAGGAACTTCCTATGGAGTTTGCTGTTGAAGCTCAAAAATTAGTTTCAATCTCTCTAGAGGGCAGTGTGGGTTAATTGTTATTATCAATTAAAAATTTATCAGTTTCTATAGAAGATAAAAAAATACTTAATAATTTATCTTTGGAAATAAATGAAGGTGAAGTTCATGCAATTATGGGTCCAAATGGCTCAGGAAAAAGTACTTTATCAAATGTTCTGGCAGGAAAAGAAGAATATAATATTACTAGTGGAGAAATAAAATTTAAAAATAAAAATATATTTGATTTAAATATAGAAGAAAGAGCACAAGCAGGTCTCTTTTTAGCATTTCAATACCCAGTAGCAATTCCAGGTGTAAATATTACACCTTTTTTACAAACAGCTGTGAATTCTAAGTTAAAAGCAGATGGCAAAGAAGAAATTGATGCTTTAACATTTGCCAAAAGATTGAGAGAAACATCAAATTATTTAGGTTTTTCAAATGATATTCTAAAACGTTCAGTTAATGAGGGTTTTTCTGGTGGTGAAAAAAAGAGATTTGAAATCTTGCAAATGAGTATTCTTAAACCACAACTATCTATTTTAGACGAAACTGACTCTGGATTGGATATTGATGCTTTAAAAATTGTTACAGAAGGAGTTAATAATCTTAGAAATAAAACTTCTTCTTTTTTAATTATAACTCACTATCAAAGACTTTTAGATCAAATAACACCAGACTATGTTCATGTGATATCAAATGGCAAGATTGTGAAATCAGGAGGAAAGTCTATTGCTGAAGAAATTGAATCATCTGGTTATAAGAAATTTCAATAACCATGGAAAATATTCAAAATATTTACAACATGAATATTGAAAATATTTTAGGTGGGAATTTGGATTACTTTCGAAATCTTAGAAAGGACATTGTACAAAATTTTATATTAAATAATAAATTAATTCAAAATAATGAAAGCACAAAACATATTGATCGCAATGTATTCAATAACTTAAATTTTAACACTAGTAGCTCATCT
>CACLJX010000029.1 GCA_902607435.1 uncultured Alphaproteobacteria bacterium | reverse complement strand
AAAAAAAATTATACTTTGAAAAAAAACTTTCATTGCAATTCCAACAAGGGAATTTTTTAAAGACTTAATAATAATATTCCACAAAGCATGAAGAAAGGCAGCAAAAAATATGAGTAAATAAATTGATGAACTTGTCATAAAAATAAATAAATTTTGAAATTATTATTATATAGGATATGTATATTTGAATGGATAAAGATATTACATCAATTCTTTTAAATTTATTGAAAACAAAAGGAAGCAATCTTCAGTACGGGAATGAAAATGTTACTCAACTAGAGCACGCCTTGCAGTGTGCAGAATTAACAGAGAAAAATAATTGTTCTAAGGAAATCATAACAGCTGCTTTATTGCATGATATTGGCCATTTATTATATGATGGAAAAGATCCAATACATAAAGGAAAAGATGGTAATCATGAAAATTTAGGTGCAGATTATTTATCTAAATATTTTGGAGAGGAAGTAACGCTCCCTATACGGGCACACGTTGCTTCAAAAAGATATTTATCTGCTGTAGAAGATGGATATTATGATCTTTTATCGGAAGCTTCCAAAATTTCTCTAGTTGTACAAGGAGGACCATTTACAACAGAAGAAGCAGAAGAATTTATTACTAAACCTTTTATGAAAGAGGCTGTTGAGTTGCGCAAATTTGATGATCTCGCAAAAGAACTTAATAAAACAACACCGCCAATTGAACATTTTCAACACTATGTTGAAGCCTCTCTTAGGTAACAAACAATAACAAGAAAAATAAAACGGGAGATTTAATATTCCCCCGTTTATTAATTATTTATGAAAAGTCTTAATTAACTTTTAGGCTCTGACTTGCTATCATATCGTTTTTTCCATTCATTCACGATACGAGTTTTATTAGCTGCAGCCCATACAAAGTCATTATCAATTAGCTTTGCTTGTACTTCATCATAAAAGTCAGGCAACTCTGGATCTTTAGTTACTTTAGAGGAATCAGCTATGATTGATTGGCGTTCACCAAATAATTTCATGCCATCACCTAAAGTCCAATCCATTAATGTTTTTGCATCAGGTAAATTGTCTGTGCCAGTCATGATTGCCACAACTTGCATTTCCCAACCAATTCCTTCGTTAGGAATAATCATATCAATTGGAGCCCCAGCTTTAATAACTTTGATTGCTCTTCCAGGCCAAGAGATACCAATTGTGAATTCACCAGAACCAGCTTGTTTGCAAGGTTTGGAACCTGAGTGTGTGTAGATACCAATATTTTCGTGAAGAGCATCCATGTATTCCCATGCTTTGTCTTCACCCCATATTTGTATCCAGCTTGATGCATCCAAGAATCCAGTGCCTGAGGATGCAGGATTTGGCATAGAGATGTGGCCTTTATATACTGGATCTGTTAACTCAGCCCAAGTAGTTGGTTTTGGTAAACCGAGTTTTTCAGCTTCAACACGATTCCAACAAATACAACCTGCCCAACCATAATTGCCAACCCAAGTTACTGGATCAGATTTATCAACATAACGCTGATCAATCGCATCCATGCCTGCTGGAGTATATTCAACAAACATTCCTTCGGCTTCCATGTTAAGTGCAACAGTAGCAGCCATTTCAAATAAAAAATCTGCTTGTGGATTATCCTTTTCAGCCATCATTTTAGCTGCCATTGTTCCGGTAGATTCTCTTACAACATTAACTTTAATATCAGGATTAGCTTTTTGAAACTCATCCATGTAATATTTTAGGTTATCAGCATCAGTACTTGAATAGACTAATAATTCACCTGAGTACACAACATGATTAAAAGTTAATGCAAACACAAACATTGTAAAAACTCCTAACGAAGTAAATATTTTTTTAACAAAATGTGTAATCACAATTTCCTCCTTACTTTAATACATATATATTAAACAACATTTCATTTTTTTGTTAAGTATTTATTGCAATTTTGTTAAATGTTGTGGTTATATTTATTTCTTTTATAAATAATAATAAGTAATTGTATGTTAGAGAAAAGCGAAGAATCTTATTTAGCCACAAATAATCTTTCAAAGTCGTTTGGCACTTTTGAAGCAATTCGTAATATTTCAATCAATATTCAAGAAGGGGAATTTGTTTGTTTTCTTGGCCCTTCAGGTTGCGGCAAAACTACATTGTTACGGTGTATTGCTGGATTAGAAATACAGTCAACTGGATCTGTAATACAAAAGAAAATTGATATATCAAACTTGCCACCATCAAGCCGAGATTTTGGTATAGTTTTTCAATCCTATGCGTTGTTTCCAAATTTATCTGTTTTTTCAAATATAGCCTATGGATTAGTAAACAATAAATGGAACAAGCATGATATTAATAAAAGAGTAGGTGAGTTACTTGATTTAGTTAGCTTAACAGAGCACGCTAAAAAATATCCAAGTCAATTATCTGGAGGAGAACAACAGCGTGTAGCTTTAGCAAGAGCCCTTGCAACATCGCCAGGATTACTTTTGCTTGATGAACCATTATCCGCTCTTGATGCAAAAGTACGCGTGTTTTTAAGAAAACAAATTAAAGATCTTCAGCGAAAACTTGGCGTCACAACTATTATGGTAACACACGACCAAGAAGAAGCACAAACAATGGCTGATAGAATTTTTGTCATGAAAGATGGTGAAATAATTCAAGTTGGAACTCCGACAGAAATATATACCAGAGCCAACTCGCCGTTTATTGCAGATTTTATTGGTATTATGAATTTTATTCCAGCAATTATTGGCAAGAATAATAAAGCACATTGTAATAGTGTTATGATTGATTGTGATACGCAAGACTTTCAAAATAATCAATCCGTACGTCTTGCTATAAGACCTGAGGACATTCAATTAAATGTTGAAAAGTCGGACAATAATGCTTTAGAGGCGACAATTAAAGAAATAGAATTTCTTGGTTCCTTTCAGCGTATTTATCTTGAGGTAAGCAATGTAACCAAAGACTTGATTATGGCAGATATGCCAAGCTCTAATGCACGAAAAATTAATTTGGCTTTGAATGATAAGTTGAATATTTGTTTTCCAGTAGAAGATATACGAGTCTATCCAAATTAGTTTTAATCATTTTATGAATCTCCTAAAGTTTGCAGATATACGTCGGGGAAAAGACTCTAGTGATAGAGTTGGTCAAATCATGTTGACTATTTATATACTTCTATTTTTATTTTTTTTAGTTCTTCCCTTAGGAGGTCTAATTTATAAAAGTATGCAAAACAAACAAGGAGAGTTTGTTGGTTTATCAAACTACTACTTATATATTTTTCAGGAACCAGCTTTATTCCAATCGTTATTTCATAGTTTATTTATTGCAATCTCTTCAACGATCATAGTTGTTATTCTCGCATTTTTGTTTTCCTATGCTCTTACTCGAACATGCATGCCCTTTAAGGGTTTTTTTCGCTTAATTGCCCTTATTCCACTACTGAGCCCATCAATTTTGGCAGCAATTGCTTTAGTATATTGGTTTGGGAATCAGGGTGTAGTCAAACATTTTCTTTTAGGACACTCTATTTATGGTCCAATAGGAATTATTATGGCATCTGTTTATTGGACCTTTCCTCATGCGCTGATTATTTTAACCACGTCTCTTTCTTTGTCTGATTCTCGATTGTATGAAGCTGCAGAAGTTTTAAAAACAAGTAAACTCAGAGCATTTTTTACTATTACAATTCCAGGAGCACGATATGGTATTATAAGTACAGCTTTTGTAATTTTTACTCTGGTGTTCACAGATTTTGGTGTTCCAAAGGTGATTGGAGGCAATTACAATGTTCTAGCAACTGATATTTATAAAGAAGTAGTTGGACAACAAAATTTTCAAATGGGTGCTGTTATATCTATGGTCTTACTTGTTCCTGCAATGATCGCTTTTTTTATTGATCGCTATTCTCGAAAAAAACAAATTTCATTATTAACTTCTCGGTCAGTTGTTTTTAAACCAAAGAAACATTTTAATGTCGATATGATAATGCTGGCGTTTTGTTCGATCCTTGCAATTATTATTTTATTAATGATTGGGATGGCTCAATTTGGAGCGCTAGTAAAATTTTGGCCTTACAATTTAAATCTGACTTTATCCAACTATAGTTTTGAAGTAGCCGGGCTTGGCTGGGAATCATTTTATAATTCTGTGCGACTTGCATTATATACGGCAATTTTTGGGACAATAATTATTTTTATTGGTTCTTACTTGGTAGAAAAATTACGAACTGATGAAAAAACAAGAGGGCTGGTTCAATTTTTTGCTCTTATGCCGATGGCAGTTCCAGGTTTGGTATTAGGATTGTCATATATCTTTTTCTTCAATGCTAAAGACAATCCTTTAAATTTTATTTATGCAACAATGATTATATTAGTTGTAAATACAATTGTTCATTTTTATACTGTTTCTCATTTGACAGCTGTTACAGCACTTAAGCAAATGGATAAAGAATTTGAATCTGTTTCTTTATCTCTGAAAATTCCAATTTATAAAATGTTTTGGCGAGTAACATTACCTGTTTGTTTACCACCTATTTTTGAT
>CACLJX010000028.1 GCA_902607435.1 uncultured Alphaproteobacteria bacterium | reverse complement strand
ATGTTTAAATGCGTTTCTCTTTTAAATGAAGTTTTGTGGAGTATAGTAGCTGAAATATCTTCAACAAAATTTTTTGATTTTGTATCTTATACCGATAAAGTGCTTAAGAGGTATGAAAAGCAATTTGATTATTATAATAGTCTCAGAGTTTAAATATAAATGTCGAAAATTAAATTAAGAAGTCAAAATTGGTTTAACAATCCTGATAATCCAAGCATGACAGCTTTATATTTGGAGAGATATCTTAATTTCGGATTAACGCGTGAAGAATTACAATCTGGCAAACCAATTATTGGCATAGCACAAAGCGGAAGTGATTTATCGCCATGTAATAGGCATTTTTTAGATTTATCAAAAAGAATAAGGGCAGGAATAAGAAATGCAGGAGGCATTCCTTTTGAATTTCCTACCCATCCTATTCAAGAAACTGGAAAAAGACCAACAGCAGCTTTGGACCGCAACCTCGCCTATTTGTCTTTGGTTGAAGTGTTATATGGTTATCCATTGGACGGCGTGGTGTTAACAACAGGTTGTGATAAAACAACGCCAGCAAGTTTAATGGCTGCAGCGACTGTAAATTTGCCATCCATAGTTTTATCAGGGGGCCCAATGCTAGATGGAAACTTCAGAGGTCAAAAAGTAGGCTCAGGAACTATAATTTGGGAAGCTCGCAGAATGCATGCGCGCGGAGAAATTAATTTTGAAGAATTCATGGACATGGTCGCTGCTTCAGCTCCAAGTATTGGCCATTGCAATACAATGGGCACAGCTTCTAGCATGAACTCAATTGCTGAAGCACTTGGTATGTCTCTTACAGGCTGTGCTGCTATTCCAGCTCCCTATAGAGAACGATCACAGATGGCTTATGATACTGGATTTCGAATAGTTAAAATGGTTGAAGAGAATCTTAAACCTTCAGATATTATGACAAAAAAATCATTTGAAAATGCAATAGTTACTGCCTCCGCAATTGGTGCATCAAGCAATGCACCTCCACATCTAATAGCTATTGCAAAAAAAACTAATATTAATTTAACATTGGATGACTGGGAACGTTGTGGTGAAAATGTTCCATTGTTGGTTAATATGCAACCTTCAGGAAAGTATCTTGGAGAAGGTTTCTTTAAAGCAGGTGGTGTTCCAGTTGTAATGAATGAGTTAAATCAGAACAATTTACTTAACAAAGATGTCATGACTGTTTCTGGAAAAACCGTAGACCAAAATCTAAAAAAGGTATTTAAAGAAGAAAATGAAGTTATTTACGATTTTAAGAAACCAATTAAAGAAAAAGCAGGGTTTTTAGTATTAAGAAGTAATTTTTTTGACACAGCAATTATGAAAATGTCTGTTGTTAATGATGAATTTATAGCAAGATATTTGTCAGAACCAAGTAATCCAAATATTTTTATTGCAAAAGCAATAGTTTTTGATGGACCTGAAGATTATCATAAAAATATTAACAATTCTGATTTAAATATTGATGAGAAATGTATACTTGTTATGAGAGGTTGCGGACCTATTGGTTATCCTGGCTCTGCTGAAGTAGTGAATATGCAACCTCCTGATAAATTGCTTAAGAAAGGAATATCTTCATTGCCATGTATAGGAGATGGCAGACAAAGTGGAACTTCAGAAAGCCCATCCATTTTGAATGTGTCCCCAGAAGCAGCCGTAGGAGGTGGACTCGCAATTATAAAAAATGGTGATGAAATAAAAATTGATTTAAATAAGAAACGAGTAGACTTACTTTTAGAAGATGAAGTTATTAGAGAAAGATTAAAAAATAATAATTATAAATATCCTGGTAATCAAACACCGTGGCAAGAAATTTCTAGAAAATTTACAGGACAACTCTCTGAAGGTGCCTGCCTGAATTTAGAAGAAAGTTATTTTGATATTGCCAATTCAAAAGGAATACCTAGGGATAGTCATTAAAATGACTCAAAAAGAAAAAATAGCGTTTGGAAAATTAAACTTAATGCGCAATGATTCTGTTTTATCTAAGGATAAAATACGCATTGGTTTTATCGGAGGCGGACCTAATTCTTTTATTGGCTTTACTCATAGATTGGCCGCTAGATTTGATAACCGATTTATCTTTGTGGCAGGTGTTTTTTCTCGGGATCCAGAAAAGTCAAAACAATTTGCTATTTCACTTGGGGTTGATCCTTCAAGAGCTTATTCTGATTACAATGAGATGGCAGAAAATGAAAACAAAAGAGATGATGGTGTTGAAGCCATAGGTATTATGACTCCTTCAGGTGATCACTATTCTGTTGCAGAACCGTTTATAAACAATAAGGTGCATATAATATGTGATAAACCTCTAACTGCCACCATAGAGGAAGCGCACAAACTTCAACAGAAAGTTAAAGAAAATAATATTATTTTTGCTTTAACTCACAATTATTCTGCTTATCCTATGCTTCGAGAGGCAAAAAAAATTGTTGAAAATGGCAAAATTGGCGAGGTTAGACTTTTTAATATTGAATATCCTCAAGGATATACAGCAGGAGTAAAAAAAGAAGATGAAAAATCAACTTTAAGATGGAGAACTGATCCAGTTTTGTGCGGCCCTTCCATGATTTTATCAGAGATAGGCACTCATGCACATCATTTACTAAGGTATGTTACAAATTTGGAAGTAAGCGAAGTTAGCGCTGAAGTTAAAAGTTTATCTCCTGAAATAACTATTGACGATAATGCATTTTTAATATTGCGAATGTCAAATCAAGCAAGAGGCATGATATGGGTATCATCCGCAGCAACAGGAGGTGAAAATGGTTTGCGAATAAGAGTTTTTGGTTCTAAAGGGGCAATAGATTGGTTTCAGGATGAACCTAATATTCTAAAATTCACCGAAATTAATCAACCGTTAAAAATTATCACTAGAAGCAGCGATAGTGTTTCTGACTTTTCTTATCAATCATCAAGAGTTGCTGCTGGACACCCAGAAGGTTTCTTTGAGGCTTTTGCTAACATTTATACAGAATTTGCTGAGGCGATTGTAGCGAAAAGGAATAACACAAGACATTCAATTACATTTCCTACAATTGAAGATGGTGTTAGGGGTATTGAATTTATTTTTGCAGCAAAAGAATCATCGAATAGTAATTCAAGTTGGATTAAATTAGAAGATTAAATTGATTAGATGTTATAAGTAAATAAAAAATATTACTAACTTTTAACGTAAAAGAAAAATGCAAGACAAATATGTAACTAATAACAAAGATCAATTTAAAGACAGGGTTGCAGTCATTACAGGTAGCACACAAGGTAGTGGTGCTGAAACAGCTAAATTATTTGCAAGCAGGGGAGCTAAAGCTATTACTGTTTGTGGACGCAATGAAGAAAAAGGTTTAGCAGTAAAAAAAGAAATTGAAAATATTGGAGCAAAATGCTTATACGTTAAAGCAGATCTTGCTGAAGTAGATGATTGTAGAAATGTCATTGCTTCCACGGAAAAATTATTTGGAACAGTTCACTCTTTGGTGAACGTAGCCGGCTTTACGGAAAGAGGAACGATTGTTAGTACTACATTAGATAACTATGAGAAATGCTTTAATGTAAACACAAGAGCGCCTTTTCTGTTAATGCAAGAATCAATTAAGATAATGAGAAGAGATAAAGTTAAGGGAACAATCGCACATGTTCTATCAATGGCAGCACACAGCGGTATGCCTTTTCTTACAGCTTATAGTTCCTCAAAAGGAGCATTAGTAACTATGATAAAAAATGTTGCTAATGCAGTTTTGTCAAATCAAATTCGTGTTAACGGTTTAAATATAGGCTGGACTGACACGCCAGGTGAGGATGTCATTCAGCGTAAGTTTCATGATGGAGGCGAGGATTGGTTGAAAAAAGCTGAAAAAAAAACTGCTTTCAAGAGATTAACCAAGCCTTTAGATGTTGCTCGAGGATTAGCATTCTTATGTTCAGAAGAATCAGGGGTGATGACAGGAAGCATTGTAGATTTTGATCAATCTGTTCTTGGCTGGCATTCATATTCTGCTTATGATTATGATGAATTAAGCGATAGCCTCATTGGGGATTAGGTAAAACATTATTCTATGATAGAATATCAAAGTTTATTTCATAAAAAATTATTAGAAGGAAATTTTGTTTATACAGCAGAGACCACCCCACCCGATTCATCAGACCAAGAAATATTATTAAAAAAAACCAAGCCTCTAAAAGGCATTGCCGATGCTGTTAATTTGACTGATAGTCCCGGAGCAAAAGTACATATGTCATCATTAACTGCAGCTATCATTCTTGTTCAAAATGATATTGAACCAATATGGCAGTTAACTGTTCGTGATCGTAATCGTTTAGCTTTACAAGGGGATTTGGTTGGAGCATCAGCACTTGGTGTTCATAATATTCTTTGTTTATCAGGAGATGATCCAAAAAATGGAGATCAACCTGAAACTGTAGCTGTAAATGATATTGATAGTTTAACGCTAATAAAAACAGCAGACATGATGCGAAGAAAAAAACAGTTTCCCTCAGGAAGATTAATAGAACCTGCTCCTAAATTTTGCATAGGAGGCG
>CACLJX010000027.1 GCA_902607435.1 uncultured Alphaproteobacteria bacterium | reverse complement strand
TTTCTTTTAATTTTTCCAATACCCTTAACTTCAAGAGAAAAGACAATATTGTCAGATACTGACATTAAAGGAAATAAAGCAAGATTTTGAAATATTAATGAAGTGGGTCTCCGATTAGGACCAATGCCGGCCATATCTTTGCCGCCAATTAGTACCTTGCCTTCAGATGGATCCAAGAAACCAGATATTGCACGCAGTAAAGTTGTTTTTCCACATCCAGAAGGTCCTAAGAAACTAAAAAATTCCCCTTCTTGTATTTTAACACTAACATTTTTTGCTGCATAAAAACTTCCAAACGTAACAGAAACATTTTGTAGTTCTACATCAGCGCTCATTACTTCCCCAATAAATTAATCCAACTAAATTATTATATAAAGATGAACATTAAAAGTTAAAAAGCGCCCTAAATTGATTAGGGCGCTTAATTTAAATCTTATAATTTTGTTTACGCTGTTTCGAACTTATTTGCGTATTCAGCTCTTGCATCAGCATACCAAGGTGGCTCTGGTGGCCATGGATTAAGCTTAGAAGCTGTATCCCCTGGATAGATTGCTTGAGCTAGTGCTTTTGTCTCAGCTGAATAATGATCAGAAGCTCCAATAACTGCGGAGTTGTAACCAATTTCATTCACTGTTTGACCGCCAACTTCTGGTGTGAAGCTATAATTGATAAGTTCATATGCCTCATCAACATTTTCCGCTTTCGCTGATAGAGTAATACCATCAACCCAAGCTAGTGCTCCTTCATCAGTTGTTTGATAAGCAACAGGCTCACCTGCTTTCATCATCGCTGCAATTGGTCCATCCCAAGTTTGTCCAACGATCACTCCATCAGATGTGAAACCTTGTTTTTGAGGATCAGCGCCTGACCAGAATTTAACAAGATTGCCTTTTTTGGAAATACAATAATCGGTAAGTGTTTGCCAATTTTTTCTCATTGTATCTTCATCATTGTAAGAAGACCAAAAATCCATCTTACCTTGATGATGCATCCAGATTCCACAGCCAGTCATCATGGAGTAAGTTCTACCCATCATGAAAGCGCCGTCAATTCCTGGATTTGGTTCCCAAATGTCACCAAAGCTAGGTAGTCCATCCGGAGACCATTTATCAGTTCTCCATGAAATAGATTCTGTACCCCAAAGTTGTGGTACCCAATGTGAACCTTTTCCACCAAAGTTCCAGTCTCTTTCTCCAACTGCAACCATGCCTGGATTAACATTACCAAGATTAGTAATTCTAGCCATATCAAATGGTTGAAGAACACCTAGGTTTTCCCACTGAAGCGCTCTCATATTTGTTGGACTTGCTAAATCATAACCAGCACCACCGCCGGCTTTCATTTTAGCAATAATCTCTCCGTTGTCACCAATTTTAGTATGGTTAACAGTGATTCCAGTTTTTGCTTTGAAATCAGCTACAACAGAATCAGGTAAATATTCTCCCCACATTACTACATTTACTTCTCCACTTGAGGCAGCAAACGCATTTTTAACAAACATAGGGGCAGCGCCTACAAATGCCGCTGCAGCAGCACCTCTTTTAATAGCTGTTCGACGAGTAAATTTTCGTGCAGCTTTCTGAGTTGTAAGGCTGGATTTTCTAATTTTATCCATATGGATTCCTCCTATTAAAATTTAAGTATTCTCAACATATCGAGAGATAAATAACAACCTATTTTTAACAATTTTTTTATTTTTTTACTATTAATGTAGTTAACTAATGTTATTTAATTAAACATTTAGTTATTAAAAATCCTTGAATTTCAAGAAAAAAAATTAGTATTATAAGACTAGTTATATTTATCTGGCATTTCATGCAAAAGATATTCATTAACACGAGTGTGTAAATCAGGAGAATTATATAATTATAAATCTATATTTTAAACCAGCGATTTATTTATCCTCTAAATAAATTTAGTTGAATTATCAGTTGCTAAAGCAATGACATAATGACAAGCATGCAGATATTGTTTTATCACATTAAGTTTAACATGAATCAATTTGATATAATATTATTTGGTGCAGGCTCTGCAGGAAGCATAGTTGCAAATAGACTTTCAAAATATCAGAATTTAAAAATATTAATACTTGAAGCAGGTCCTCAAAATTATCATCCAATGATAAAAATTCCTCTTGGATACGGTATGACTTTTTACAATAAATCAATCAATTGGAATTTTTACACTTCTCCACAATTACACTTAAATAATCGTAAACTATATTGTCCTAGGGGCAAGGTAGTAGGAGGTTCCAGTTCAATTAATGCAATGGTTTATACAAGAGGATTTCCTTCAGATTTTCAAAATTGGACTTATGATGATAGTTCTCTTTGGTCTTGGGAAAATATTGTCAAAACATACAAAAAAATAGAAAAAAATATAATCCTTAGAGATACAGAAACTACAACAAGTAAAATAGTAGTAAATAACGTTAGTTCTCAGCATCATTCTATTTTGAATAATTATTTTTTAGGAGCAAAGGAATTGAATATTCCTATTGTTGATTCATTTAATGCTGAAAAATCTGAGGGTGTTGGACATTATGAAATTACTACTCGAAATGGATTTAGATGGTCTGCTGCTGATGGATTTTTAAAAGAAACCTTAAAAAAAAATAATGTTAAATTAATAACTCAAGCAGTTGTTCAAAAACTGATCTTGAAAGATAAACGAGTTACCGGAGTGAAGTATTTAAAAAATGGAAAAATCTTTATTGTGAAGGCCAATATTGGAGTTATTATGGCTGCTGGATCAATAAAAACTCCACACATTTTAATGCATTCAGGAATTGGTCCACAAAACCATCTCAAGGATTTTGGAATTAAAACTAAAATTGATAATTCCAATGTCGGAGCCAATTTGCAAGATCATATAGGTATAGATTATTTATATAGATCTAAAGTACAAACTTTAAATAAATCTCTTGGAACTTGGAGTGGGCGAATAAAATCAATCTTAGAATATTTAATGTCTCGAAGTGGACCACTATCTTTAAGTGTTAATCAAGGAGGTGGTTTTATCCGATGGAAAAATAAAACAGATTGTCCCAATCTGCAAATTTATTTCAATCCTCTTAGTTATTCAGTAAAATATGCAAATAAGCGTCCATTATTAAAAACTGATAAATTTGATGGATTCATAATTGGATTTCAACCTTGTCGACCATTTAGTCGAGGTCATATTAAATTATTATCAAATGAAATTAATGATGATCCAGTAATTGATCCTAGTTATTTATCTAACGAAAAAGATTTGTATGATTTAGAATGTGGATATGATTTTATTAGAAAAATATCACAAACGCATTCTCTAAATAATATAATGGATCATTCAAATGAAATTGACCCTATTAAATCATCTACAAAAGAAATGGCACATCATTTTAGACAAAATGCTTCATCAATATATCATCCTTGTGGCACATGCAAAATAGGCCCTGATAAAAATACAGGTGTGGTTTCAAATAGATTAAAAGTACATGGTTTACAAAATTTATGGATTGTAGATGCTTCAGTTTTTCCTAATATTACATCGGGAAATATTAATGCGCCCGTAATGATGACAGCATATATTGGTAGTAATTTAATATCTGAAGATATAAAAAAATTAAACTAATAATAAATTATGAAGATTAAAAAACTTGAAACATTTACAAAATTATTTGTAAGTTTTGTAAAAGTTACTGCAGACACTAGTGAATTTGGTTTTGGACAAATGTCTACTTATCATTCTGATATTACCGCTCAAATTTTTCATAAACAAGTGGCTCCTTGGGTGCTTGGAAAGTCATGTGATGATTTTGAAGATTTGGAGAATTTTATTCTAGAAAAAGAGCACAAATTTCCCGGATCTTATGTATTGCGTGCAATAGCAGGTTTGGATACTGCTCTGTGGGATTTGAAAAGTAAAATTGAAAAAAAACCTGTAGTTTCTTTGTTAGGGGGAGATCCGGGCAGATTAAAAATATATGGTTCATCTATGAAGAGAGATATAACACCACAAGCTGAAGCTAATCGTTTTATGAAACTTCAGGACTCTTTAGGCATAAATGCATTCAAATACCGCATAGGATCAGAGTGTGGCAGAGGTGAAGATGAATGGCCAGGAAGATCAGAAGAAATAATTAAAATAGTAAACAAAAACTTAGATTCAAATACAAGTAAACTAGTTGATGCTAATAGTTGTTTTTCACCAAAAAGAGCCATTGAATTAGGTCGTATACTAGAGGATCATGGAGTTAGCCACTATGAAGAGCCTTGTCCTTATTGGAAACCCGAACAAACGCTTGAAGTAACAAATGCTTTAAAAATTGATGTTGCAGGAGGAGAACAAGATTGCGATCTAAGAGTTTGGAAGGATATGATTGATCGTAAGATAGTTAATATTATTCAACCTGACATTATGTATATGGGAGGACTTACAAGAAGTTTAAAAGTAGCGAAAATGGCTGAGAATGCGAATATTCCTTGCACACCTCATGCTGCCAACTTATCACTAGTAACCGTTTGTACTATGCATTTTTTAAAAGCTATTCCTAATGCTGGTAAATATCTTGAATTTTCTATTGAAGGAAAAGATTATTATCCATGGCAACAAAATTTATTTTTGGATGATCCTTTTTCGGTAAAAGAAGGAAGAGTAACAATAACAGACATGCCTGGCTGGGGAGTGATAATTAATCCAGAATGGCTTGAAAGTTCAGAATATGCAGTTTCAGAAATGAAATAGATAATATGTTATTAAGAGGTCATTAATTTAATATATTATTAACCTTATAGAAAAATATTGGAAAAATAATAATGCTTACAACTGTTATAGGTGCTTATCCAAAACCTTATTTTCTGCAACTTCCTGATTGGTTCAATGCAGAAGGAGGAACTGATACATTAAAACCAACTGTTGATTACGATAATGCTATAAAAAATATGGGGGAAGAAGCAGAATCAATTTTTTTAAAAGCAGCTAAAGAAGTAATTGACGATCAAATAGAATGTGGAATTGATATTATTACTGACGGCGAGATAAGACGAGAAAACTATATTCATTATCATTGTCGTCATTTAAAAGGAATCAATTTTAACCAATTAACCAAAAAAGTTGCAAGAACTGGGAACTATGAATGTTGGTTACCAACAATTATTAATACTATAGAAGCTCA
>CACLJX010000026.1 GCA_902607435.1 uncultured Alphaproteobacteria bacterium | reverse complement strand
ACACAAAATTTAGCTTTTAATGATTTTTCGGAATAGTAAATACCTGCATGAATCACACCTGAATTTCTTGAACTAGTAATTTTTCCAAAATCATCCTCAGATTCAAGAATTAATACTTCTTTCCCTATATCACATAATCTTTTAGCTATTGCTAAACCTACAACTCCAGCTCCAATAATTGCGGTATCAACCCTAAATTCTGACATTTCCCTATATTTAGACTATTTTATTTAAAAAACTAAGCATTGATCACTGTACGAGATAATTGTTTTATATTATAGGTTCATTCTAGAATTTTCTTGGAGGAAATATGAAAAAATTACTTCTTGCGGCTATTGTAAGCTTGACTACAATTTCGTCAGTTGCTTTAGCTGAAATTAAAGTAGGTATTATTTTAGGTTTTACTGGACCTATAGAAACTCTTACTCCTGCTATGAGAGACTCTGCAAAATTAGCTTTTGCGGAAGTGTCTGACTCTGGCGCTTTGCTTGGAGGAGAAACGATTACACCTGTTATAGGTGATTCAACTTGCGTTGATTCTGATGCTGCAGTTGCAGCTGCTGAGTTAATAGTTAGTGATGGAGCTGTTGCTATAATGGGCGCAGACTGTTCTGGTGTTACTGGTGCAATTGCAACAAACGTTGCTGTTCCAAATGGTGTAACTATGGTTTCACCTTCTGCAACTTCACCTGGTCTAACTAGTCTTGCAGATAACGGTTTATTTTTCCGTACAGCACCTTCAGATGCTAAAGGCGGTCAAGTTCTTGCACAAGTTGCATTAGACAGAGGTCTTACAAGTGTTGCAGTAACTTATACAAATAACGATTACGGAAAAGGTCTAGCTGATGTTTTTGAAGCTTCTTTTACTTCTGGTGGTGGAACAGTAACAGCTGTTGCTTCACATGAAGATGGTAAAGCTGATTACTCTTCAGAAGTAGGAGTGCTTGGTTCTGCTGGTGGAGATGCTTTAGTTGTTATTGGTTATCTTGATCAAGGGGGTAAAGGCATGATTCAAGCTTCTCTTGACTCTGGATCATTTGATTTGTTTGTTTTATCAGATGGTATGATTGGTCAATCAATAGCTGATGCAATTGGTGCAGACCTTAATGGTTCTTTTGGAACACTTCCGGGAACTCAATCAGCCGGCGCAGCAAAATTTGCTGAAATCTCTGGTGACATCGATCCAACAGCTCCTTATGCTGGTGAATCATATGATGCTGCTGCTCTTATAGCTCTAGCTATAGAAGCTGGAGGATCTGCTGACAGATCTTCTATTGTGGCAAACATCAAAGGAGTTGCAAACGCACCTGGAGAACAAATTTTACCAGGTGAACTAGCAAAAGGACTTGCAATTTTAACTGGTGGCGGTGAAATTGATTATCAAGGTGCTACTGATGTAGAACTAAGTACATTTGGTGACGCAGCTGGTTCTTTCAAAGAAATGGAAGTAAAAGGTGGCTCATTTGAATTAGTACAAGTTCGCCAATAATATAAAATTTATTAATTTAAAAACTCCAGCTTTTAAGCTGGAGTTTTTTTATGAGTGCCTAATTTTTTCTGGTAATATTCCTTCGGGGCGATATCTCAAAATTAATAGTAATACTGAACCCATAATTAAATAGCGAAAATATGGTACACTGTCTATTAAATGAAGTTTAAAATTATTATTATCCTCTAATCCAGAAGTGAACAATTCTATTAAAAATTGAGATACTGGTGCAGCTTCAATCCATGTAAACCATACTATAAAGGCACCTAGAATAGATCCTAAATTATTCCCACTTCCTCCTACAATAACCATAACCCATATAAGAAAAGTATATCTAAGAGGAAGAAAACTTGATGGGGTAAATAAACCATTTTGTGTAATCATCATAGCTCCAGCTATACCAACAACAGCAGAGCCAATAACAAATACTTGTAAGTGTCTTTTAACAACATTTTTACCCATAGCATTGGCAGATGTTTCATTATCACGAATTGCTCTCATCATTCTTCCCCACGGTGAAAATTGAGCTTTGTTTGATAAATATAAAATAAATAACAATACTATTGTGAATAAAATCATATAACTTAATTTTACAAAAATACTGGAACCTTCAATAACTAATTGATTAAGTAATTTTTCACTTTCTATAGAGTCACTTATTCTGCTTAGTTTAGAGGTATTTAAATAGCTTATAAGAGAAATAAACCAGTCAGTTTTTTGAAGATCAATTTCATAAGGTACTGGTCTTTTTAAACCGATAACATTTTTTACTCCTCTTGATAGCCAATCTTCATGCTTAAGAACAGCTATAATTATTTCAGATATACCAAGTGTTGCAATAGCTAAATAATCTGATCGTAATCCTAATGCAATTTTGCCAATAACAAATGCTACACCAGCAGCAAATAAACCTCCAACAATCCATGAAAATATTATAGGCAAACCTAAACCTCCTAAAAAACCTGTTACAGCTGGATTAACATTTTCTATAGCTTGAACTGCTGGACGGAAAAACAAATTGATTAAAATTAAACCTATAATTATCGTTAAACCAATGATCCAGTATTTGTATGAATGATTTCGAAAAATACGATTAATAAAAAAAACAGCTACAATTGTTAAAGTTAATAGAAATAAACTAATAATCATTCCAATGCCTCCAACACGCCAAGCCTCTCCAACCGGTGAATAAGAAACTAAAACAGCTGCTAAACCTCCAAGAGCTGTAAAACCCATAATACCAACATTAAATATACCTGCGTATCCCCATTGAATATTTATTCCCATAGACATTATTGCGGATATGATACACATATTTAAAATTGAAAGGCTTAAGGACCAAGACTGGCCAAATCCAACAAGTAAAAACAATGAAACCATAATTAGTATAGCAAGAATTTCGTTTCTATTTGTTTTGTTCACAAAGTCCTACCTTTGAATATTCCAGATGGTCGAATTAATAAAACTATAACTAAAATAGAAAATGATACAGCAAACTTATAATCAGTAGATAGTAATTGAACCAAACCAGATGGCTCTAAACTTTTGGGTAATAAATATATAAAAAATTTTTTATATGCATAGGTTACCATTATTTCTGAAAAGGCAATAACATAACCACCTACAACTGCTCCTATTGGACTACCTATCCCTCCTACAATTGCTGATGCAAAAATGGGTAAAACTAAACCTAAGTAGGTAAAAGGTTTAAAGCTTTTATCTAATCCATAAAGAGTTCCTGCTACAGTAGCCAGTGCTCCAACTATAAGCCAAGTAATAAACACGACTTTGTCTGGATTAATTCCAGATAACAGTGCTAAATCTTCATTGTCAGAAAATGCACGCATCGATTTACCAGTACGAGTACGTTGTAAAAACCAAAATAATAAGCTAACTAAAATTATTGTAACAAGAATAGTAATTACTTGAGTTGATTTAATTGCTAATCCTTCATTTAAACCTGTAATTTGTTTAAATTGTTTTGCTTTCATAATAAATTTTTGACCATCAAAAAACTGTCTATCATCTGGCCCAATTATAATCCTAACAATTGCTTGTATAACAAACATGACGCCTATTGAGACCATTGCTAAAACTACAGGAGTACTTTTTTTTGTTCTATAATGCCGAAAAACAAATCTATCAGTAATTAAAGAAAATAATATAGTTGCAATAATAGCTAAGGGTAAAGCAAGTATTGCTGTAGGAAGAAATCCTAAAGAGATACCATATGATTGCAAAAGCCAAGTAAAAAGAATAGTCATCATTGCTCCGAAAGACATTAGATCTCCATGTGAAAAATTCGCAAAACGAAGAATTGCATAAATAAAAGATACACCCAGAGCACCTAGAGCTAGTTGAGATCCATAAGATAAGGCTGGGATAAATATGTAATTTAATAAAACTATTAATGCGTTAAGTAAATCAACCATAACAATTAACCGCCTAAAAAAGATTTTCTAACATTTGGATTATTTAATAGGTCTTCTCCAGAGCCTTCCATTCTATTTTCGCCATTCACCATTACATATCCTCTATTTGCAATACTAAGTGCTTGTTTTGCATTCTGCTCAACCATTAAAATACCTACGCCTGTTTTGCCCACTTCTATTATTCTTGTAAAAAGATCATCCATTACAATTGGAGATACTCCTGCTGTTGGTTCATCAAGCATTAATATAGTTGGCTTCGTCATAAGTGCTCGTCCAAAAGCTACTTGTTGTCTTTGACCCCCTGATAGTTCACCAACATTTTGATTCCGTTTTTCACCTAATACAGGAAACAAATCATAAATTTGATTTATTGTGTTTTGAATATCATCAGTTCTTAAAAAAGCTCCCATCTCTAAATTTTCTTCAACAGTCATGCCTGTAAAAACATTTTTTGTTTGAGGAACAAAAGCAATACCCAAATTAACTCTGTCTTGAGGAAGCATATTGGTTATCTCATTATTGTTAAATTTTACTGAGCCATTCTTAAGTTCCAACATTCCAAGCATAGCCTTCATTGCAGTTGATTTTCCTGCTCCATTAGGCCCAATAACTACCACTATTTCACCTGCTTCTACTTGAATATTGCAATTTTTAATTATGTCTGCACCACCGTATCCAGCAGTCATATTTTCGCCTTTAAAAAAAATCATGAATTTAATTTATTTTTTTGTTTCAAACCTCTACCTAAATATGCTTCAATAACAGACTCATTTGTTTTGACTTCATCAAATGTACCTTGATACAAAACTCCTCCTTCAGCCATAACAATAACTGGATCACATAATTTGCTAATTAATTCCATATCATGTTCAATTACAAAAAAAAGTATAATTTTTTTCCTTATTAAGGCGAATGATAGCTTCACTTATTTCTTTAAGTAAAGTTCTGTTAACTCCTGCTCCTACTTCATCCAGCAAAACGAGCTTTGCATCAACCATCATTGTTCTTCCTAGTTCAAGTAATTTTTTTTGTCCTCCGGATAGATTGCCTGCAAGTTCCTGTGTTAGATGCGTAAGATTAAGAAAATCAATCACTTCTATTGCTTTAGATCTAATTTGTTCTTCTTGTTTTTTAACTTTAGAGTGGTTAATCCATGTGTATAAAAGTTTTTCACCGATCTGATTACCTGGCACCATCATTAAATTTTCTAAAACTGTAAGGGTTGAAAATTCATGTGCTATTTGAAAAGTTCGAAGAACTCCTTTATTAAATAGCTCGTGAGCCTTTAATCCTGAAACATTAACACCTTCCAATAATACTTGTCCGGAATTTGAGTCTGTATTACCTGCAATAATATTAAATAATGTTGTTTTACCTGCACCATTTGGTCCAATAAGACCTGTAATAGAACCTTTTTTAACTTCCATAGATGCATTGTTAACTGCTTTTAAACCTCCAAAATACTTATTAATTTTATCTATTTTTAACATGAAATTAATTTAATTTTTTTAAATGATCATTGACATTTACATTTAATAATAATCCGAATGAAATCATTATCGACAACATAGCTGTTCCTCCATATGATAACAAAGGAAGAGGCACACCTACAACAGGCATCAAACCAGTTACCATTGCAATATTAAATATCACATAAAGAAAAAGATTGATAGATACACCTATACTTAAAATTCTGCCAAAAACATGATTGCTTCTAAAACTAATATAGTATGATATTAAAATAAGAAAAATAAATAAAATTATAATAAAAATTGTACCAATAAATCCAAATTCTTCTCCAATTAATGTAAAAATAAAATCCGTTTGCTTTTCAGGTAAAAAATCTAAATATGACTGAGTGCCCTGCAAAAAAACCCTTGCCAGTTAATCCGCCGGAACCT
>CACLJX010000025.1 GCA_902607435.1 uncultured Alphaproteobacteria bacterium | reverse complement strand
AGAGACAAAATGTGTGAAATATTAGAGAATCTTTATAGAGAAAAAAAGATTTTGGATCACGGTATGGAAGTTGGTAAACAATTAGCTTTCGTTTTAAGTGGAGGAAATACAACTGTTGATAAAATATTAGGAGAAGAAGATATATATGCTTTAGAATTAGAGGCCTTTATGAATTTAATACAAATGTCAAAAACACAGGAGCGAATTCAATATACTTTAGAGACAGGAAAGCCTCTTATGAATTAAATTAAAATCAACTTAAAAAAATATTAAGAAGTTAATCTATTTTTGTAAAAAATAATCACAATTAGTTCTTTTTTTTAATATTCTATCTATATAGGAGTCAATGTTATTGACATTTATTATTTATTTAATATAGGTCCGGGAATGGCTAATCATAAATCAGCAAAAAAGCGATCAAGACAAACTTTCAAGAGAACTCAGATCAATAAATCAATATTAAGTAAAATTAAAACTAGTTTAAACAAATTTAATGCCTTGATTTCTAGTAATGATTCAGAGGCATTAAAAAAATCTTGGAGTTCACTTAATTCTACTCTTGCTAGAGCAGCAAAGAAAGGGTTAATTAAAAAACAATATGTAGCTAGAAAGTTATCCTCGTTATCAAACCAATTAAAAAATATATCGTAATTTATTAATATTTTTATCTTTTCTTCTTGATAAATACCTCTAAAGAGTGTTGTCTATCTTTGTAAATTGGTGATTAATAATTTTAATGACTTTTAATGATTAGTTCTAATTTTTTTTTTAAAGATTTGAAATGGTGATTTAAAGATTTGAAATGGTGATTTAATGAATGATACTTTTTTAGATTTCGACGAAAATTCCTGGGGACGTCTAAAAAAGAATCTTAAAAAAATTGTTGGGGATAATTCATATAATAATTGGTTAAAACATCTGGATTTGTTATCTTTTGAGAAAAATATTTTATCTCTTTCAGTGCCGACAAAGTTTTTACGAGATTGGCTAGTTAATAATTATGCTGATAAAATTAAATTAGAGTGTAGGAAAAGCAATTATAATATAGAAGTATTAAAAATAGTCGTAAAACCCATTGGTGGCAGAATTGTACCAGGCACTGCTAGAATAATAAAAAATGATGACAAACAATGGAACAACACTTTTGATATCAGAAAGAGTCAAACTTATACTTCTGCAACAGATTTTGGTGCACCATTAGATCCTAGATTCACATTTGATAATTTTGTAGTTGGGAAACCAAATGAACTAGCATTTGCAGCTTCACAGAGAGTTGCTGAAACTGAAAAAGTAACTTTTAATCCTCTTTTTTTATATGGGGGAGTTGGTTTAGGAAAAACACACTTAATGCATGCAATAGCATGGAAAATTAAGGAACGAAATCCCAATAGAAAAGTAATTTATTTATCAGCTGAAAAATTTATGTATCAATTTGTTAGAGCATTAAGATATAAAGATACTTCTGCTTTTAAAGAACAGTTTAGATCAATCGATGTCTTAATGATTGATGATGTACAATTTATAAGTGGTAAAGATAATACCCAAGAAGAATTTTTTCATACCTTTAATGCTCTTATTGAACAAAATAGACAAATCGTGATTTCTGCAGATAAATCGCCATCGGATCTTGATGGAGTTCAAGAAAGATTAAAATCTAGATTAGGCTGTGGTTTAGTTGCTGATATTCATCCAACGACATATGAATTAAGACTTGGTATATTAATTGAAAAAGCTCAAAAAAGAGGCGTTGAAATTCCTTCAAAAGTTTTAGAGTTTTTATCTCATAGAATTGTATCTAACGTGAGAGAAATGGAAGGTGCTTTAAATAGATTGGTTGCTCATGCAACTCTTGTTGGAACTTCAATTTCTGTTGAAACTGCTCAAGTTGTTTTACAGGATTTACTAAAATCAAGTAATAGAAAAATTACAATAGAAGAAATCCAGAAAAAAGTTGCTGAACATTTTAATATACGCTTAACTGATATGCATTCACCAAGGAGATCGAGATCAGTAGCTAGACCTAGACAAATTGCAATGTATTTAGCTAAGTCCATAACCTCAAGATCACTTCCAGAAATAGGTAGGAAATTTGGTGGAAGAGACCATACTACAGTAATGCATGCAGTAAAAAAAATTGAGGAACTAAAACAAGAAGATAATAATTTTAATGATGATATCGAATTGTTGAAAAGATTAATAGATTCATAAACGGTTTTTAATTATAATTTTTTATAAATGAAAATCTCAATCGAAAAAAATTCTATATTTAAAACACTTTCTCACGTTCAAAGTATAGTTGAAAAAAAAAATGCTATACCCGTATTATCTAATATTCTAATTGAAGCTAAGGATAATATCCTTACATTATCAGCAACTGATATGGATGTTTCAATTACTGAAACTGTCAATTGTAATGTAATTGATCCTGGATCAGTTACAGTTTCTGCTCACACATTATATGACATTATTAGAAAAATTCCTGAAGGAAATGAAATAGAATTTATTTCTAATGATGGAAAGAGATTCTCAATTAGATCTGGAAATTCAAAATTTTCATTAGCTTGTCTTCCTAAAGAGGATTTCCCAATTATTGAGATCAATCAACTAAAATCTGAACTTATTATAGAAGCACAAGTTTTATTGCGTCTCATTGATAAGACAAAGTTTGCTATATCAAACGAGGAAACAAGATATTTTTTAAATGGCATCTATTTTCATAAAAAAAATATAGAAAACAAAGAATTTCTATGTCTTGTAGCAACTGATGGTCACAGACTTGCTAAAATTGAATTTTCTGATGTAAAAGATTTATCAAATTTACCAGGAGTTATTATTCCTAAAAAAACCATTAATGAGCTCTGCAAATTACTTTCTGACTGCAATACTAGTGTTAAAATTAATCTTGATCCTAGTAAAATCATTTTTTATATCGATAAAACAATTCTTATATCTAAACTTATAGATGGAAATTTTCCTGATTATGAAAAAGTAATTCCCAAAAATAACAATAATATTTTGACTATAAATAGAAATATGTTTTGTGAGGCAATTGATCGAGTGAGTACTATTACAGATGACAGATCACCATCTATAAAGTTTAAACTATTGCAAAATTTAATGAATATGTCATCTATAGATGAAAAAAGTGGTTCAGCTACTGAAGATATTGAAACAAAGTATGAAGGACAGAAAATTGATATTGGGTTTAATTCTAAATATATACTAGAAATGATAAATAATTTAGATGATGAAGATGTTGTTTTGAAATTTAGTGACTCTAACTCTCCAGTTATTGCCTCTGAGTCTTCGAGTCCTAATTTAATTTATGTTTTAATGCCAATGAGAGTTTAAATTTTGTTTTGAATTTTTTTAAACAAATTCAGTTAGCAAACTATAGAAACTTTGAAAATTACTCTATTAATTTAAATAAAGATTGTAATGTAATAATTGGGAAAAATGGATCTGGGAAAACTAATATTTTAGAATCTATTTCATTATTTGAGAAAGGAAGAGGTTTTAGAAAAGAAAAAATCAAAAATTTAATAAACAATAAATCATCAAACAAATTATTTAAAATCAGTTCAATTTTTATAAACAATGCTAATGAAATAGATTTAAAAATTAGCAATGGTATTTATGAAGATAAATTTATAAAAAAAATAACAATAAATGGAAGTGATACAAGTGAATCAATCAAACACTTTGAAACCCTTTTTTCAATCATTTGTTTTTTGCCAGAAATGGAAAGATTTTTTTTAAATAGCCCTGCACTTAGAAGAAATTTTTTAGATAAATTAATTTATGGGGCTGATCGAGATTATTTAAAAATATTAAATAAATATAATAAAAGTATTTTAGAAAGAAACAAAATTTTAAAACAATCAAATTATGATCTTGATTGGATAAAACAAGTTGAAATAGATATTGTTAAATTAGGAATATATATATTTAAGAAAAGGACTGAACATCTTGAAATATTAAATTCTATTTTATTGTCTTTAAACCAGACTTATACAAAATATTATCAAATTGAATTACAAACATTTGACAATTTTGTATTCAATATCAATTCTTCATTTGAAGAAATACAATCATCGTACTTATTAAAATTAATGGAATCTAGAAATTATGACTCAATTTTAGGAGGATGTAAAATAGGACCTCATAAAAGTGATATTTTTGGAATTAATCAATCTCAAAAGTTAAATATAAATCAGTTGTCAACGGGCCAGCAAAAAACTGTTGTTCTTTTAATAATTATTGCGCAATGTAAATATTTATTAGAAATTTTAAAAAGAAAACCTATAATTTTATTTGATGAAGTTTGTTCACATTTAGATGAAGATAATAGATCTTTATTATTGAAGCTAATAGATTCTCTCAATGTTCAAACATTGATGACAGGAACTGAAAAAAATTTGTTTTCTTTTTTATCTACAAAGGCATCATATTGTAATATAAGTGAACAACAAAAATGAGTTCATCGAATTATTCATCAGAATCAATTAAGGTACTTAAAGGTTTAGAGGCTGTAAGAAAACGCCCAGGTATGTACATCGGAGATACTGATGACGGTTCAGGTCTACATCATATGATTTATGAAGTTGTTGATAATTCTATTGATGAAGCTCTAGCAGGCTTTTGTAATAAAATCATTGTTTCTTTAAATGCAGATGGCACAATAACAGTTCAAGATAATGGCAGAGGTATACCGGTTGAAATTCATAAGGCTGAAGGTGTATCAGCCGCACAATTAATTATGACCGAGTTGCATTCTGGTGGCAAATTTGATCAAAATAGCTACAAAGTTTCAGGAGGATTACATGGAGTTGGTGTTTCGGTAGTAAACGCTTTGTCAGAAAGATTAGAACTTGAGATAAATAGAGATGGCAAAGTTCATTCTATGGAATTTCTCCATGGAAAAGTTAATAAACAAATTTCAAAAATTGGAGAATCAAAATTAAATGATAATAATAAATTTGTTACAGGTACAAAGATCACTTTTTTGCCTTCTAAGGAAACTTTTTCAAATATCAATTTTAATTTAAGTGTTATAGAAAATAGATTAAGAGAATTAGCATTTCTTAACCCAGGAATAAAAATCATACTAACAGACCATCGTTCATCAAAAGAAAAAATAATTGAACTTAATTTTGAAGGAGGAATAAATGAGTATGTTAAGCATCTTAACCAAAATAAAAACTCAATTCATGTTGGTCCCATATATTTCAAAACTATTAAAAATAATATTTCTGTAGAATGTTCTTTACAATGGACAGATAGTTATCATGAAAATACTCTATGTTTTACTAATAATATTGCTCAAAAAGATGGCGGCTCACATCTAGCAGGTTTTAGAGGCGCCTTAACTCGGAGTATGGTTAGCTATATTAATAATAAATCTAAAAACAAAGTTGGTGTTACTGGAGATGATACCAGAGAAGGCTTAACATGTATTATTAATATTAGATTATCTGACCCTAAATTTTCTAGCCAGACTAAAGATAAACTGGTTTCATCTGAAGTTAGACCTGTTGTGGAGTCTATTTGTTTAGATAAACTTGCACAATGGATGGAAGAAAACCCTTCAGAAATAAAAAAAGTTATTGATAAGGTTATAGAAGCTTCAAGCGCTAGAGAAGCTGCAAGAAAAGCAAGAGAGTTAACTCGTCGCAAAAGTGGCTTAGACAGTTCTTCACTCCCAGGAAAACTTGCTGATTGCCAAGAAAAAGATCCAAAAGAATCTGAAATCTTTATTGTTGAGGGTGACTCCGCAGGAGGTTCAGCAAAACAAGGGAGAGATAGGAAAAATCAAGCAATTCTTCCTTTAAGAGGAAAAATTTTGAATGTTGAAAGATCTAACCGGAAACAAATTTTAACAAGCAATGAGATTGCCGCGCTCATTACTGCTATAGGGGCAGGCATTGGCAATCCTACAGGTAATATTAAAGAGGATAAAGAAGAAGGAAAATTTGATCTTGAAAAAATGAGATACCATAAAGTTATTATAATGACTGATGCCGATGTTGATGGCAGTCATATTCGCACATTACTCTTAACTTTTTTTTATAGACATATGAAGCCGATATTTGAATCAGGAAGACTATTTATTGCTCAACC
>CACLJX010000024.1 GCA_902607435.1 uncultured Alphaproteobacteria bacterium | reverse complement strand
CATACTCATTGATATGTGTTGTTTGATAAGTGGTTTTTTTTGGAGATGACAATAAATTAATTCCAACTCCAATTATTAATATTCTTTTTTCGTGTTTATTTATATAGGTTTCTTGAATAACGCCTGAAATTTTTTTACTATAGCAGTAAATATCATTAGGCCATTTAAATTTAATATCAACTAATCCTATATGTTCTAAAGAATGTTTAATAGCAACAGATACAAGCATTCCAAACTTAAATAAATCATTAGCAGATAAATTTACAAATAAAGCAATTGAACAATAAATATTACCAGATGGACTTATCCATTTACTTCCGCGTCTTCCTCGACCTTTAGTTTGTTCTTTAGCTAATATAATTAAATTTTTATTTTCAGAATTAATTTTAAATTTAGCCTCATCCATTGTTGATGATATTGAATTAAATAAGAAATATTTAAAATTGTGATTCTTAAGACATTCTTTAAAGGGTAAAATCACCATAAATTACAATTCAAAAAAAGTGGAACTAACCTGAGAACTAATATCTATAAGTAATGAAGGATATAGTATAAATAATGAAACCACTATGATTGATATAAATAATATTAAAGCTGCTTTTTTAGATAAATAAGATTGATAATTTAATGTAGACTCTTCAAAATACATTATTTTAATTATTCTAAGATAATAATATGCAGAAATCACACTAGCAATAACTCCTAACACTGCTAAAAAAATCAAATCTGATTTAAGAGCTGCAATAAATATATAAAATTTACCAAAAAATCCTGCAAAAGGAGGTATGCCTGCTAATGACAACATCATAATGGCAATGCATAAACTAAAGATTGGTTTTTTCTTACTAATTCCAGATAAATCATTTAAATGTTCAACATATCGATCTTTAATTTTCAGAGATAAAATCACTGAAAAAATACCAATATTCATAAGTAAATAGATTGTAATATAAATCAGCAATCCCTTAATTCCTGCAGTGTTACCTGATGCCAGGCCAATCAATATATATCCAGTATGTCCTATAGAACTATATGCCAACAGTCTTTTTAGATTTGTTTGTGCTATAGCTGCAATTGCTCCTACAAACATTGAACCAATTGATAAGAAGATAATTATTTGTCTCCATTCATCTATAAATCCTCCAAATGGCTCAAGACAAAATCTATATATTAAAGCTATCCCAGCTAATTTTGGAACAATTGCAAAGAAAGCAGTAATTGCAGTTGGTGCTCCTTGATATACATCTGGAGTCCACATATGAAAAGGAACAGCAGAAATCTTAAAGGCCAAACCAATAATGACAAAAATTAATCCAAACAAAATTCCAAGATTTAGTTTTTCAAGTTCAAGTAATACAAATTTAATTTCATCAAAATTTGTAGTCCCTGTAAAACCATAAATAAGTGAACATCCATAAAGAAGAATTCCAGAGGACAAAGCTCCAAGTACAAAATATTTCACTCCAGATTCTGATGACTGTAATGAATCTCTATTAATTGCTGCAATGACATACAATGATAGGCTTTGCAACTCGATCCCTAAATACATTGACATTAAATTATTTGCAGAAATTAAAACCATCATACCAAGAGTAGAAAATAAAATCAGAAGAGGTATTTCAAATCTGTTCAATTTTAAGTCATTAAAAAAATTAATAGATATAGATATGCTTGCGATACTTCCAAAAATAATTAAGATTTTAAAAAAGAGTATAAACTGTGAAGACTTAAAAAGAGAATTGTAGAAAGCAAAAGAAAAAGTGTTATCTTTGAAAACAAATAAACCAACTATAAATAACAATATAATTGACAAAAATGAAATCTTTTTAAATACTTCTTGCCTTAAAAACACAGAAGTTAAAAGAAGAATTAAGCATCCTGATGTTAGGAGGAATTCTGGAAAATAAAATACTGTTAATAAATTATTTTCCATTTGCTAATTCATAATTAATAATAATATTTTTAATTGGAAGTCTCATTGGATCCAAGAAAAGATTAGGGAAAATACCCATTATAAATACAAAAATAAGAAGAGGGACCATTATAATAATTTCTCTTGAATTCAAATCAAGTATTGTTTTTAGTTTCTCGTTTTTTATTGTACCAAATACAACTCTTTTGTATAAATATAGCATATACACAGCAGATAAAATAACACCCGATGCAGTAAAAAAAGCTAGGAATATATTAAATTTAAAAGCACCTAAAATAGTTAAGAACTCACCTACGAAACCACTTGTGCCAGGCAAGCCTATGGAAGCAAGCATAAATATCATGAAGACAACAGCATAACGTGGCATTCTGTTGACCAGACCTCCATAAAAACTTATTTGTTTCGTATGCATTCTGTCGTAAACAACACCAACGCATAGGAATAAAGCAGCTGATACTATACCATGACTTAACATTTGCATCATGGCACCTTCAACCCCTTGTTGATTAACAACAAAAATACCAATAGTTACTATTCCCATATGTGCAACTGATGAATAGGCTATTAATTTTTTCCAATCTGTTTGCGCTAATGCAACCAAAGATGTGTAAATTATCGCAATTATACTTAAAGAAAACACTAAAGGATAAAAAAAATAAGAAGCTTCAGGAAATATTCCCAAAGAAAATCTAACAAAACCGTAACCTCCTATTTTTAAAAGAACACCAGCTAAAATAACAGATCCAGCGGTTGGTGCTTCAACATGAGCATCTGGCAACCAAGTGTGAAAAGGCCACATTGGTATTTTTATTGCAAATGAAGCAAAAAAAGCAAGCCATAACCAAATTTGAACATTCTTATCAAATTTAAAATTTCTCAGTTCTTCAATATTCATTGTGTTTGAAATCTGATACATGTAAATAATAGCTATCAACATCAATACTGATCCTAAAAAGGTGTAGAGAAAAAATTTAAAGGATGCGTAAATCCTCCTTTCACCTCCCCATATTCCAATAATTAAAAACATTGGTATCAACACTGCTTCAAGAAAGATATAAAACAATAAAGTATCTACTGCACAAAACATTCCAATCATAAAAGTTTCAAGAACCAAAAAAGCTATCATATATTCTTTCACTCTTTGTTTGATGCTTTCCCAACTTGCTAATATACAAAAAGGAGTTAAAAAAGTGCTAAGCAGAATCATAAAAAGAGAAATACCATCCACGCCAATGTGGTAATAAAATTTAAAATCAGAAAACCAATGATATTTTTCTATGAATTGATAATTAGGATTTGTTTTATCGAATAAAAACCAAATTAAACAACTAAGTACAAAAGTTCCTAAAGAAATCGATAATGCAGCCCATTTAATATTAGTTATAGAATCATCTGTTTCCTTAATAAAAATAATAATTAAAGCACCTACAAAAGGTAGAAAAATCGTAAAAGATAAAACTGGCCAATCAAGCATGTTATTTATAAACAAACCAAGATAAAATTAGTACGAGTCCGCCAAGCATAATAAAAACATAGTGATATAATAAACCTGACTGTATACGGCTTGCTCCACGTGCTAACAGATTTATAAACCTTGAAACACCATCTGGTCCAAATGAGTCAATACTTTTTTGATCAATATATTTCCAAAAAAAAGATGCTAAAAAAAAAGCAGGTTTTACAAAAATTTTTGTATAAAGTTCATCTATATACCACTTATTTTGTGATATTACATAAAGTGGATTTAGATATGAAGTTAGAGTTTTTGCAAGTTCTTTTTTGTAGAAATAAATAATAGCTGCAAACACTATTCCAAAAGCTACTGATAATTTAATAATTAAAGTTTGGATAAAAGGCATATGATGATGGTCATGCTTTATCACTATTGAGCCATACCAAAAAATTTCTTTTTCTGAACCAGTAAACATATCTGCAAAAAATAAACCTGAAAAAATTGAACCCACAGCTAATATAACTAGTGGAATGATCATCACTTTAGATGATTCATGAACATTGTTCCATATTTCCCGTGGGACTCTTGAATTGCCGTGAAATGTCATAAAAAGTAAACGCCAAGAATAAAAAGCTGTTAAGCAAGCAGTAATTATACCAACAATATAAGCATACACTGCAACACTACTATTTGTAAAATATGCAATCTCTAAAATACTTTCTTTAGAGTAATAACCTGAAATAAATGGAAAACCTATAATAGCTAATGACCCAATCCACATAAGAATCATAGTTTGGGGCATTTTCTTAGCTAAGCCTCCCATATTTCTCATATCTTGTTCATGATGCAAAGCATTAATGACTGAACCTGCTGATAAAAACAATAATGCTTTAAAAAAACCATGTGTCATCAAATGAAAAATTGCGGCATTATATGCTCCCAATCCTGCTGCAAAAAACATGTATCCAAGTTGACTACATGTTGAGTATGCAATTACTCTTTTTATATCATTTTGAGTAATTGCAATTGTTGCTGCAAATATTGCTGTTGAAGCACCAATAAAAGTAACAAATATATTAGTAGTGTCTGCATATTCAAATAAGGGGCTCATCCGAGCCACCATAAATACACCTGCTGTAACCATTGTTGCAGCATGAATTAAAGCAGATACAGGAGTTGGTCCTTCCATAGCATCAGGTAGCCAAGTATGAAATCCCAGCTGCGCAGACTTGCCCATAGCTCCTATAAAAAGCAAAAAGCATAATAGGTTTATTGTTGAGAAATCAAATACTAAGAAATGAATTTTTTGATCTGCATAATTTTCTGCTTGAGAGAAAATCGTATCAAAATATACAGAACCAAAAACAAAAAATATGCCCACAATACCAAGAGTATAACCAAAATCCCCTACTCTATTTACAACAAAAGCTTTGATGGCTGCTTTATTCGCACTTTCTTTATGATGCCAAAAACCAATTAAAAGATATGATGCAAGACCGACACCTTCCCAACCAAAATACATTTGAAGAAGATTGTTACTTGTAACTAAAGTAAGCATAAAAAAAGTAAATAAACTTAAGTAACCCATAAATCTTGAGATAGAATTATCTTCACTCATATATCCTATAGAATAGACATGAATACATGTGGACATAGTAGTCACTACAACTAGCATAACAGCTGTTAATGTATCTAGTCGAAAGCTCCAATTAACAAGAAAATCACCTGATGTAATCCAATTTAATAAATGAAATGTTTGAGTTTCAGTTGTGCTAAAAAATTTAAAGAATATTATCCAAGATAAAATTGAAGAAACAGTTAAAAAAGAACAAGTAATGACTTGAGAATATCTATCACTAAAACGAGTACCTAAAAATGCACAATATATAAAACCCGCTAAGGGTAAGAATACAATCCAGTAAATCAATTTCTAACCTTTTAAACTATTAATTTTTTCAACTGCAATTGACCCTTGATTTCTAAAAAAAACAACAAGTATAGCTAGTCCTATAGCCGCTTCTGCAGCAGCAACAGTAAGAGTTAACATAGCAAAAACTTGTCCAGATAAATCACCCATGTAACTTGAGAATGCTATAAAGTTTATATTAACTGCAAGAAGTATAAGTTCAATAGACATTAAAATTACAATCAGATTTTTCTTATTTAAAAAAATTCCAAGGACGCCAATAGTAAATAAGATTGCACCAAGAAATAAATAATGTTCAAGTGCTATGCTAAACATTAACACCACTTCCTATTTCTATTGTTTTCTTTTCTATAGCTCTTTGTGCTTCAACATTAACTTGTTTATGAATTGATTGTTTTTTCAAACCTGTTCTATCCCTTAAAGTAAGAACAATAGATCCAATCATGGCTACTAAAAGAATTAATCCTGACAATTGAAATAGATAAAAATATTTAGTATAAAGAACTGAGCCAATTTGTTTTGTATTTTCAATCTGTTTAAATACTGGGAGTGCATTGTACTCTATTAAAGTCATTTCTGTTAGTTTATCTGAAAGAAAAATCATTATTAATTCAATAAATAAAACTAAACCTAGAAGAGCGCCAAAAGGAAGGTATTGTAAAAAACCTTCTCGTAATTTAACAAAATTAATATCTAGCATCATCACTACAAATAAAAAAAGAACAGCAACAGCTCCAACATAAACTACAACTAGAATCATAGCTAAGAATTCTGCGCCGAGTAATATAAACAACCCTGAAGCATTAACAAAACTTAAGATTAAAAAAAGTACTGAATGTACTGGATTCTTAGAACTGATAACTAAAAGAGCAGAAAGAACAGCGATACTTGAAAAAAAATAAAATATTAAAGAATAAATAAACATTTAATTAACGATAAGGTGCATCTAATTTTAAATTTTCAGCTATTGCATGTTCCCAACGATCACCGTTTGCTAAAAGTTTCTCTTTATCATACATTAACTCTTCTCTTG
>CACLJX010000023.1 GCA_902607435.1 uncultured Alphaproteobacteria bacterium | reverse complement strand
ACTTTTAAAAAATACTTTTTAACATGAAATATTTCTAAAATAAAAGAAAGTTGTTCTATACCTTTTATTTTATTGATTTGACCTTAACATTCTTCATAGCTACTGGTAATAGTTTTTATGATAACTTATGTAGTATGTGACATAGAAGTTGATTGTCCGATACTAGAACCGTACTCTATGATTAGTTTAGGTGCGGTACCGGTAGATAAATTTGGGACAAATTATGGTGAATTTGAAATTAATTTTCAAGATAAGCTTGTTTTATTGTGAGCTAGTTGTTAAATTCTTGCAATATTTTCGGTTAATTAATCTCACCAATAGGATGAAAGGTAAAATTATACTGCATTCCATCTTAATTTTAAAACAAGTAAAATGAATTCATCACAAAAATTAATTAATAAAATACTTGAGAGAAAAAAACTTCTTTTTTTTCTATTTTCATTATGGGTATGTTTGGAAGAAATAATACTTGGCCCATATAGTTTTATGCCTTCTCATTACAATGGTGGGTATGATGTAACTTATCTAAACATTCCAAGAGCTATTGCTGCCACCGGTGATTTATTCAAGTATGGTATCAACTATTGGTTTCCTACATCTATGGCTGGAATAGATTTATCAGCGGAAAACTATTCACATACATTCTTGTGGGCGAATAGTTTGCAATCTTTGATAATGCCACCTTGGCTAGGACAACAATTGCTCATTTTTTTTGAAATTTTTTTTACGAGTTTTTTTACATATAAAATATGCAAAGATCATTTAAAATTACCAAATAAACATAGCATCTTTGCTGGTATGTTTTTTTCTGTTATAATATTTCCAGTTAGCACAACTTCTTTGGGTATAAGTGTTTTGCCTTTTACTCTTTTTTATTTTAACAAAATATACGAATTTAGTAAGAAGAGAAATTATATAATATTGTTGATAATTCCCTTAGCATTATTTTTTTCCTCATGTTCTACACTTCCGATACATATTCCTTTTACTTTACCTGTTATTTTTATTTGGCTTTTAGTTATAAAAAATTTATTTAGTACTAGATTTTTTATTTTATTTTTTATTTTTTCTATTACCGTTTTTGCCTATCATATTGAGAGAATATTAGCCTTGTTATTGCTCTTGCCTCTTTCTCATAGAATAAATGAAGATTTAGTATTTGGATTTGAAAATGTAATACGTAATATACAAACTTCATACATCCCAATTATCATCGCATTATTATTTGCGACAATCTTCTTAGCGAAGTTGAAAGATAAGAAGTTTAATTTTTTAATTGTAATGCTTATCATAGCTTGGACAGGGCCTACAATTCTCACATTTATGCAAATAACTTTCTATGATTATCTGTCAATTTTTCAAGGATTTAGTATTTTTAGAATTACAGAACTATTTATGTTTTTCTTGCCTTTGAGCCTAGCATATGGAATAAATTTAGTTCCGGATAATTGGAGGTTCATAAATTCGGAGACAACAAAATTAATAAAAATAAATAGTTTGATCCTTATAATTGGATTTAGTTATATCCTATATGAAACTTTTTATATAAAATTCACAAACCTAATTGAATACGCAAGAGGTTCTACCTATACTTATGTTTACATAAATCCAGAAATTAAAAAACTAGCGGAAAACAAAGACCCTTTGGATTTGTTCAGAGTTACTTCTATACGCACTCTTTCTACAATTGCTCTTGCTTACGGATTAGAAACAGCAGATGGTTTTTTACATGTATTCCCTAAAAGATATGCTGAATTTTGGCATACAATTATTACTAAGAATTCACAAAAACATCATTCAGATATAGAACAATTTACCGTTTTCGATCACGATGCTAGATTGATTTTAAACAATCCAGATGATATTTTAATGCTTGAAGATACTTTTGATTATTATTATCATCTTAATTTACTTTCATTAGCGAATGTAAAATATATTTTAGCAACACGTCCAATTAATGAGCCGAATTTAAAACTTATTTCTAAGCCTATTATTTTTTTCCAAAAGGGATTTTCTTTGGATAAATTACTAAGCAATTTAAAACAAAACTTTACTGGAAAAGATCTATTAATATATGAAAATAAAACGGTTTTACCTCGAGCTTTTTTTACAAGAAAAATTAGATTTTTTAAGGATAAGGATAAACTTTTAAAAGAAATGTCAATGGCAAGTTTAGAAACTTTAAGAGATACTGTTTATTTAGATGAAAAGGATAACAAAGAAGTTTTAAATAATAATTTGGAATTTAATGATGCAAGTGTAGAAGTAGTAGAATATTCTCCAGATCAAATTCGTTTATCCGTGTCTATTGATGGAATAGGGATATTGGTAATTTCTAATTCCTACAACCCATTTTGGAAAGTGTATGTTGATGGGAAAGAAAAAAAACTTTTTCCTGCTGATCATACATTCTGGGGAGTAGTTGTTGAGAAGGGGGAAAAAGAAATTATTTTTCGTTATGAACCACCTTATAAACTTTTATAATTTTTTAAGAAATATATAAGAAGATGGAAAAAAATATTTTAATGCAGAAATATTTTAATAATCGCTGAATTGCTAAAGGTATTCACAAGTTTTCTGCAAATCTTGCAAAACTCCCACTTACTTGTATTTTGTGTAATATAATATTAACTGTATTTATTTATGTAGTAAATAATATTCAATCACATTTTTAACCCACTACTTGTTCAACTCCTTGGACTTCAGGAAGATAGTGTTTGAAAAGGTTTTCTATCCCTGTTTTTAGAGTTGCAGTAGAACTTGGGCAACCAGAACAAGCTCCTTTCATATGAAGAAAAACAATGCCATCTTTATATTCACCGAATGTAATATCTCCACCATCCATTGCCACTGCTGGCCTAACCTTTTTATCAAGTAATTCTTTTATTTGTACTACTATTTCACTATCTTTAGATTTAACTTCTTCATCTGTATTTTTATTAATATTTATTGTATTTAGAAGAGGGTCACCTGATTCATAATGATCTGAAATTGCACCAAGGATGGAAGATTTCATTACTAGCCAGTCAATACTTTCATTTTTGGTGATGGAAATAAAATCTGAGCCAAAAAAAACTCCTTCTACTCCTTCAATCTTAAATAAATTTTGAGCTAATAAAGAATTATTCGCTTCTTCAACATTGCGAAAATAAGCTGTTCCTTTTTCCATTACAACTTGACCTGGTATAAACTTCAAACTAGCTGGATTTGGGGTTGTTTCGGTTTGTATAAACATGTTTGTATGTAATCTAAATTAATAATTTATATACTAGTTTCCTTCTTTTCTAATCTTATAGTTTTCATTTCTGTGTGGATTGGAGTAGGTATACTTTCTTGGATTTGTATTCTAGGTTTGTTGATATCCTTATTGCCTGTAACTAATATGTAAATTAGTTCTCCAATTTTTTCAGGCAGAAGTGTAATAATATAATTTGTAATAAAAATAAAACCTGATTTTGATATTTTATATATTTCTTTTGGTTTCAAAAACCAATATTTAGGTAATAAAACAAAGTTTGGCCCTTTCTTGAAAGCAAACATGGCCCAAATCAAACGTGGATGGAGATAAAACTTGAAATTTGACTTCGTTATTTCCCTTTTGAGTTGCCATTCTGTTGTAGTGTCAGGCACAAATGGTAGAGGTGTTGTATCAAAAATACTTCTTGTAATAGTTAGTGTGCTATTAAAATTACTCCAATGTTTTTGTATATTAATTTGCGGGCTGTTTTTTACATCTTCGTAAAGTTTTGTTCCAGGATATGGAATCATATTATTAAATTTTGTAAAATGTAAACCCAGTTTTTTTATTAATTGTTCTCCTTCTATTCTATCCTGCTTAGTTTCTGTCGGAAATCCATAAATCATAAAAACACTTGGTTCGAGACCAATTTTCTTACATAAATTTATAGATTTAACATATGTTTCTATTGTTGCATCTTTATCAGAAATCTTATGTAATCTATCAGTACCTGTCTCTAACCCGAAACCAATGTAAATAATATTAGCAGCCTTTAATTTCAACAAAATTTCTTCATTAACTGCATCTGCTCGAGTTTGTACATAAAAAGATACTTTCTTGTGCAAGCCTTCTTCAATAATTCGATCACAAAGTTCAAATAAATCATTTTTAAAACGAGTGCCTATTATTGTAAATATGTCGTCAGTAAATAATATATGCTCTACACCAATATCAGTAACTAAAGTTTTGATTAATTTAATTATTCTTTCAGTTGAATGGTATCTGACTGTCTTACCAGTAATTAACCTTTGTGAACAAAAATTACATCTATAAGGGCATCCTCGTGATCTAGTAATATACCATGATCTATATCTTTTATTTTTATAGTCAAAAAGATGGTAAGGAAACGCATCTATTTCATCTAAATTTCTCATCAAATCTGATTCTGGATTATGAATAATTTTACCATCATCATCGATATATGAAATGTTACTTACATTTTTTACACTCTGACTTGATCTTAACTTGTCATAAAAATTCAGTAGAGGTTTTTCACTTTCCCCTCGGAAAACATAATCAGCACCATTTTCAAGTCCTTCTTCAGGTAGTGCTGTCGGATGGATTCCACCTAATAACACTATTGAATCTGGAAACAATTTCTTTATCATTTTAATTAATTCATATGATCTGCCTGCTGATGCAGTCATCACTGATATGCCAAATACATACGGCTTAGGTAGATCTACTACTACCTCTTTAATTTTTTCTTCATCTAAAATTTCTATTTCTTCATCATGAACTTTAACCTTGTGACCATGTTGAATTAAATATTGAGACAAGTATCCAATTGCCACAGGAACACCCACAGGAATATATTCAGATAATTCACCACCATATCTTTCCCAAATTGGATGAATAAAAAGCATATATTTGTATAGCATTATTACATAATTTGTCTAATATTTTAGAATTATATAGTATGTAATTATAATAATGAAATTATAAGAATTTGATATCCACTAGTTATTTGCGCATTAAGTCAAGTTCATATTGTGAGATAAATATTTTATTATTTGTTTAGATAAAAACTTAATACAAACAAGAAAATTAAAAGGAGTAATAAAATGTCTCATAAGATGAACATAATTGATAGGAAAGGCAACCAGACAACAATTAATGTAGAAGAAGGCATGACCATCAAAGATGCTATAGAAGATGAGTTGTCCCCAGACAACTATGGTGTTTGTGGAGGATGTTGTGCTTGTGGTACATGCCATGTTTATGTCAAGTCCAGCGACTTTAATAAATTAGAAAATAAAGAAAACGAAGAAATTACAACACTAGAATCTTTAGCTCTTGAACCGAACAGTTATTCAAGATTGGGGTGTCAGGTTCAATTTAAAAAAGAATACGATAATATTACCATCACTATTGCACCTGATTAAGGTGGCTAATAATAAAATTTTTGAAAATATTATAAAAGTATTTTTTGAGAAAAAATATCAACAAGAGAAACTAAAATGATGTGATGAGTCATTTCAATTAGATTATAATTTTCAGAATCAACATGAAAGTTTACATTTCCAAATGTACTTAATTCATTATCCTTTTTAAAACCACTAAATGTGATTAAATCTATGTTTTCTCCACTGCAATATCTAGCAGCATTTATTATATTTGGAGATTTCCCACTACTACTTATCAATATCAACAAATCATTTTTTAGACAATATGATTTTATGGCTTCTTTAACCCAATTTTCGTATCCATAATCATTAGCAAAACAAGTAATAAGATTTGAATTATTAAATGTTGATGATTTTATTTTAGCTACTTTTGCAAAATCAACACTTACATGGCTTGCTATCGAAGCACTGCCGCCATTACCAATGATATATATTGTATTACCTGATTTTATTTTTTTTTTAATTAATTCTATAGCTAGGTCAATTAAGTTAGTATCAACTTGATTTAGTAACTTAAAAATAGAGTTAGAATATTCTTTAAAAAAATTATTATATTTCATTTTTAATTAATATTTAAATATTAAAAGATTCACCACAACCACATGTGCTTTTTTCATTTGGATTATTAAAAACAAATCTTGCGGATAACTTATCTGTTGAATAATCCATTTCACTTCCAATTAAAAACATAGTCGCAGTAGGTTCAATAAATATCTTTACACCTTTTGACTCAACTATATCAAAATTTTTATTATTTTCATTTTTTGCATAATCGAGTTTATAAGCATATCCAGAGCATCCAGTTTTATCAACTCCAATAACAACGCCTAGGACTGCTTCATCTGCTTCTTTAATAATTTTTTTTATTTGAAAAGCAGCTCTATCAGTAACAGTGATCAGGTTTTCCATAAATAGAGTATCTCAATATCAAATTTTAAAATATATCTAAAGCTAATTTAGCATCTTCTGTCATCATATCTTTTGTCCATTTTGGTTCCCATACTAGTTCAACTTTAATACTAGATATGCCCTCTACTTCAGATACTGCTTTACCCACACTTTCGGGCATAGAGCCTGCTACCGGACAATTAGGAGTTGTTAGAGTCATTTTTATTACTATATTATTTTCTTTATCGATATCTAAGTTGTAAATAAGACCTAAATCATAAATATTTACAGGTATTTCTGGATCAAATACTGTTTTAATCTTTTTAATAATTTCTTTTGCACTGATATTTTTTCTATTAATTACTTTGTCAAAAGATTTAAAATATACTGAATTCTTATTTGTAAGAGAATCTTCTAATATTTTATCAGTATCCATATAATAATTATCTATAACTTGTGTTTTAAGAATTTTTTTGTCTCCCTAACTGCTTCAATAAAACTATCAACATCACTTTTATTATTGTAAATTCCAAAAGAAGCCCTAGTTGTAGCATTAAGATTTAATTTCTTTAAAAGCGGTTGTGCACAATGATGACCTGTTCTTACTGCTACGTTCTGCTGATCAAAAATTAAACCAATATCATTTGGATGAATATTATCAATGGTAAAAGATAAGATCGCACCCTTATTTTTTGAATGTCCAATAATCTTGACATCATTAAATGATTTCAGTTTATCAACTGCATATTCATAAAGCTCTTTTTCATATTTAAATATTTCTTGAAGATTAAATTGCGACATAAAATCATAACTAGCTCCAAGACCTATTACTTGAACAATCGGAGGTGTGCCTGCTTCAAATTTCTGATAACCAGTAGTAAAAGTTGTTTTCTTAAAGTCGACATTTTTTATCATATCTCCTCCTCCTTGATATGGATCAAATTGATTAAGCCATTGATTTTTCATATACAAAACTCCTACTCCTGAAGGTCCATACAATTTGTGACCAGAATAAACATAAAAATCACATCCTAAACTTTTAACATCTACAGGTGCATGGGCAATATGTTGGCAACCATCTATTAAAAATGGAATATTAAATTTTTTAGCCTGTTCTCTTATTATTTGTATATCAATTGTAGTTCCAAGAACATTTGACATATGAGTAATTGATATAAATTTTGTTTTATTATTAATTTTTTTAATAAAATCTTCATAATCAAGTTGGCCCTCTTGATTAATATTAATGACAATAATTTTAAAACCTTTCTTCTTAGCTGCTAATTGCCACGGAACAATATTAGCGTGATGTTCTAAATAAGATAAAAGTATTTCATCACCACTATCAAGGTACTTTTCACTAAAACAAGAAGCTACCAAATTAATTGCTTCAGTTGCACTCTTTGTAAAAACTATATTATCTTTATTTTCAGCATTTATGTATTTACTCGTTTTAATACGCACATTTTCATATTTTTCTGTTAATTCTGAACTTAATTTATAAACTCCTCTATTAATGTTAGCATATTCATAAGAATAACAATTACTCACACTCTCAATAACTGTTCGTGGTTTTTGTGCTGAAGCTGCTGTATCAAGAAAAATAAGTTGTGGATATTTTTCAAAAACAGGGAAATTATTTCTAATATTTTCAAACATTGATTTTAATTTATATTTTTCAGTAACCACTCATTCACAAGAGTATCAGTCTCCTTCAAATAATGCGCCTCTTTTATAAAATTCAAAAGTTCCTGACAAAACGCTTTGATAAGCAAAGATTTAGCATCTTTTTGGTTTAAGCCCCTAGTTCTCAAATAAAATATTTCTTCATTATTAAAAGGACCAATTGTAGAGCCATGAGAACATTTAACATCATCTGCATATATTTTAAGTTCAGGTTTAGAATGAAAATAAGCTCCTTCTGATAATAAAATTCCTTTGCTAAGTTGGTAACCATCAGTTTTTTGTGCTTTTTGATCAACAAAAGTTTTGCTTAAATAACTCGCTTTTGCATCATCTGTTAATATACCTTTGTAGGTCTGATTACTTATACAACTATGATTAAAATGATTAATATTTGTTTTATTATCAATTATTTGCTTTTTTCCTGCAAAAAAAATACCTTTTAAATTAGCCTCTGAATGTTTCCCGATTAAATTAACATAATGATGATTACGTGAAGAAACTTCACTACAATTAAAGATCATCTGGTTAAATATTGAATTTTGATGACAAGTTGCATGACTCGTAAATTGCACA
>CACLJX010000022.1 GCA_902607435.1 uncultured Alphaproteobacteria bacterium | reverse complement strand
TCTTTTTTTAGCATTAAATACTTTGAGATTATGCCGTCACTAATTTTAGTGATATTTTGATCAAGAATATGTATAGATTGGATAATGTTATCATTCTCTATCAGTACAAAGCGAGGAGACGGCGAAACTACATCTAAAAAAAGTATCATGAAAAAAATAAATTTATTTTTTGTATTTAATCAATTTAATATATTTTTTTTATTCTTATTTATGTTGATACCTAACACACTGCAAGCCAATAATGTAAAAAATTCAGCAACTATTTTCATGTATCATAAATTTGATATTTCAAAATATCCTTCAACTAATATTACTCTAGAACAGTTTGAAGAGCACTTACAAGAATTTTCAAAATCTAAATACAATGTAAAATCATTGGATTTTATTGTGGATACCATTATTAATGATGGAGATCTGCCAGACCACACTATTGGTATAAGTGTTGATGATGCTGATAGATCTTTTTTAACAAAAGCTTGGCCCCTTTTAAAAGAGAAAAAATTTCCTGTAACATTATTTATCGCAACAAATACTATACATAATGAAAATAGACATTACCTGAACTGGGATGAAATTAGACAATTAAAAAATGAGGGAGTAACAATTGCAGCTCACTCACACAATCATGGGCATATGGTTAATTTTTCTGTTGCTGAATTAAATGAATCAATAGAAAAATCTAACAAAATTTTTCTAAAAGAATTAGGTGAAATTCCAGATCTTTTTGCTTACCCGTATGGGGAAGTAGATGAAAAGATGATTGAGTTACTAAAAGATTATAAATTTAAGGTTGCGTTTGGCCAACACTCAGGAGTTATTAATGAAACATCAAATTTATATTTTCTTCCAAGATTTTCTTTAAATGAAAAGTATGGTGATATTGATAGAGTAAAATTTGCAGCTAATGCAAAAGGATTGGGAGTTTATGATTTTGTTCCTACAAACCCTCATATTTTTGACAATCCTCCTTTTATAGGTTTTTCTCTTTTGGATGAGAGTTTATCAAAAAATTTAAATTGTTTTGTCTTTGACGTAAAAGGACAGGTTAATCTAGATATGTTTAAATTTAATGAAAGAATTGAAATAAGATTAACGCGGAAATTAGCTAAAGGAAGATCTAGATTAAATTGTACAACAAAAGATAAGAATAAAAATTGGCGTTGGTTTGGTCACCAATTTTATTACTAGTATAAACTACAAGTTGGTTATTATATAGTTATCAAATCATCATATTGGGTTAAATTATTAAATTTTATAATAGAAATGATAGTTTGAATGTAATTGCTATCTTTTGCATAAGTGGTTAATTTTTTACATAGAATTTCCGGATTTAAAACCTGATGATTTTGTCTTAAATATTTCCTAGTTTGCCTAAAATCATAATATGCAAAATGAGTATTGATATTTTGAAAATAAGATTCGATACTGTGATTAATAGAAGGGAAAAATTTAATTAAATATTTCTCGCCATCTTCTCGATAATATGGTTCTACCCCATTATTTTTATCATACGTGTATTGCCCGAATAAAGCATTAAAATCTCTCGCAAAACGTGATGATCCCCAGCCACTTTCATTAGCGGCCTGGGCTAAAACAATAGAATTTGGTATCACATCAACATGATCTAATAAATCTTTTATAATATCAACTTTATGTCTATTTATAATTTTAATTGAATATTTAGCTGCAATTTTCTCTATAAATTTTTGATCTATACTTGTTAAAGTTTTATTATGATTTAAAAAATTTTGAATTTCAATTATGCGAGATCTATCAAATAAAATTTTATGATTTTCAGCAATAACGAGTGGCAATATTGAATTAATAAATTTTTCTTTTTTTGTGCTAATATCTTTTATCAAATGTAAGTCTTCAGGTAGAGTGAACACTTGGTTTGTATCCAAATCTCTAGAAAATGTAAGTTGTTTATCAATATTTGCTAGAAGATTTTGCTTATAAGAATTATATTGATAAGAATTATATTGAATAGATTCTCCGCGATTTATCCCATAATTGTAAGCAAGATTTTTTGGTTTGATATAATTATAATCAAATTTATCATAGATTAAATTTTCATTTAAGAAGGCACTTGATATTAAAAATGTTCCAATTACAATTAATAAAATAAAATAATAATATTTAAATGAAAATTTAATTTTTATTATCCTATTAAACATTTGCAGATCCCGCTTCTATTATATCAGGAAAATAATGTTTTAATATTTTTTCAATAAAAGTTTCGAAGGTAAAATTACTCATTACAACTTTGCCAAGTAAAAATTTTAGAGCTTGAATATTTAATGTTGTGTTAGATTGTGCCAACATACTTATGCTTATATATAGAGATTATTGTGTCTTTCGTATGAAAAAAATAGATATTAAATATTTTCTTGGGGATTTTAAGCTTTTAAAAAGCCTATAACACTATAAACTTTTTCTATAACCGAATCAGCCTCGGCCATAGCCTTGTTTTTTCCATCAGTCATTATGGAATCTAAATAAGCTTGGTCATTTAAAAGTTTTTTTATTTCTTTTTCAATTGGCTCAATTTTATCCACAATTAAATCAGCTAACTCTTTTTTAAATATTGAAAATTCTTTTCCTGCATACAACTGAACAACTTCACTTGTAGACTGGTCTTTTAGCGCTGCCAAAATAGAAAGTAAATTGAAGGCTTCCGGTCTTTGTTTAGCTTCTGTTAAATTTGCAGGTAGTGGAAAGGGGTCTGTTTTAGCTTTTTTTATTTTTTGAACAATTTGGTCAGGAGAATCATTAAGCATAATACGAGAATAATGAGATGCATCAGACTTGCTCATTTTTGTTGTTCCATCACGCAAACTCATCACACGGGTAGCTTCACCAAAAATTAATGGCTTAGGAATAGGAAATAAATTGGTTTCAAAATCATTATTGAATTTTTGCGCAATATCACGTGTCAATTCTAAATGTTGTTTTTGATCTTCGCCTACTGGTACATGCGTAGCTAAATAAATTAATATATCTGCTGCCATCAACGTAGGATAGGAAAATAAACCAACACTAACATTTTCTTTATCTTTGCCAGCTTTATCTTTAAACTGTGTCATGCGGTTTAACCATCCCATGCGTGTTACACAATTAAAAATCCAAGCAAGTTGCGCGTGTTGAGGTACTTGTGATTGAGCAAATAAAATATTTTTTTTAGGATCAATGCCTGCTGCTATAAAAGCAGCTGTTACTTCTCGTGTTTGGTTTGCTAATTGCTTTGGATCCTGCCACACCGTAATGGCATGCAGATCTACAACACAAAAAAAACATTCGTATTCTTTTTGTAGGGATACAAAATTTTTCAGAGCGCCTAAATAATTTCCCAAATGAAGATCCCCCGAGGGTTGGACGCCTGATAAAATTCTATTGGAAGGTTTCATAATTATTTTCTTATATATTTTTTAAGTTCATCAATTGTCAGAACTTTTAACATAAATATCATAGCTATATAAATAATTTTACAAATCATAATAACCAAAATAAGCGCTCCACTGTTACTAATTACACTATGTATAGTCATATGAGGGAAAAAAGTAAGGGTTAAAAAATAACAAACACAACCCATGACAATTGAACAAATAATAGTTTTAATACTATTATTAATAAGACGAATATCTAAAATAATATTTTCTCTTATCTTAAGAACGAAATATAATAAAAGTACATTAAACCATGCACTAATAGCTGTAGCAAGGGCAATACCTACCTCCCGCATCGATTGAATCAGTATCAGTGATAAAATAATATTAACTGCAACACTAAATATTGAAACATATAAAGGAGTTTTAGTATCCTCTCTGGCAAAAAAACAGGTCACTAGCAACTTAATTAATATATAAGCAGGAAGACCAAGTGCAAACATGGATAAAACACTAGCAGTATATAAAGTATCAATACTTAAAAATGCACCTCGCTCAAATAAAATATAAATAATCGGTTCGGATAAAAAATACAAACCAACTGCAGAGGGAAGAGAAATTAATAAACAAAATTCAATAGACCTATTTTGTGTTGTGTGAATCTTCTTTTTATCATTATTTTTAATTGCTTTAGAAAGCGAGGGTAGCAAAACAATACCCATAGCTATGCCAAAGATAGCAAGAGGTAATTGATTTAAACGATCAGCATAATAAATATGACTGATAGCACCGATTGGAAGAAGAGATGCAATTATGGTGCCAATAATAATATTAAGTTGAATGACGCCTGAGCCAATAACTCCTGGCATAAATAATGTAAAAAATTTTCGTATACGTACATTAAGTTCAGGTAATCTAATACGAGGACGATAAAAATTAAGAACAGCTTTGTACATTAATATAAATTGAAATAGGCCGCCAATTAACACAGCATAAGATAATGCGTGACCGGCAGAAGGAAGTAGTGGTGTTAAAATAAAAAGAGAAAGGATAAAACTCATATTCAAAATAGCTGGAGCAAATGATCCTGCTGCAAATCTGCCGTGTACGTTCATAATAGAAGTAAAGTGCGCGACTAAAGAAATAAAAATAAGATAAGGGAATATAATTTTTCCAAAATGCACCGCTAGGTCAAAAGCTTCTTTGTTGTCTGAAAATCCAGGTGCTAAAATTTGAATAATATAAGGCATGCCAAAATAAAAAATGATCGTAAGTGGAACTGTAATACACAACAAAAAAGACATTGTATTTTCTACAAAATCAGCTGCTTCTTTGTCATCTTTGGAATCAATAACAACACCAGAGAATACCGGAATGAGAGCAGCACTATAAGCGCCCTCAGCTAAAACACGTCTAAAAAAATTTGGAAGACGGAAGGCAACAAAAAATGCATCCGCTGTCACAGTTGATCCTAAGTATTTTGCAATTAGAATATCGCGAACAAAACCCAGAACACGGCTAAATGCCGTGTAAGAACTTACGGTAAAAAATGATCGAAAAAACCCCTGCATAAACTAATTTTATAGTGTGAGAACTGATTTGTATAAATTAAATTTAGGGCTAAATTATGCCCACAAAATAATGAAAAAAAATTAAAAAAATTACTAGCCGAATCAATAGTTCAAAATTATTGAAAAAAGATCTTTTGTACAATTAATGGATCTTACACTTATATACACAATAGTAGGATTTAGTCTTGCGGCCTATTCAGTGGTTGCAAATGACTCTGTTCAAACACTTGGAACTTTTATTGCCTCTAACCAACGCTTCAAATGGTATTGGTTGGCTACAGCTGCTTCTGCTGTCTTAACTTTTACTTTACTCTATGGTTGGTCTGTTAATGATGGTGATATTACTTTTGGAAGATTAAATAAAATTCCGTATCAAACTATTCAATGGTATCACGCAGCTGCACCACTAATTTTGGTCATGCTGACGCGTGGTGGAATTCCTGTCTCTACAACCTTTTTAGTACTATCTGCTTTTGCATCAACAGTTGTTTTAGAAAAAGTATTAATGAAATCTGTCATTGGTTATGGGTTAGCAGCAACTGTTGCGTATCTTGTGTGGCTTGTTGTAAGTTATTTTATTAATGAAAAATTTGATAAAGTAAAAGAGAATCATCGTCGATCTTGGGTAATTGGCCAATGGTGCACAACTGGTTTTCTTTGGTATACATGGCTGAGTCATGACGTGGCAAACATTGCAGTTTTTCTTCCGCGACAATTATCTGTACAATTATTGTTAATATCAATTGTTGTACTATCAGGTTTACTTTTTTATATTTTTTGGGATAAGGGAGGACGCATTCAAAAAGTTGTCTATTCTAAAACTGGAACACGTTACACTAGATCAGCAACTATTATTGATTTTATTTATGCTATTATACTTCTTTATTTTAAACAATATAATGATATTCCAATGTCAACCACTTGGGTCTTTGTTGGATTATTATGTGGAAGAGAATTAGCAATTGCTACAATGAACAAAGATTATAAATTGCGTTATGTTTTTCCTTTAATAGGTAAAGATTTTCTAAAAATGATTTTTGGTCTCTCTGTTTCTGTAGGAATTGTATTAACTATCCACTATATTTTAATTCCTAATGGAATTTAAATTAAAGATTTAGTTTTTTTTCTTCTTTAATTTTAGCCAATGATCTTCATCTAAAATATAGCCAACACATTTAGATGATCCACATTTACAGATATGATCAACATAATCAGCATCGTATGAATAGCCATAATTGTAGGAAAGTTCAGTGTTTTTTCTTTATATTTTTTATGGCAGAAATCCATATTTCGTTATTAATTATTTCTACTTCACAATTAGGATCACAGGAATGATTAATAAGTTTTGCATGATTATACGCAACAGACCCGTCAATATCATATAGTTTATTTAGTTCAAAAATATACACCATTCCATTATTTTTATTTCTTTTGTATTTTTTAATTTGTTTGTCAGCTCTTTTATCGCCTTCTTTTTTAGTAACTTTATCACCTATGTATTCAATGATCTTTGTTCCTTTTTTTATATTTGGACAGTAAACAAGCCACTACCATGAACATGAGATTTTTGTTTAAACCAAAGTTTTTTCATTTGTGTTGCTATAAAAAATATTAAATATTTAAGAAAATATAACTTGATTGCTTTTAAATTATTTAGGGTAAATTTGAAATATTAATGTATCATTTGATTATCTAATTTATTTATCTATAAGCAGCCGATTATGTTTAGCTTTAAAACAGAATCCATATTTGGACAAACAAAACAATTAGAGCGAGAAATTGATCAATTTGTAGACATTCTCTCTGAAGTTGGTCTTGTTTTTAAAACAATTATTCCTTCGTATTTAAGCAATGGCGCCTCTAATAAATTTGATGAAATGGTGAAACAAGTCAGTGAAATGGAAAGTAAAGCTGATAAAATCACAAAAGAAGTTGAGCGTACACTATATGAAGAAACCTTAATTCCTGATTCGCGTAGCGATGTTTTAAGATTGCTTGAACATATGGATGAGCTCATTGGAATGTATCAAGGAAATTGCTATCACTTTTCTATTCAAAAACCAGATTTTCCAGAAGAATTTCATGAAGATCTAAAAAATTTAACTGAAACAGTTGTTAATTGTGTAGAATCTTTATGTTTAACAGTGCGATCTTTTTTTCGCGACATCAAGTCAGTTCGCGATAATGCACATAAAGTAACTTATTATGAAAAAGAATCAGATAAGCAGTTTTCATCATTAGCACGCAAAATATTTGATACTGATTTATCTCTAGATAAAAAAATGCACCTTCGTTACTTTGTTGAAAAAATTGATCGTATCTGTGATCATGCAGAGGATATTGCAGATGAGGTTCAAATCTACGCCATTAAAAGAGCTATTTAATATTATTTCATGGATTTAACGATACTAGTCTTTCTACTTGGAGGATTATTTTTAGGATGGTCACTAGGTGCCAACGATGCTGCCAATGTTTTTGGAACAGCTGTTGGCACTCGTATGATACGTTTTCAAACAGCTGCTATTGTTTGTGGTATCTTTGTAATATTAGGTGCTGTCATTAGTGGAGCCGGTACAACAGCAACACTTGGAAAATTGGGATCTATAAATGCAATGCCTGGGGCATTCGCAGCTTGCGTTGCTGCTGGACTTGCTGTTTATCTGATGACAAAATCTGGATTACCTGTCTCTACTACTCAAGCCATTGTGGGAGCCATTGTAGGTTGGAATATTTATACCGGTTCATCTACTAACATACAGATCTTGGTAACAATAATTTTAACATGGGTGTTATGTCCTGTTATTGCAGGATTGATTGCTATGTTTTTTTTTATTCTAACAAAAAAATTATTGCAAACAACTAGTCTTCACTTATTGCGATTAGATGCGTATACACGTACAGCTCTACTTCTTGCAGGTGCATTTGGGGCATATAGTTTGGGAGCAAATAATATTGCCAATGTAATGGGCGTCTTTGTTCCAATCTCCCCATTTACTGAAATTAATTTCATGAATATTTTAACTTTATCATCAACTGGTCAATTGTTTTTGTTAGGTGGAATTGCTATTGCAGTTGGAGTTATAACCTATTCAAAAAGAGTAATGCTCACAGTTGGCAACGATCTACTTAAACTTTCTCCAGTGGCAGCTTTTATTGTTGTTATTTCTCATTCTATAGTTTTATTTCTTTTTGCCTCACAGGGTATAAGTAATTTTCTGCATTCAATTAATCTTCCTTCTATTCCTCTTGTGCCCGTGTCTAGCTCTCAAGCTATTGTAGGAGCTGTAATTGGTATTGGGCTTCTTAAGGGAGGGAAAGAAGTAAAGTGGGATATAGCAAGTAAGATTGCTGTTGGTTGGGTTGTATTGCCTATTATTGCTGCTTTAATATCGTTTGTTATTCTTTTCGTACTCCAAAATATTTTTAATCTGACAGTTTATTTTTAAATTAATTGATAGGTCTATAAGATAGAATAAAATCCTCTTGTATTTTTGATTCAATTGCCCCTTTTCTTTTGGCTCGAACTATTTTGATTGCCTTATTTTTATTTTCACCAAATTCAATTAAAAGAATTGCCGCAACAGTACCAGCACGACCTTTGCCACCCCAACAATGAAGAAGAATATTATTACCTGCTATTAATTCTTTTTTTAACAAAACTTTTTTTGTTTGCCACTGATATTTAAATTCTAAATCAGGTGCTGAAAGATCCGAAATAGGTAAATGATACCATTTAATATTGTGTTTATAAATATTCTCTATAAATTGTTTTTTATTGCATAGTTTATCAAATTCTTTATCTCCCACAAAAGAAGTAATGGAACTACAATTATTTTTTTGCAAAATATTTAATTGTGTTTGAAAATTTAATTCCTGAAAAATACCATTTTCATCTAAACCTGGGAAAGAAGTGATGAGGATCTTTCCATTAACTCCTTTTGGTTCAACATAGTCATAATCAGTGATCTTCATAAGTTAGTTTTTTACATTAATTTAGATTAATTGGTATCACTTACATTATAACGCCACGCTTGTGTTCTCTTTAAGATC
>CACLJX010000021.1 GCA_902607435.1 uncultured Alphaproteobacteria bacterium | reverse complement strand
ATCGTAATAAGCATTTAAATAAAAATGCAAAAATGCATGATCCAAATCCAAGACTAATAGCTGTTAAAGGAATAGGTTTATTTTCTACTGGTAAGAATTTTAAAGAAGCAAAAATTGCAATGGATGTTGGAACTAATTCATTATCCGTTATGATTGATGCTTTTAAATATAATAAATTCAAATCAATTTCTGAAAAGGAAATATTTCGTATGGAATATTGGCCTCTTGAATTAGCTAAACTAAAAAAGTCTAATTTGCCATTACAGGGAAATGTGACTGTAATTACAGGTGGTCTAGGTACTATAGGTTACAGAACAGCTTTGAAATTTTTAGATGAAGGTTCTGAAGTAGTTTTATTAGACAATTTTATTAATAATAAAAAAATTAATGGAATGTCTTACTTTAAATGTAATGTAACTATTGAATCTGAAATCAAAAAAGTATTAAAGAAAATATCAAAGAAATATGGCGGTATTGATATTATAATATCTAATGCAGGTTTTGCAATTCAGCGATCTCTTAAAGATATAGATAAACTTGTTTTAGATAAAAGTTTTGCAATTAACTTTTTTGCTCATCATTATCTTGCTCAACAATCTGTTGAAATTTTTAAAAGACAATCAACTGGAGGCTCAATATTATTTAATATTTCAAAACAAGCAGTTAACCCTGGGGCTAATTTTGCTTCCTATGGATTGCCAAAAGCAACTTTACTATTTTTAATGAAGCAATATGCTCTTGAATTTGGTAAATATGGAATCCGTTTTAATGGAATTAATGCAGATAGAATTAAAAGTGGTTTAATGACAAAAGAAATAATTTCAAAAAGAGCAAAAGCTAGAGGTTTATCAGTCAGTTCTTATATGTCAGGAAACTTACTAAGAAAAGAAGTTAAACCAGAAGATGTTGCTAATGCCTTTTTTTATTTATCACGCTCATTAAAAACCACAGCTTGCATAATAACAGTTGATGGAGGAAATATTGAAGCTAGTTTGCGATAAAAAATGTTTTTAAAATTATTAGATAAACTAGGTAGAAAAAAATTAGTTTTAGATAGAGGTCCTTCACATCCAGAATATAATAAAGCTAAACCTTGGATGGAAAGATACTATGTATTGTTTAGAAAAAGACCTAAATTTTTTCCTTTTAATATTATAATTCATCGAATGTTAGATAATGATCATGGTGATGGAGTTCATAACCACATGTGCCCTTATATTACAATCATTCTAAAAGGAGGTTATTGGGAAACAACAAATAAAGGTAAATTTTGGCGTGCACCAGGGTATATTGGTTTTAGGTCAGCAGATAATTTGCATAGAGTTGATCTTGAACCTAATAAAGATACTATGACTTTATTTATTCCAGGTCCATTTGGATTAAGAAAGAATAAAAGGGCTAATTATAAAACAAACTTTAAAGGAGAAATAAATCGTGGCTAAAGGTTATTGGATAGCTTGTGTTAATGTTAAGAATCAGGATGAATTTAAAAAATATGTAACTTTAGCTGGTCCCGCAGTTAATTTACATGGAGGTAAATTTTTAGTGAGAGGAGGGAAGGTAATCAATATTGAAGGTAAAAAATATGAAAGAATAGTTGTATCGGTTTTTGATTCTCCAGAAAAAGCAAAAGAATGTTATGTATCAAAAGAATATAAAAAAGCGCTAAGCTTTTTAAATGCAGATATAGCAGAGAGGATTATACATATAGCTGAAGGTTTACACTAAAAAATTCCATCATAAATTAATTTTATCCCCCCAATACCAAGAAAAAAATATATAAAAAAATAAAAAATTTCTTCATTAATTTTTTTATGAAGATAATAACCTAAATATATACTTATTGGAGCTAGAGGTGATAAAATTAGTGAGACTGTTAAATTTGATATTACTAATTGATTCAAGTAATAATATGGAAAAAGTTTAATTGTATTAATAATAAGAAATACTAGTGTCATAGTACTTACATAAACTGTTTTATTTAATTTTTGAGGTAGTAGAAAAAAATTTATAGGTGTTCCTCCAGAATGAATTAGAAAACTAGTATAGCCTGCAATTATTGACCAAAAAGTTCCTTTTGTCTTTGTGGATTTAATAAGAATATTGTTTTTTTGAATTATTGTTAATAAAATAAAAAGAATAGCAATAGTTCCTATAATAATTCTAATACTATCATCAGAACTATATTTGAATGTTAAAGTACCTATTAATATTCCAAATATTGCAGGAGGAATTATAATTTTAATATTCTTTAGATCCCATTTTTTCCAATAAATATACATAGCTACAACATCCATAACTAACAAAATTGGAAGCAAAATTGCAGCAGCAACTACAGGGCTCATACTTAATGACATGATTGGTATAGCTAAAATAGCTATGGGTCCAGCAAAACCACCTTTAGATATTCCGAACAAGATTACACCAATTGAGGCTGTGAAATAAAAATAAAAATCTATCACAGAAGTATTATTTAAGAATTTTTAAAGCATCAACAATATCTTTGATTTGATCTTTACTGTCTTCGTGACCACAATAAACTCTAACTAAAGACCCTTTTAAATTTTTTTTATACTTTCTTTTTGTAATTGTTGGAAAAGTTATCAAACTTTCAAATCCTCCCCAACTATATCCAATTTTAAAAATCTTTAATTTTTTACAAAAATTTTCTAAGATATTATTAGAATATTTTTTATTTAATTCAAAAGTGAAAAGGCCAGTACTTCCGGAAAAATCTCTTTTCCAAATTCTATGATTAGGATGGTCTATTAAAGCTGGGTGATATACTTTTTTAACCTTATTATTTTTAACTAATTCTTTGGCTAAATCTATTGCATTTTTTTCTATTTCTTTGATTCTTGTTTTTAGAGTAGGTATTCCCCTTAATGCTAAATAAATTTCTTCAGAACCAGGGCATATTCCAATAGTTTTTGTAAACAATCTAATTTTTTTAAAAGTTTTTTTGTCTGAAGTTATAAAACCTAGAAGTATGTCTGAATGACCATTTATATATTTAGTTGCAGCTTCAACAATTATATTTACTCCAAGTTTTAGAGGGTTACAAAAAATTGGAGATGCCCAAGTATTATCTGCTACAGTTATTATATTATTTTTTTTTGCAATTTTAGTTATTTTTGGGAAATCCATAATATCAAAAGTTGCTGTACCTGGAGATTCTAAAAAAATTAATTTTGTATTATTTTTAATTAAATTATTAAAATTATTTATATTTTTTGTTGGGTGAAAATATATAATTTCTATACCAAAATTTATTAAAATTTTTTCACAAAAATTTCTTGTAGGATTATATAAGGCATCAGTAACTAAAACACTATCCCCTTTATTTAGAAAGCACAAAAAAGGAATTATTAATGCAGACAATCCAGAAGGAGTAGCTACAGTATCTGTTGCATCATAAAGCGATGTTATTGCTTTTTCAAAATTTTCAGTAGTAGGATTAAATTGTATTCCATATTTTGAACTCTCATCATCAGTTTTATCTCTATCTTTTATATAAGATTTGAAATTATCAAATATTATAGTAGATCCTTTGTATATAGGTGGATTTACATAACCTTTGTTTTTTTTGGGTTCTCTACCAATCTTAGTAAGTTTAGTTTTTAATTTCATTTTATCTTAATAAATTATAGAAAAAAATACTTTTAATAGTGTTTGTTATAAAATAATAATGTTAAATTAGATTAAATATAAAGAAAGTATATTATTTATTTATGTATTTTTTTAGACAATTTCTTTTGATTTTTGTTTTTTTTATTCATTTTTTTCCATTAAATGCTTCAGTTCTCGATGAGGTTAAAGATAGAGGATATTTGATATGTGGTGTTTCAGAACCACGCATTGGATTTGCAACTTTAGATGATAAAAGTAATTGGATCGGTTTTGATGTCGATATGTGTAGAGTAGTAGCAACTGCAATTTTTTCTGACCCTAGTAAAGTTGAATTTATAACTACAACAAATAGATCTAGATTTCCTATCTTAGCAGGTGGAGAAGTAGATATGCTTTCAAGAATTACTACTTGGTCATTTTCTAGAGATGTAAATTTAGGTTTTGAGTTTACTGGTATAAATTTTTTTGATGGGCAAGGCTTTATGATGCGTTCTTCTCTAGGAGTGTTATCTGCCAAAGATTTAGATGGTGCATCTATTTGTGTTATAGATGGCACGACTTCTAAATATAATATTGATGCTTTTTTTGAAAAAAATAATATTTATTATGTTCCCATTCATGTTGAATTTGATGATGAAGCATTTGAAAATTTTATATCAGAACGTTGTGATGTATATTCCAATTTTATTACTGAACTTGCTAACAAAAGAATATCACTTCCAAATTCTAATAACTTTGCTATCTTACCAGAATTGATTTCAAAAGAACCTCTTAGTCCACTTGTAAGACATGGTGATGATCAATGGAAAGATGTTGTTTCTTGGAGTTTAAAGGTTTTGATTATTGCTGAGGAATTAAATATCACCTCAAAAAACATTGATAACTATTTAGAATCTAATAATAATGAAATATTAAGATTATTAGGTATAGTAGGTTCCTTTGGAGATATGATTGAGCTCGAAGAGAGATGGGCATACAATATTATTAAGGAAATTGGTAATTATAAGGAAATATTTAATAATAATTTAGGACCTAATACTATAATGAATTTGAGTCGAGGTATGAATAAACTATATTCAGAAGGAGGTCTTTTATATGCCCCTCCATTTAGATAGAAATTATTGCTTTACAAAATTTTATTAATTAATGGAATAATATTTTAAAACAGGTATTAATACAGGCTCAAATAATTATAGTAATGTCAGAACAACCAATAATTCTTCTTGAAAACGTTAATAAATGGTTTGGTGATTTACATGTATTACAAAATGTAAATTTATCTGTAGATAAAAAAGAACGTATAGTTGTATGTGGACCTTCCGGATCAGGAAAATCCACAATGATTAGATGTATTAATCGACTTGAAGAGCATCAAGAAGGTAAAATTGTCGTTGATGGAATTGAATTAACAGGAAATTTGAAAAATATTGATAGTGTAAGACGTGAAGTAGGAATGGTTTTTCAACAGTTTAATTTATTTCCTCATTTATCAGTAAAAGAAAATGTTACTTTAGCCCCTATATGGGTTAAAAAAATGCCAAAAAAAGAAGCTGAAGAATTGGCCATGCAACATTTAACAAAGGTCAAAATTCCTGAACAGGCAAATAAATATCCAGGACAATTATCTGGTGGCCAACAACAAAGAGTGGCAATTGCAAGATCTCTGGCAATGAATCCCAATATCATGTTATTTGATGAGCCAACTTCAGCTCTTGATCCTGAGATGATTAAAGAAGTATTAGATGTAATGGTCGATCTTGCAGAAGGAGGCATGACTATGATTGTTGTGACTCATGAAATGGGATTTGCGAAAACAGTTGCCAATCGTATGGTTTTTATGGATGAAGGGAAAATTGTTGAAGAAGCACAGCCTGATAAATTTTTTAATCATCCAGAAAGTGAGAGAACAAAACTTTTTTTAAGTCAGATTCTTAGCCATTAATCGATAGATTTACTCTTCTATTCATTTTACCTTTATTCTCTATTTTTCCAATTTTAATCTCACCGATTTCTTTAGTACTTTTAACATGAGTTCCTCCACAGGGTTGTAAATCAACATTTCCAATTTTTACCAAACGTATTCTATTAGTTTTTCTAGGAGGTTTAACAGACATGGTTCTTACTAGTTTAGATTGTTTATCTAATTCTTCATTAGTAATCCATTGATATGATATTTCAAGATCTTGTTTTACGATTTGATTTATTTTATGTTCGATTTCTTCTTTATCAATTTTGCTATCTTGTATATTAAAATCTAATCTACTTTTATCAAATCCAATTTGACCACCGGTTACTTCAAAAGGTATTACAGAACACAAAAGATGAAGAGCACTATGCATTCGCATATGTTTATATCTTGTTTTCCAATTAATCTTTCCTTTAACTTTTTCATTAATGTCAAAATTGATATCATTTTCAGTTATATGAACAATGTTTTTTTCCACATCATACGATGTGTCAATAATATTAATATCATATTCTTTATTACTAAGAGTTCCAGTATCTCCTGGCTGACCACCACTTTTAGCATAAAAAATTGTTTGATTTAAAACAATTTGATTGTTGTTTATATTAACAATTTTACATTCAAATTCTTTTAGATATGAGTTGTCTAAAAATAACATAAATAATTATTTAATAGATAAAAAATCTGTGTTTATACTAATTTTATCCCATGTTTTTTGAAACCAATTTCTTTTTTTGCAATTAATTTCATTAGCTTGATCTAAATTTTTTCTACATTCACATTTAAATTTTATATCTAATTCTGTTTCTCTATAATCTGCTATTTTTTGAAAACGTTCATTAGATTCTCTAATTTTTTGAATACAAACTTTATAATTTTGTTGGATAATAGGAGACCAACCTTCTTTTCCTAATTTATCTGCCTCTATCCACGATCCGTTTATCAAAAAATATACTACTATAAACCAATTCATTTTCTATATCTTGTTATATATAATATTCTAGCTACTATATGTATTATATATTTGTATTAAAAAAAATAAATAAAGTATTGATCATTTACACTTCTTAGAGCATTGAGTAAAAACTATTTAATAATATTATTAAAAAGGAGAAAATACATATGAAAATTTCTAATGTATTAAAATTATTTGCCTCTGTTTTAATGTTATCATTTGGAACATCTGCTATAGCAGATACTCTTTCTGATACTAAAGATAGAGGACACGTTCGTTGTGGTGTGAGTCAGGGATTACCTGGTTTCTCTAACCCTGATGAAAATGGTAACTGGGTTGGTATTGACGTAGATGTATGTCGTGCTGTAGCAGCTGCTATTTTTGGTAAAGGTGGAGATGACAAGGTTGAATATTTTCCTGTTTCTGCAAAAGAACGTTTTACAAAGTTAACTGCAGGCGAGTACGATATTCTTTCAAGAAATACTACTTGGACTTTATCTCGTGATGCAAAAATTGGTTTAACTTTTAATGGTGTTAACTTTTATGATGGACAAGGCTTCATGGTTCCTAAAGCTCTTGGAGTTACAAGCGCTCTAGAACTAGATGGTGCTAGTGTATGTGTTAACACAGGTACTACAACTGAACTTAACTTAGCTGATTTTTTCAGAGCTAATGGTATGAGTTATGAACCAGTTGTTTTTGAAAAAGCTGATGAAGTTCTTGCAGCTTATGATTCTGGTCGTTGTGACGTTCATACAACAGATAAATCAGGTCTAGCAGCACAAAGAACAAAGCTTGCTCAACCAGATGAACATATGGTTCTTGGAGAAACTATTTCAAAAGAACCTCTAGGTCCTGTTACTCGTGAAGGTGATGAACCTTGGAGTGATATTGTTTTCTGGACTCTTAATGCTTTAATTACTTGGGATGAACTAGGTCTAGAAGCTGGTGATGCTCTTAAAACCATCGTTGGTGATACTAGTCAAACTCCTGAAGTGAAGCGTATCCTTGGTGTTGAAGGTGATCAAGGTGGACATTTAGGCCTAGATAAAGATTGGGCTTATTGGGCTCTTTTCGAAGTTGGTCATTATGGTGATATGTACGAACGTCATGTTGGTGCAAACACTCCTTTAGCTCTTGCTAGAGCAGGCTCACCTAATGCTGGTTGGAAAAATGGCGGTCTAATATACGCACCACCAATTAGATAAGTATTAAAATACTATTTAAAACTATATATATGCTCGGTATAATAACCGAGCATATTTTTTTTGTGGAACTATAAAATGAATGTAAGAACAGATATTATCAAACCCCCTAAACAAGATATTTTTAAAAGCGGAAAATTTAGATCTATAGTTGTTCAAATAATAGTTATGGTTCTTGTTGTTGGATCCATAGGTTGGATTGTAAATAACGCTGCAACTAATATGAAGGCCAATGGGATATCCCATGGGTTTGCTTTTCTATGGGAAACTTCTTTCTTTGATATCGGTTATTTACCTTTTATAGAGCATACAGCTTCCCATACATATTTTAATGCGTTTGTTGTTGGTTTATTAAATACAGTTTTAGTTGCTGTTTTAGGAATTTTTCTAGCTACAATAATTGGATTTTTAATTGGTATCGGAAGATTATCAGATAATTGGTTAGTTGCTAGGTTCTGTGGTTTTTATGTCGAAGTACTGAGAAATATTCCATTATTGCTTCAACTGTTCTTTTGGTATCATGCAGTTTTAAGAATTCTTCCCAGAGCAAAGAACAGTCTTAATATAGGAGATAGTTTTTATTTAAACCTAAAAGGTTTATTTATACCCAAACCTATTCCAGAAGTTGGTTTTAACTATGTTTTATTAATTGGAATATTTTCCATAATTTCAATTATTTTTTTATTTTTTTGGGCTAAAAAAAGACAAGCTCTTACAGGTCAACAGTTCCCTGTGTTTTATGCATCTTTAGCTATATTTATTATTCCCATTTTAATTGTTTCCTTTCTAAATAATACCCCAATGTACTTAGAAGATCCTGTTTTAAAAGGATTTAATTTTAAAGGAGGTATTAGACTTATTCCTGAACTCGTAGCATTACTTCTGGCCCTATCTTTATATACAGCATCTTTTATTGCTGAAAATGTTCGTTCAGGAATTCTTGCAATAAATAAAGGACAAATAGAAGCAGCAAATGCTGTGGGTTTACAAAGAGTGCCAATTTTACGCTTAATAATTATACCACAAGCAATGCGTGTCATTATTCCACCACTTACCAGTCAATACCTCAATTTGACAAAAAATTCATCTTTAGCAGTAGCAATAGCATATCCTGATTTGGTGCATGTTTTTGCAGGAACAGCATTGATGCAAACAGGACAAGCAGTTGAAATACTTGCAATTACAATGTCTGTTTATTTAACTTTAAGTATTACCATCTCCTTATTGATGAATTGGTACAATAGTGCAATGAAATTAAAAGATAGTTAAAATGAATATACAAATGAATCAAAGTGTTAAAAAACCTCCAGTAATAAACATAGGAGTTATTGGATGGTTGAGACAAAACTTATTTTCAACATGGTATAATTCTCTTCTTACCTTTTTAGGTATTTATATTTTATATGTAGCTATTCCACCTTTTTTTCAATGGGCGATTCTTGATGCTGTGTGGAGCGGGGAAGATCGTACAGTTTGTGAATGGTATGATGAAAATAAAGTAAAATATAGAGCAGGGGCATGCTGGCTTTATATCAAAGTATGGTTTAATTTTTTTACTTATGGGTTTTATCCAGATGAATTGCAATGGAGAATAAATTTAGCATTTATTATTTTAGCTAGCGCAACTGCTTTACTTTTCATACCTAATTTAAAAAATAAACACTATGTTGGAATCTTTCTTTTCGCAGTTTATCCAATCATAGCCTTTTTTCTTTTGTCTGGGAATGAGACTCTTGGAATTGAACATGTTGGTACTCACAAATGGGGAGGCTTGTTTTTAACGTTTCTTTTAGGATCCATAGGTATTGTTTTTGCTTTGCCTTTAGGTATTGTTCTTGCTCTTGGACGAAGATCTAAATTACCAGTTGTTAGAATTTTATCAGTAATGTTTATTGAATTTTGGAGAGGCATACCTCTTATTACTGTTTTATTTTTTGCAGCAGTCATGTTTCCTTTATTTGTTCCGCAAGGCATAGAAATTGATAATCTTTTAAGATGTATAGTTGGTTTAACCATATTTGGTGGAGCCTATATGGCAGAAGTTGTAAGAGGTGGGCTTCAAGCGCTTCCAAAAGGTCAATATGAAGCAGCACAAGCAGTTGGTCTTGGGTATTGGAGAATGATGGCTCTAGTTATTATGCCTCAAGCACTGCGCATTGTTATACCAGGTATAGTTAATACATTTATCGGTTTATTTAAGGATACGACTCTTGTTTTCATTATCAGCCTTATGGATTTACTGTTAACTG
>CACLJX010000020.1 GCA_902607435.1 uncultured Alphaproteobacteria bacterium | reverse complement strand
TATTTTAAAGTTAATATTAGTAATGTTTTGCTATAAAAATTAAAACCTAAATTAACCATGTGATAATATATTAAAAAAACAAAAAACCATGAAGATAATGATATTGCATAAGATATGCCTTTAAAATCAAAATATAATTGAAAAAAATAAACTGATAAAAAATTAAACAAAATTATAATCAATGAAATTTTTATTAAAGTATTTAATTTATTTACTACAAAAAAATAAGGTAATAAAATAGAAATCAAAGAAAAGGCAGGAAGGCCTATAGCAAAACCTTTTAATGATATTGAAGTATAAATAGTTGAAATTTCATTAAATTGTCCTCTTTCCAAAAGAGTAGATACTATTAAATCCGAGAAAAAGAATAAGAAAAAAGATGAGGGAAGAATAAAATAAATTACATAAATATATGATCTTTGTTGAATAAATAAGGCTTCTTCTAAATTATTTTCTTTAATGAACTTGGTAATATTTGGCAATAAAACTATAGCAATAGATACACTTATAATTGAAAAAGGTAATTGATATATTCTGTCTGCATAATGCAAATATGAAACAGAAGATACAAAAAAAGTTGCAAATGCAAAGCCGATTAATTTATTTATCGTTACTACTCCATGAATTAATACACTGGAAAAGAATTTTTTAAAAAAAAATGTTGTTTTTTTATCAAGATTAATTTTAAAATGAAAATATAACATATATTTTTTTTTAATTTTCATAAATAGAATCAAAGTTTGTAATATAGCTCCTAAAACTATCGCATAAGAAGCTAGGAGTAGATAAGAAAGATTAAATAAATAAGCTAACCATAGAGAAATAATAAGAGTTAAATTTATTACTATTTGAATACTGGCAGCAATTGCAAACTTAAAACCAGAATTTAAAATTCCAATGAAAAATGCATTAATTATTATAAAAAAAATATAAGGAAATATAATTCTAGCAACTTTTATAAATAAGTCAGTATTATGAAATTCAAAAAAACCTGGGGCAATTACATGCAAAAACTGTGGCATGAATATTTCAACTATGATAAATACAGGAAAAAAAATTATTAAAAATATATTAATTAAGTTTGAAATAAAAAAAAAACTTTTCTTATCTAAATTTTTTGAATTAACAATCATAATCTGTGGAATAAAAACACTGGTGAATGCATTTTCAAACAAAATTGCTTTAAGATATAGTGGTATTTTTAAAGCGAAAATAAATAAATCAGAATTTAAAGATGTGCCAAGAAAGTTTGCAAAAAAAACATCTCTTATGTAACCAGTTATTCTACTTAAAAGAGTTATGAAAGTTACAGTTAATGAGTTTTTTAGAAAATTCATTTACACTTAAGAATTTGAAAGGTTATTTAATATTAAATACAAGAATGAAGATTTAACTCATCATCAGAGGATAAACAATAAAAAATATTTATATCAAAAGTTTAATTTTTTTTAAGCTATTTCAAAATATATCTCAATATTATATTAGAGATGAATTTCCTTGTTTAATTTGATTTTTTAAGTTTAATCTTTTTCTGATTGAAATGTCTGCTTGGATTAAAAACTGAAGATATTTAGGCAAAGTTGTTTTATTTAAAAAAAATTGTTTCATTGGATAGCCAGCCATTCTGCCAATATTTTTTGAAATGATTTTATCAACTCCATGTGGTAAATTTCCATTATAAAAAAATACTGAACATGGTGTTATTATTTCATCTACATCAATTTTTTGATTATTAATAATCAAATAAAGACCTCCTTTATCAAAATGAATATTTTTAAAAGTTATATTAAACATACAACTTATTAATACTTTATTACTTTTAGTATCTTTGTGTTCAAAGGCATATCCACTATTTGCAGGGTAGAAATTTACTTGAGAGAACATCATTTCTCTATCTTTTTCAATAATTAATCCATGGTATTTATCTAAATTTAAAATCCTATTTCTAATTTTATTTATCTCACTAGATAAATTCCTTGTTAATTCATGAGTTGGTTCATTCCATAAAAAATCTTTGGATCTATACATATAAAATTTTTCATTTTTCAAATAACAATCATCATTCTTTTCTCCTATTGATTGAGCTAATCCAAACATATTTTTACTTTTAAAGGATTTTCTATTTTTTTCTGAAAAATAATCTATCCAAAATTTTTGAATATTTGTTAAAATTTCTTCATCAAAACAATTTTCACATACATAATACCCTTTAGCTACAATTTCATTATAAATAAAACTACTATCAGGTATCTTCAGTTTAATTGTTTTATGCATTCATATTTATTTATAGATAATTTGTATCGTTTTCAATTACAAATAATATTGAAACAAATATAATTAAATATTGATGTCAGTTCATTGATAGCAATGTAATAGTTGATTGTATTTTAAGTTCCTTTTTTTCGAGCAATTATCTTAACAAATGGCTGAAAACAAAGAGGTAATTTTGTATAAAATTTTAAAAAATTAATTTCATATAAAATGCGAGCTAATATTTTAAGTATTATATTTATTATATTATTATTTTTTTTTACAGATTTATCTATAGATTGATATTTCCTTAAATTAGATATAAGTCTAATTAGATATTCTTTATCATATTTTACTTCATAACCTTTTTTTAAATAAAATTTTTCAATATTATTTGTTTTAATAAAATTTAATGTTTTCCACCTACCAATCATATTACTATTTTTTTCAATTATGTTGATATATTTTTTTAAAATTGTGTAGGTGTATTTTTTGTTTAAAATTATAGGAATCATATAATGAAGTTCAATAGGAAAACTATAATTTGGTAAAATAAATATTATAACCCCTTCTTTTTTCAAAAATATATTTAAACTATTCAGAGTTTTCTCCCAATCATCAATATGCTCTATTACATTATAAGAAAAAATCACATCATATTTTTTATCTGGAAAAAAATCGTTTATGTCAGTTATTTTGATAAAATTACTAACATTCAAAGTATCACTAATAATTTTAAAATCTGAAAAACCCTCTTGATATATTTCAACTCCATCAACTTTAAATCCTTCTTTTCTTAAATAATTAATTAGCATTCCTGATCCGCATCCCACCTCTAAAATACTTTTAGATTTATCAATAAAAGGAATTATTTCAAAATAAGATGAAACAAATGCATTAAAATAATTGTCAAAATTTTTTATTACTTTCTTATGCTTTAACCTCTCAAGAATATTTGATCTGTAATCAGAAAAATTCATTATTTAGGTTTAACAATAATTTTTTATATTAACCAGTATTTGTGAAATTAATATTTTATGAAGGAAACTATTTTTTTGATCAGTTTATTGTTACTTTTTCTTATATACAAGGCATAATTGAAAAAAAACTTTAAAGGCATAAAATTTGTATGTTCCCACTCTCCAACAAATTTATATAAATGACCTCCAGTTTCAATCTTAAATATATCTTTTTTTGTACCCAGGGGAAGATTATAACTCATGGCCCCTCTTAACTTGCATTCATAAATCAAATTTTTTAATAACGGATAACCTGCTTTAAATTTTCTTCCAAGACTATTTGTAGCTGCATAAATATCCCATGCTCTTTTATGTAAAACTAAGGCTGATCTGAAGCCTAGCATTTCACCTTTATCTGACAAACACTTAATAATTATAATATTTTTGTCAAAATATTTAGATATTTTAATTACATTGTTAGGATTATCTATAGTGATTTTTTTAAATTTAATCATTTCTTGTGAAACTTGAATAATTTCTTTTTCAGATTTTAATGGATTTTGTTCTATAAAAAAAGAAAGATTGTTTCTCAGTGATCTTCGAAGATTGTACTTCCACTTAGATGAAGCTTTTGGTAAGCAATTATCATCGTTAACATTCACTAATGATATGTTGCATGTAACCCCTGTATTGAGATTAAAAAAAGGTTTTGTCCAATTATTTCTTTTGAACTTTTTTTCAATTTCATCACTGAAATTGTAATTGCTGTCAATTCTTATAATGATAAAAAAAAATTTTAATAATCTATAAACAAATTTCTCAATGCCTAAACAATATCCATTTTCAAACTCACTACTTACACCGCCTGGGATATAGACTAAACAAAAAGGCCAATATTTTTTAATTATGAGTTGAGCTGAATAAGTTACTTTATTATTTTTAAAACCTAAATATCTATAAATTTCCCATTTTCTTTCAAGTTTGTAATCACCCCATTCCCAAAATTGTCTATAATTTCCGTTAAACTTAACTACAATATCATTCCACTCCTTTTTCTTCCCATTAAATTTTTTCCACTTTATCATAATTATTATGTAATTATTAATTTATAAATTAATTTAATTTTTTTTTATAGTTTTAAAACCTTCTCTTATGATATCAGATAAGATAATAGGTAAGTATGTACATACTTAAGGTTTAGAACAAGGCGGAGTAGCTCAGTTGGTTAGAGCAGAGGAATCATAATCCTTGTGTCGGGGGTTCAAATCCCTCCTCCGCTACCAAGTAGTAAGGTTTTTTTTGTCACATTTTTTCATTGAGCCGGTCATTTTTCAAGTTTTTTTTACGCATTTTACAAAATTACAATAATTACAAAATAAATTTTACTAAATTAACACATAAATTCTAATTAAAGTTTGCAATTTTAATAAATTAATACTTAATCATTATTGTTAACCCATAAATAGGAGGGACTTTTGAAATTATTGAAAACATTAATTCTTACTTTAGCAACGATATTTGCTTTTAGTAGTTTTGCATTGGCAGAGACAGTTACTTTCACTGGAACTGGCTACGTAACGACTAATATTGAAGTATCAGCTACGTCAGATGGTCGTAACTTGCAACACTATACCAACAGTGGTTTCTGGGTTCAAGAAGGACTACCAGAAGGCTTTCCCAGTACTATTGTAGCTGATTGTCAAGGCGTTGCTCTTAGTACTGCTGAATGGGCAAGTTTGGGTGATACTTTTATTTGCGTTGCTACCGATGGTGATGGAGATGGCTTTATTAACGCTGGTGGCTCAACTCAACCTGATTACAGTGACTGCCACGCTGCAACAGTGGCTGCCTGGGGTAAATATGCTGACGTAACCCAAAGTGTTAAATGTAAGTTTGCAGGGCGAGTGACGCCAAATGCTATTATGTTGACTTGGACAGGTGAGTTTACAACTCCCTAAAACACTTTAAGTTAAAATCTAGGAGATGTGAGATTGCTCATGTCTCCTAAACACATGATAATAAAAACAAAAAAACTAATTTCCAATTTTTAAAAATTAAATTGATTAATATAATATGAGCTTAACAGATGAAGGCCATTATGGACCAAAGCAGCTAAATTTACTAAAGACTGTATGGGGAGAAGGATTTCTTTCCCCCGGCGGAACAGATGAAATAGATGAAGTCATGAAAGGGATTGATGCATCTGGTAAAAATGTTCTTGATATTGGATGCGGATGTGGTGGAGCTGCAATACATCTTATTAAAAACCATGGTGCTAAATCGGTATTGGGAATTGATACTGAATCATTAGTCATTAAACGTGCTGAAGAACTGGCTGTAAAGTATAATCTTTCTAGCATTACACATTTTCGTTGTGTTAAACCCGGACCTCTTGATATTCTAGATGAATCAATTGATCTTGTGTTTAGCAAGGAAGTATTTCTTCATATTCCAAATAAAGATGATCTAATAAAAGACATTTATCGAGTTCTCAAACCCGGTGGCTTGGTAGCTGTAAGTGATTGGATGCGAATAGATGACAATCCTCCTTCGAAGCAAATGCAGGAGTATATTGCTGCTGAAGGACTTGATATGTATATGTATTCACTTAAGCGTTATGAACAAGCATTAAAGAATGCTGGTTTTATTGATGTTGCTATTAAAGACCGTAACACATGGTATCTTGATAAAGCTCATCAAGAACTTGCTGCTATTGAAGGTTCACTTAATAAACAAGTCATAGACGCTATCGGTCCAGAAGAAACAGCTGGAGCCATCGATATTTGGAAAAAATTAATTGGCGTTCTTGAACTTGGAGAACATCGTCCAGGGCATTTCAGAGCTCTTAAAAAAATATATTAACCTCTCAACATTCCTCGTGATTGCTGGTAGGATAATCCAATGAAAAAAACTCTTCTTACTAATTGGGTTGAGTGCTTTATTTACTCATTTATTAATGAAAAAACTAAAATCAAAGATTTTAATCTTAATTATAATATATGACAAATTATAAAATTCTAATTACAGGAAGTGGTACACTAGTTGGAAATTCAATTTCGCAATATTTTATAAAAAAAAATAAACAAATAATAGCCTCTTATAGATCCTCATATCCATTAAATCTGATTTCAAAAAATTGTAAAATAATAAAATTAGATTTACAAAAAAAAATTAATTTGAAGCCTGTAAATTGTCTTATTCATGCTGCTGCTGCAGTGCCACACAAAACAAAATCTAAAAATGATTACCAAAAAACAAATATTGATGGATTAAAAAAATTACTTTTTCAAATAAATAAAAATAATAGTTTAAAAAAAATTATTTTTATATCTACGATGTCTGTTTATGGAAAAATAAATACTCAAAAAGTAGATGAAAAATATATACCTTTTAAGCAAGATGACTATGGAATTTCAAAAAGTCGTATGGAAATAATAATAAAAAAATTTTGTAAAAAAAATAGCATCAAATGTATAATCCTAAGATTGTCAGGTGTAATTGGTCATAAAAGTGAATCTAATTTCATATCAAATATAATGTTAAAATTAAAAAATAATGAAAAAATTGTTTATTCTAATCCTAATAAATATTTTAATAATATTATTTACAGTAACGACTTAGCTAAAATTGTTTATGAAGCTTACAAATCCAATGATGATTTTCAAATTTACAATGTTGCATCAAAATATCCCATAAAACTAAAGAATGTTATTAATAAAATAGCAAAATCACTAAAAAGCACATCTAAAATTATAATTGTAAAAGAAACAAAAAACTTTACCATAAATATTAGCAAAATATTAAGAGATGGATATACTGTTCCATTTACCAAAAAAACACTTTCAAATTTTATAGAAAAAAACAATAAAATTAAGCTTATATAGAACTATTCTGTATTGATAGTGAAAATTATATAATTTCTAAAAAATTAGTAACTGTGTATTGCTTCTTAAGAAGATATTTTTTTATTACATTTTTATCAATGGCCGGATAATTTCCCCATCTTCAAAATCTTTAATTGCCTTAGAAAAGTTATCCAAACTATATAATTTTCTACTAAAGAAAAAATTAAGATTATAATTTTTTATTAATTTTTCTAATTTTTTAAAACTTTGATCAAATGGCTTAGAATTAGTCCAAGCTCCGGTCATAGTTACACCATCTATTATGATCCATGGATCAAGCTCAATATTTTTATTTTTAGGATAATTACCAATAATAATAACTTTACCACCAAATTTCTTAGGTAAATTAATTGATTTTATTAATACATCAATATTACCTGTACATTCAACTATAACATCTATTTTTTCAGAAGCTGGTATTTCGTCTATTGAACTATATGCATCCATGCCTCCAATCTTTTTTGCAATGATTAATTTTTTTGTATTTCTATCTATTACAATAATTTTTTTATACTTTTGTTTTGCTATTAAAATGCAAGAAAGCCCAAGTCCACCACAACCAACAATACAAATAGTTTTTGAGGTATTATTATCATTGTTATTTAAAGCATTGTAAGCTGTAGATAAAGCACAGCTTAAAAGAAGTTTGGTCTTTAAATTTTTTTCATTTTTTATCTTATATATTTTGTTTTCACTTATTACCGCATATTCTGCAAAAGTATGAACAGGACCTGCATTAATTTTTTGACCATTTTCACTCTCATAGACAATGCCGCCTGCATTTTTTCCTCGACTATTAATCCAGCTTAGGCAAACATAATTTTTTATATTTACTTTTTTTACAGTTTTATGCTTTTCTATAATTTTACCAATACCTTCATGGCCTAAGCAATGTGGTAAAAATTTATCAAACCCTCTCAATCCACGTATTTCTTGAAGTTGCGTATGACATATAGATGAATATATAATTTTCACAAATACTTGATTAGGTTTTAAATCTGGTTTTTTTAAATTTAATATTTTAATCTTATTTTTTTTAATTAATACAGCAGCTTTAAAAAGCATTTCAATTATAATCCAAAACTTTTTGAACCTGAAAAATAATAGTCACCCTTGTAATTAATAAACTTAAACATCTTTTTCCATTCTTCTTTTTTTAAAACGATTCCACCATGTAAATTCCAATTATAAAACTTTAATTTCTCATTATCTGTTGTGTATGCAGGAATTGTTATATGTGATTTTTTTGATATATAAGATATAATTTGGATTATATTGATTAAATCTCTAAAGCTATAGCGATAAATAGAATTATGAGCATGCACAAAGTCAAAATATTTTTTTTTATATCTTATGTCACAATAAGAATTAACTAGCTTTATTTTGTCTTTTACAGAAGGAATAGAGTGTTTAATAGCATATTCGTGATCTTCAATACCAAATACTTTTATTCCAGGAATGAGCTCTTTTAAATCATGTATAAAAAATCCTTTTTTTGCACCTAAATCAAGTACTTTAGATTTTTTGTTTAAATTATATTTTTTTATAATCTTTTTTAAAAAAATTTTCCATCTTCCATCATATTTAAAACCCCCATAACCATTAATTCGATCTCCATCATAATATTCTTGGTCAAATCGACAAGCAATAATACGATTAATAACCGTGCGTCTTGACGAGAGAATTTTATTTTTTTTACTAACTATTTTTTTTTTATTAGATTGAAAATAACCATAGTCAAAATGAGCCATAAACTTTTAATTTTTTAGAATTTTTTGTATTACTTTATTCGATAGTTTTGGACTCATATCATGCAAAGGTTTGCCATAATCTATTTTTGGCGCTACTCTAGATTTTGGATCTATCCGAACATCAATTAATAATGGACCATCTTTTTTATAAATTTTTTCTAATTTTCCATCCACATCTTTATTATTTTGTATTATTATAGATTTAATTCCATAAGACTCCGCAATTTTGCAATTGTCTGGTAAACTTAAACCACTAGATTTGTCTACTCCTGCATATCTTGAGTTTAGCCATGTTTCTTGAGTTTGTTTAATTAAAGAATAGCCTTGATTGTTAATTACGAATATTTTTACATTGACATTATAATTTTTAATAGTTTCTAATTCTTGAACATTCATTGGAACTGAACCATCTCCAATAATTGCAGTAACTAATTTCTTATCACCAAAAAAAGCTCCTACACTAGCAGCCAAAGAATATCCCATAGGTGAATGATTAAAGGCAGTAAACATATTTAATTTTTTTATAATATTAAAAGCTTGATAAGTCCAAATTAAATTTGCACTTGCATCAGGTATTAATGTGGAATTATTTTTAATAAAAAATGATAATCTATTAAAAAAATAATAAGGATCAGTAAATTTTTTATTGCTGTAATTTTTTTTTGATAAAATTGGAAAATCATTTTTTAACTTATTAATATTTTTAACCCAGGTAGAAATATTTTTTTTATCTAATTTGATATTTTTTTTATTTAAAACCTTTAAATAATCATTAATTTCTGCATTAATTTTTAAATCAATCTTAGGCAATCTATGGCTACTAAACTCATTGTGATCTATATCAATCAAGATTTTTTTTGCATTTGGACTAAATTTTTTTATATCACCTCCAACTATTTGAGTACCTAATCTAATACCTATACAAATTAACAAATCTGCTTTTTGTAAAACAAAATTTCCATATCTTGTCCCTGCAACACCAAAACCTCCAGCATTAAGTTTTCGATCACTCCTAAACATATCAGCTATTCCCCAACTACAAGCATATGGTATTTGATTTTTTTTAATGAAGCCTTTAATCAATCCAGTACTGTTTGATAACCTAACGCCATTTCCAATTAAAATTAATGGTCTATTAGATTGTTGTATCATTTTCAATGAATCTAAAATTTTTAGTTTATGAGAATTAATTTTTATATTTTTTTTTGGAATATATATTTTTCTTTTTTTTAACATTTCTGATCTTTGTAAACCATCAGGTAATTCTAACAAAACCGGGCCCATTCTTCTGTTGAAAGCAATGTCTAAAGCTTTATCAAATTCATAATCAATATTTTCAGATTTTAAAATGATCGAAGAATATTTTGTTATTGGCTTTACTAAATCTTGAACTTCCATTTCCTGAAAACCTATCTGTCTAATTAGTTTGTTTTTTCTTAAATGCGAAACTGAAGGAGCTCCAGCAATATACAAAGATGGGATTGAATCATAATATGAACAAGCCATGCCTTGTAAAAAATTTAATATTCCAGGTCCACTTGTTCCAATTGTAACGCCAATTTTACCAGATGTTCTATAATAAGCATCTGCTGCAAGCGAAGAACCTTGCTCACTTTGTCCAGGTATAAAAGTAAGTTTTTTATTTTTTTTTATACTATCGACTAAATGAATAATACTACTACCCTGACCACCAAAAATTACAGATGTATGTTTTGATAGAATATAAGTAATATAATCAGAAACTTTCATTATTAATAAACAATTATATAAATTCTTGATTTTTAGCAAACTTTATTTAA
>CACLJX010000019.1 GCA_902607435.1 uncultured Alphaproteobacteria bacterium | reverse complement strand
AATTAATTCCTTATTTCAGAATAATAATTTTAGAATTTATTATTCTAATGATCTGATTGGTTGTCAATTAGGAGGTTCTATAAAAAATATTTATGCTATAGCTTCAGGAATAACAATAGGCTTAAATCTTGGAGAAAACGCTAAGAGTGCACTTATTTCTAGATCGTTTGCTGAAATAGTTCGTTTAGGAAATATTTTAGGAGCTGAGAACAATACTTTATTTGGTTTGTCATGTTTGGGAGATCTAATTTTAACATGCAACTCATTAAAATCGCGCAATACTAATTTTGGGCGTTTAATATCGAGTCAACCACAAATCCCTATATTAGAGCATTTAAAATCTCTAGCAACAACTGAAGGTTATTTTACAGTGCAAGCAATTCACAATATTGCTAAAGAAAAAAATATTAATATGCCCATAGCTAATTCTGTATATAAAATATTATTTGAAAATGCTCCCATCAAGGATGAAATTAATAAATTATTGCAAAGACCTTCTGGGGAAGAATTTTATTAATATGAGACCAATTATCAATAATTCATTTTTTGAACTAGATATTCGTTGGATTAAAGACATTCAAGTGAATTTAAGTGCTGTGGAAAGAAGAACATTAAGTCTTACAAAAAGAAGAACAGTTAAAAATGAATATCAAGTTGCCTGGTTATTAAAAGCTATTACTTTATTGGATTTAACTACTCTTAGTGGAGATGATACATTAGGAAAGGTAGAAAAGTTATGTATCAAAGGACCAAATCCAATTTCAGATTTAATATTAAAACAGCTAAATATACAAAAAAATTCTATTAAAGTTGGTGCAATATGTGTTTATCATGATTTAGTTGCGCATGCTAAAAAACAATTAAAAGGAAACTTACCAGTTGCAGTTGTCTCAACTGGTTTTCCAGCGGGATTGTCATCATTTCAAACTAGAAAAAAGGAAATTTTAAATTCAATCAATAGTGGTGCTGATGAAATAGATATTGTTATTAATCGATCCTATGTTTTACGAAATGAATGGAAAAGACTTTATGATGAAGTGAGAGAATTTAAAGAAGTGGCGCATGGAAAAAAAATTAAAGCAATCTTAGGAGCTGGTGATATAGCCACTTTGCGTAATGTTGCTAAAGCATCATTAGTAGCAATGATGGCAGGAGCTGATTTTATTAAAACTTCAACAGGAAAAGAAAAAACCAATGCTAATCTTAACAATAGTTTGGTGATGTTGAGAATGATTAGGGAATTTTATGAATATACAGGGAAAAAAATAGGTTTTAAACCCGCAGGAGGTATTTCTTCAGCAAAAGATGTCTTAAATTATTTAATTCTAATGTACGAAGAACTTGGAAGTGAATGGATTAACCCAAATCTCTTTAGAATAGGAGCCTCAAGCTTATTGATTGATATTGAAAGACAATTATATCATTATGCTTTAGGCAGATACGCAACTATTAATAAAATGGCAATGTCATAAAATGAATAAGATTATCAAAAATTTTAAAAATATTAAATACGGTCCTTCACCAGAAGATGATAGCGAAGTTTTGAAATGGATTAATAATTTACCAAAACCTAACCATAATTTTATTAATGGAGAGTGGGTTAAATCTTCTTCCAGACAAACGATTCGTTCTATTAATCCAGCGAACAATAAAAAACTTTTTGATTTGAGTATTAGTTCAAAGGTAGATATCAATAAAGCAGTCAAGGCAGCAAAAAAAGCTTTTTCATCTTGGTCTAAAACAAAACCCTTTGATAGATCTAAATATCTTTATTCTTTAGCAAGATTAATACAAAAACATTCTCGATTTCTTTCTGTTTTAGAATCAATTGATAATGGAAAACCAATTAGGGAAACACGGGATATCGATATTCCATTAGTTGCAAGACATTTTTATTATCATGCAGGATGGACAAAAAATTCATCAATTAATGACCTAAAACCTGTTGGGGTTGTTGGTCAAATTATACCTTGGAATTTTCCTTTATTAATGCTTTCTTGGAAAATATCACCCGCCATTGCTTGTGGTAATACTGTAGTTTTAAAACCTGCTGAATTTACATCCCTAACAGCTTTATTTTTTGCTGAATTGTGTCAAAAGGCTAACATACCAAAAGGCGTTATTAACATTGTAACTGGAGATGGATCAACAGGGCAGCACTTAGTAAATCATAAGCTTATTGATAAAATTGCATTTACTGGATCTACAGAAGTTGGAAAAAAAATTATTTCTACTTCTGCTTCTTCTAATAAAAAATTAACTATGGAATTAGGAGGTAAGTCACCTTTTGTAGTTTTTGAAGATGCAGATTTAGATAGTGCGGTAGAAGGTGTGGTCGATGCAATTTGGTTTAATCAAGGACAAGTGTGTTGTGCTGGATCACGTTTATTGGTGCAAGAGAGTATAGAAAAGAAATTCTTAAAAAAATTAAAAAATCGTATGGAAAAAACTACGAGTAGGAAATCCATTAGATAAATCAATAGATATTGGAGCAATTGTTGCACCTGTACAATTAAAAAAAATAGATAAACTTGTAAAACAAGGAAAAAAAGATGGAGCACATTTATGGCAACCATCATGGTCTTGTCCAACTGAGGGTTTGTTTTACCCTCCAACACTTTTTACAAATGTTACACCAGCATCATTAATTGCTCAAATAGAAATTTTTGGACCCGTATTAACATCTTTAACATTTCGAACACCAAGTGAAGCAGTATCTTTGGCCAATAATACTCCGTATGGTTTAGCTGCAAGTATTTGGACAGAAAATATTAACTTAGCATTAGATATTGCACCCAAGGTTAAAGCAGGTGTGATTTGGATTAATTCCACAAATCTTTTTGATGCAGCATGTGGATTTGGTGGATACAAGGAAAGTGGTTTTGGAAGAGAAGGAGGAAGTGAAGGGATTAGAGCTTATACTTTAAACAAACTTCCCACACGAAAAATTCAAACATATAAAAAACAAAAACAAATTAAAAAATTAATCAATATTGATCGAACTCCAAAACTATATATTGGAGGAAAGCAAAAAAGACCTGATGGTGGATATTCTTTACCAGTATATGCAGCTAATGGTAAAGATTTTATATGTGATGTTGCAAGATCAAATCGTAAAGATGTTCGCAACTGTGTTGAAATTGCTGCGAAAACAGTTGAAAAACAACTAACAAATTTTAATCGATCCCAAATACTTTATTATCTAGCTGAAAATCTAGAGCAACGTGAAAAAAGTATTGTAGATCTTCTTATTGCATTAAGAGGAGTATCAAGTAATATTGCAAAACATGTATTTTCTTTAACCTGTGAGCGTATTTTTTATTATGCTTCTATGGCAGATAAATTTGAAGGACAAATTCACAATCCTCCAATGCGCGGTTTAACCATGGCAATGAAAGAAAATTTAGGTGTTCTTGCGATTATTTTATCTGATCATGATCCTTTATTAAGTTTAGTGACTTGTATGAGTGCAGCATTTGCAACAGGCAATGCTCAAATTCTTGTTCCAAGTCAAAAAACAAGCTTATTAGCGACAGAATTATATCAAGTTTTGGATACATCGGATGTACCAGGAGGTTATATTAATATTTTAACTGCAAAAGATCATGAGCTGAACTCTACCTTATCAAAGCATGAAAACATTGATGGTATTTGGTATTTTGGTAATTCACAAAGCTCGCGAACAGATATTATTAAAAATTCTACATCAAATATAAAAAGGTATTGGTGCCCTAGTGAGAAAAATATTGATTGGACTAATACTGCAAAAACATTTCTTGATGAATTTTTATACCAAAGTACGCAAATAAAAAATATTTGGATTCCGTATGGAGAATAATTAATATTAGTAACAATGACTTCAATTTGTATTCTTGGAATTTATGTAGCAGATCTAGTTTTTTTTGCTGATAAAATTCCAACACATGGAGAATCCGTACTAGGACAAGAACATGTTATAGGACCTGGAGGAAAAGGTTCTAATCAATCTGTAGCAGTAGCAAAAGCTGGTGGAAAAGTTAATTTTATTTCTAAAATTGGTAATGATCCATACGGTGAGATGGCATTACAAATGTATAAAGAATCAAATGTTGACACTTCGAATATCATTATTTCTAAAGATGATAAAACAGGAGTGGCAGGAATTCTTGTTAATAAACAAACTGGGGAAAATGCTATTACCGTAGTACCAGGGGCAGCAGGAAAAATAACAAAAGAAGATATTGATCAATCTTCTAATGTGATTAAACAATCTTCAATTTTTTTAACGCAATTAGAAGTTCCAATTGACGTGGTGGAGTATGCTATTGAGATCGCAAAATCAAATAATGTAATAACAATTTTAAATCCTGGACCAGCTGTAAAACTACAAGATAAAACATTTAAATTAATTGATTACTTTACGCCAAATGAAACAGAAGCAAGTTTTTATGTAAATCATAAAGTGGAAACACAAGAAGAGTTAAAAAAAGCTTCAAATCAATTATTAGAAAAAGGAATAAAGAATATTATTATTACACTTGGAGACAAAGGTGCTTACTTTGCTAACAACAAAGAAAGCTATATGGTTGATGCTTTTGATTTAACTAATAAAGTATTGGATACAACTGGGGCAGGGGATGCGTTTAATGCTGGATTAGCCGTAGCTTTGACAGAAGGGAAAAAAATAAAAGAAGCTATACAATTTGCTAATGCAGTAGGTGGACTTTCGGCAACTAAAATTGGAACAGCGAAATCCATGCCTATTCGTGAAGAAATTGATAATTTACTCTAATTATTATATTATACTTTAATGCAATTATTTCTTGAGAGATTACTTTATTTTTGGGCTGGAATAACGGTTCTCGGTTTAATCATAGTTACTCTTTTTTGGACAATTAAAATTGTCATATATGTAGCATTTATCTCATTATTTGTAGCAATTGCAGCCACAGCTTTTTACCACTTTTATTGGGCAAATAAGGATTAATCAGTCCTAAGACAGAAAATATTTAGATAGTTAGACAGTAAAAAATAAAATATCAGCCAAAATGACAGGGAAATATATATTTTACGATTTAGAGACAACTGGCAAGGGCAAAAAAGAAAGCACTAATTCTTTTGGAACTACTCCTAAGTGGGAACAAATACTCCAAATTGCAGCCATAGTAGTTGATGAAAATTTTCAACCTACAAATCAGAATATGAATGAATTTTGCAGACCTCGACTGTCTGTAATATCTCAACCAGGAGCATTGTTGACAACACAAAAAGGAATTAAAGAAGCTTTACAAGCTAAATATTCATCCTATCAATTAATAACTATGATTAATAAAAAATTTGAGGAATGGAAAAAAGAAAATCCAAACCCTATTTTTATTGGACATAATATAGTTGAATTTGATGAGTCTGTTTTAGAATATAATTTATTTAATAATTTATATTTTCCTTATATTACTCGTACAAATAGAGGAGACACACTTAATCTTGCAAGAGCTTTATATGCTTTAAACCCCTCAAGTATTAAAACTTCGATGACAGCAAGGGGTAATCCTAGTTTTAAATTAGATACTTTAGCTGCACTAAATAACTTGCCTGTAGAGTTTGCGCATGATGCTTTTAGTGATGTGAAAACATCAATTGCATTGACAAAATTTGTGCACGATATGGATCAAGAGAGTTGGTCACAGTTAGAAATGACAATGAATAAGGAAAAAGCAATAGAATATGTAAATAACAATAAAGGATTCTGCTATCTAACAAGTTTTGGAGGGAGAATAAAATTACAAGCATTATCTATGGTCTGTGAATCACAGTACAGTGGATGGTTTCATACAATTGATTTAGCTCATGATCCTGAGCCATTACTTGAAGCAAATATTGAAGAATTTAAGAAACTAATCAAAAGAAAAAACCGGTATGTTATTTGCAATCAGCATCCCATACTTTTATCGGGAAAACTTGCAAAAAATTTTGAACCTTATAGTGAAATGAATACTGAAGTATTAAACCAACGAGCTAAAATAGTTTATAAAAATAAATCTCTTGCTGATAAATTTAAGCATATGGAGCTTGATAGACAATTAGAAAAAGAAGAACAAACTTCTCAAGATAATATATTTCCAGAGAGTAAAGCAAACATGTTTACTAATTTTGGGCAATCTGATGTTATAGCTAATTTCCACGAGAAAAAAACTTGGAAAGAAAAGTATGAGACAGCTCTTTCACTAAAAGATCCTCGTGCTAGTTTTATTTTAAAAAGACTAATTTTTGATGAAAGTCCTGAAACACTTTCAGACAATGATTTTCGCTTTATGCATAGAGAACTTCATGATCGTTTGGTTATTAATCAAGAAAGGCCTTTCACTAATATCCCAGAAGCAATGATGCAGGTTGACACGGAATTTTCGAAGTTAGAAGGAACTGAAAATGATCAGAAAGAACATAAAATAAAAATTTTAAATGAATATAATACTTATCTAACTTTTCTTGAAAATTACTTTACTAATAAAAATGCCACTCCTCTCAAAAAAGGAAAAGAACTTGTAAAACAGATTTTTGAATAATGATGGAATAATTTTATGTATTACTTTATTAACCATGTATGCATAAAATACATGGTACTTACTGCGCTGCCTTAACACCCCTCAAAGAGGATTATTCAATAAATAAAGAATTATTCTTAGAACATTGTAATTATTTATTATCACAAAACCTTGATGGTCTTGCTATCTTTGGTACAACAGGTGAAGCCAATTCATTTAGTATTGATGAAAAAATTGAGCTAATTGAATATTTGCTTGAAAATAACATTAAGGTAGAAAAAATTATACCAGGAACAGGCTTGTGTTCCATTAAAGATACGGTTAAATTTACTAAAAGTGTTGCAAAATTAAAAGTTAGAGCAGTTTTAGTTTTACCTCCTTTTTATTATAAAAATATTCAAAATGATGGTGTTGTCGAATATTATCAAAGGGTTATTGAAGAAGTTGGAGAAAATAATTTTCATTGTATTCTTTATAATATTCCTCAAATAACTGGTGTAACAATTAATTTTGATGTTATTGAAAAATTAATTGCAAAATTTCCTCATAATATTGTGGGTATGAAAGATTCAAGTGGAGATATAGATTCAATGTTGAAGACAATTAAATATTTCAATGAATTTTCTGTTTTTTCAGGATCTGATAGTCTTGCACTGAAAGCTTGTAAAAGAGGAGGAGCAGGGGCTATAACTGCTGCTTCAAATATTTCAGGCAAGTTATTAGTTTATATTATTAATAATTATAAAAAAGAATCTCAAATACCTAACTTTCAAGAATTTCAATATTTACAGGAACAAATACGCACTACTTTACTAAGCCATGAACCAATTAGCGCATTAAAAGCTTTTTTATCTATAAAAAATAATAATTCTAAATGGAATAGAGTAAATACTCCTTTAATTTCTATTCAAAATCCTTCTAATCACAAAACCATTATAAGCTTGATTGAACTTATTAAAAAAATGGAAAGTTTATTAACGAGTGCGTGAATGAAAATAATTTCTTGCGTGTCGAGAAACAAAATTTTGTACAGGTTTTAAAAACATAGCAAAACCAATACAATCAGTAAAAAAACCAGGAGTAATTAATAACAATCCCGAAATTAATAAAAAAATTCCACCTTTAATTTCCTCAGTAGGCATAATTCCTTGAGCCATGTTACGTTGTGCATTAAATAAAAGGTTAAGTCCTTGTCTTTTAACAAAAAAAATCCCAACAATAGCCGTGAGAAGAATTATAGCAATTGTATTCAATATGCCAATATTAGATCCAATTGTAATAAATATAGAAATTTCAATTATAGGGATCAAAATAAAAAGTAAAAATATCATTTTTATATTAATATATTATCTTTCCAAAGCTTCAATCTCTCTAATTTTAATTTGTTTTTCAAATTCCCTTAGACGTCTATATACACTTGCTAATTCAATAATAGTTGGCCATGCCTTAAACAAATATTGGAGTGATCCTTCCACCCTACCAAAAGCCCTTAGTATTTGTTGCATTACACCAAGAGTCATAACACCTGCAACAATTGCAGGAGCTAATAAAATATATCCAACCAACACATTCGCCTGTAGATAGGCCAGCCTACCAATATTAAAATAAAGATATCGAAGATAACTTTTGTAATTAATTTTTCTTACGCCATCAAATAATTCTTCCAGTGTTTTTGGTCTTACGGTGCCATCGTCTTCTGCTATAACAAGTATTTTACGATACGCGGCTTCTCTCTTTTGCAAGTCGTATTCAATACCTACGAGTCTTAAAAAATAAGCCAATATCACCATTAATATAGTTCCCCCTACTGCCCAAAGAAAAGCACCTACTACTAAAGAATATTCCCAATCGCCAAACCACAATATTGGAATGCCTATGGATAATCCCATTAACAATGGAAAGAATTCAATTAGTACCATTATGGATTCTATAAAACTAGTTCCAAGACTTTCAAGAATACGACTAAACTTAATTGTGTCTTCTTGCACCCTTTGACTAGCACCTTCAATTGTACGCGCTTTGTCAAATACACTATGATACCATTCTACCATTGATGTTCGCCATCTAAACAAAAAGTGTGCTGTTAGAAATGATGTAGCCAGTCCTAGCACAATCCACATGGCGGCAAGTTTTCCGAAACTTATCAAACCTCCCATATATTCATCCATTGTAATAGCATTTGGAGTTCCTAATGCTTTTTGAATCATATCGTAGAATTCACCGAACCATTCATTGATCTTTACGTCAATTTGTACTGAAACCCATATCGATGTTAAGATTACAAATGACCCTAAATATGCCCAGAGAAACCATTTTTTACTAAAAAAAAATTTAAACATAATTAATTTTTTTAGTTATATAGTTAAATATTTAATTATGGCTATCATTATTGCAACTATTGCACTCTTATTATGTTGGATATGGATAGAAATTACATTATTTTTTATTAATAAAAATGCTAGAGAATTAGCTAATCTAAATGGAATTTCTTACAAAAAATTTATATGGATATTAAGAATTTTTATTGTAGTATTATTTTTTGGAGTAATTATCTATATGTATTTTTTTCAAAACATTAAATTCCAAAATGCCATTGAATACTGCTTGGGAATAATTAAATGAAAATACCGATTGATCAAAAACTAATTCCAATTTTAGTTATCATTGGTGGTGGAGCATTATTGCTTATTTCTTTTGGAATAAGACATTCATTTGGCTTGTACCTTCTTCCTATTACTAACCACTTGAATACAGGGAGAGAAGTATTTGGGTTTGCTGCAGCCTTACAAGTTCTAATGATAGGTATTGGATCTCCTTTGTTTGGTGCACTTTCAGATAAATTTGGTTCAGGTAAAGCCTCCTTTCTTGGTATAACGTTAGTTATACTAGGTTTAGCATGGATGGCCAATGTTCAAACTTCTTTTGATATTATAGGTGCGCAAGCACTTTGCGGATTAGGTGCAGCAGGTTGCGGAACAGCAGTTGTTTTAGGAGCAGTTGGAAGGTCAGTGAAAGTTGAAAATAGAACATTATCCCTTGGCATCGTAATGGCAGCTGGATCTTTTGGTCAATTTGCAATGGTTCCTTTTACTGGTTATTTAATTGAATTAGTTTCTTGGTCTCAATCACTTGTATATTTATCTTTTTTTGCTTCAATTATGATAATTTTTTCCTTTGCCCTTAATTTTTCAGAAAAATCTGAATCATCATTAGCAGGAAGCCAACAAACAATAAAAGAAGCACTTAAAGAAGCTTTTCAATCTAAAAGTTTTAATCTTTTATCTTTGGGTTTTTTTGTTTGCGGGTTTCAAGTTACTTTTGTAGCTGTTCATTTACCTGCTTTTATCGAGGATGAAAACTTACCCTTTTGGGTTGGTGGTTGGTCTTTGGCGCTCATTGGTTTATTCAATATTGTTGGAACACTCTATTTTGGATATCTGGGAGATCGTTTATCGAAAAAAAATTTACTTGCCCTTTTATATTTTCTAAGATCCTTTTTGTTTTTAGTTTTTATTTTTTTACCTAAAACAGAATTAACCGTTTTGCTTTTTGCTTGCGTTTTAGGAATTCTTTGGCTTTCAACAGTACCGCTGACTAGTGGTATAATTACAGTAGTATTTGGCCCTTATTATATGTCAATGCTTTATGGAATAGCCTTCTTTTCTCATCAAGTTGGGTCGTTTTTAGGATCGTGGCTGGGTGGTAGATTATTTGATACCTACGGATCATATGATACCATATGGTGGATCAGTGTTGTTCTAGGTTTCATTGCAGCATTAATGCACATGCCGATAAAAGAAAAAGCAGTGCAACGTTTAGCGAATCAACAAATTTAACAATTATTTTAAAAAATTATCAACTTCAACTTGATAAGATTCAACCAATCTATTTGTTTCATTAGCCATAGCAACAACAGCTATTAATTCTTTCAGCATTTTATCAGTCATTCCTTTTTTCTTTGCTGTTAGGCTATGTGAGCGAATACAATATTCGCAACTATTTGTCATTGAAACAGCAACATAAATCAATTCTTTAGTTAATGGATCAAGCGAGCCTTTTTTCATTACTTGTTGTAAAGAATTCCAAGTTCGCTCCAAAGTATCAGGATCATTAGCAATAGTTTTCCAAAAATTAGGTATTTTTGTAATTTTTCTTATTTTTTTTATTTCATTATAAATTTTTTTAACTTTCCCCTTAGCATTTTTTTCAGATTTTATTTTTAAAATTGTCATAAAATTTTTCTCCTAAAATATAATTCAATATATAATAGGCTAATGAAAATAAAATTAATATGTTGAATTTAATAAAAATAAAAATATAGCAAAGAGTTAACTATTTCTTTTTCTGTCTTTTTTTGTTTCTTCGGTATTTTGAGCCTCTTTTTCTTCGGCCTCTATGTTTTTTTGGATATCCCATAAATATGTTGTAAACATATACAAAATTAAAAAATTAAGTCAAAGACTAATAAGAACAATTAACGAAGGGACTCTATTAATTTTTTATATTCATTTTTTGAAGATCCGTATATATAAGAACCAGCGACTAAAACATTAGCTCCTTTTTCTTTGCATATTTTAGCTGTTTCTTTGTTTATTCCACCATCAATTTCAATTTCAAACATTAGTTTTTTATTATGTTTAATTTCATTTAAAAGTGCAATTTTTTTTATTTGATCATAAATAAACTTTTGCCCTCCGAAACCAGGTACAACTGTCATAACAACAACAATATCAATGAGATGTAAGTATTTTAAAACATCAACTACTTGAACCTTTGGATGAATAGCTATACCAACTTTGCAATTTAACTTTTGGATTAAATTTATTACTTTACCAGGTTCAGGATCAGCCTCCGGATGAAAACTGATTATATCCGCACCAGCATGAATAAATTCTTCAATAAATTTATAAACAGGACTAATCATTAAATGTACATCAAGTGTTTTTTTTGTAATTGATCTTAATTGTTTAACTATATTTGAGCCAAATGTAATATTAGGAACATAATGACCATCCATTATATCAATATGAATATATTCAACTCCTGCTTGATCCACGCTTATAACCTCGTTTTTTAAGTCTAGTAGACTAGCTGATAATATTGATGGTGCAATTTTTATCATTATTATATTTTTTTAATTAATAAGTATTACAAATAATATAATACGTTAAATTTAAATGAATACAATTGTAAACAAACCATGGGGAAATTATCAAGTTTTAAATCATGGCAATAATTATCTTACAAAAAAGATATGTGTGAAACCTCATGAGAAATTGTCACTTCAAAGTCATAATCATAGATCTGAACATTGGATAGTCGTTGAAGGAATTGCTGAAGTAACTATTAATGAAAAAAAAGTAATATTAGAATCTAATCAAAGTATTTTTAT
>CACLJX010000018.1 GCA_902607435.1 uncultured Alphaproteobacteria bacterium | reverse complement strand
AAAAAAAATTACTTAATCTACTAAAACCTCCTGTTCTAATTAAAATATCTGGATTAGGAGTTTCAGGTAAATATAAATTTTGTTTAATTAATTTTTCATTAATAATAATTCTATTTTTTTTGGATAAATCAACGATATTGTTAACTAAATATAATAATTCTTTCATGAAACCGTAATTAAAAGCAACATTAAGATATAATATTTTATTTTTTGATGTTTTTTTTTCTATTTCAAATAAATAATTTTTTATTTTCTTTGGCAAATTATGCTTTTCTCCAATAATATTAACTTTAATTTTTTTATTATTAGATAATTTTTTAAGAATCATATCATAATTACTACTAATAATATTAAATAAAATGTCGATTGAAGTTCTTTTAAAATTTTCTGTTGATAATGCAAATAAAGTTAAATATTTAATATTATTCTTAATACACAAATCTGTAATTTCATTAATTTTATCAAAACCTTTTAAATATCCTTCTTTTTGTGAAACATTATTTTTTTTAGCCCATCTACTGTTGCCATCCATTATCATAGCAACATGATTGATTTTATTCTTATTTATCAAATTAAACTTTCAGAATTTCTGATTGTTTATTATTTATGATTTCATCTATCTTGGATATATATTCATCAGTTATTTTTTGAACCTCTTCAGAAAATTTTTTTAAATCATCTTGAGAAATTGTTTTATTTTTTTCATCTTTTTTATTTTTATCCAAAATATCTCTTCTATTATTTCTAATTGCAATTTTAGCTTGTTCACCATATTGAGAAGCAATTTTAGCTAATTCTTTTCTTCTTTCTTCACTAAGTTTAGGTATCGGTAATCTAATCAACTGTCCGTCCACTAAGGGATTTATTCCAAGATTAGATTCTAAAATTGCTTTTTCTATCATCTTTATAAGTGATGCATCCCATACCTGAATAGTAATCATAGTAGCTTCAGGAACATTTATATTACCAAGTTGTTGTATAGGGGTCTTACTTCCATATGCATCTACTAATATGTTTTCAAGAATAGATGGGTTCGCTCTAGACGTTCTTATAGAAGAGATTTCTTTTTCTAAAAAATTAATAGAAGAATCCATTTTATTTTTAATGTCGTTTATATCCATAAACAAATATTAACTTATCTTGCTAAATTTTCCAATACCTCTAATCGCATTAATCATCGAATGTTTAGTATTCAAATTTGTTACAATAATAGGTATTTTACTCTCTTTTGCCAAACTTATAGCTGTACTATCCATCACTTTAAGGTTTTTATTTAAAACATCGATATATGAAATTTCTTTATAGAATGTTGCATCTGAATTAATAACTGGATCTTTATCATAAATACCATCAACTTTAGTTACTTTAATAATCATTGAACAATTCATCTCTGATGCTCTCAGCGAAGCTGCGGTATCAGTTGAAAAAAAAGGATTGCCTGTACCTGCGGCAAATATTACAATTCTGTTTTTTTCTAAATGTCTTACAGCTTTTCTTCTTATATATGGTTCAGCAATCTGTGACATAACAATAGCTGATTGAACTCTTGTTGGAACTTTGATTTTTTCAAGAGAACTTTGCATAGATAAAGCATTAATAACTGTTGCTAACATGCCCATATAATCTGAAGTAGATCTATCTATTCCTTCAGAAGCTCCTTTAATACCCCTAAATATATTTCCACCACCAATAATCAAACAAATTTGATATTTTTGTAAAAAAACTTCTTTAATTTCATTAGCTATATAGTTGATTGTTTTTATATCTATACCTGAATTTGTGTTCCCAATTAATGCTTCGCCTGATATTTTCAATAATATTCTTTTATTATCGTTCATTAATTCCCTAAAACAAAAAATGAATAATTAATAATCTTAAAATTTATTTTAGAAGAAAATTTTTCAATGACACTTTTAACGGTATTTTCATTATCAAGAACATAAGTTTGATTAAGAAGAATAACTTCTGAATAAAATTTATTCATTTTACCATCTAAAATTTTATCAATTATTTTTTCTGGTTTTCCATAAGATTTTATTTTAGCTAATTGAATTTCTTTTTCTTTCTCAATCAAACCTTTATCTAAATTTTCTATATTAAGAGCTAAGGGTTTACTTGCGGCAATATGCATACACAAATTTTTTCCAAATTTTGTTATTTCTTCTTCGTTAGAATTGACTTTAGCTTTTAGAACAACACATATTTTCCCAATGTTATTTCTATAAGAATTATGAGTATAAGTAAAAAATTTTGTATTAGAATCGTTTTTTGTTATATTTATTTTTTTTAAAATAATATTTTCTCCAATTTTAGAAATTATTTCAGTAAAATATTCTGAAATTAATCTATCTTCAAACGATTTATTCATAAGTTCGTTAATTGATATTTCAGAATAATTATTTAAATTTAAAACATAATTTCCAATTTGTTCAAAAAAATTTAAAAAAATTTCATTTTTTGCTACAAAATCAGTTTCTGTATTAATTTCAATAAGCACTGCTTTTTTTTCATTAACAAAAACTCCAACTGCTCCTTCATTTGTTTCTCTTGTCGATTTTTTCGAGGCTTCAACCAAACCTTTTTTTCTTAAAAAATCAATAGATTTTTCTAAATTATGATCGTTTTGTTTAAGGGCTTTTTGACAATCTAAAAATCCTGCACCAGAAATTTCTCTCAAAGTTTTTATGTTTTCTATCAATTTAGACATAGTAATTTTTAATTTGTTTTATCCGTAATAATACCATAATAACAAATTTTATAATTCTTTATTAATTGCAACATCATTATTTTTATTTTCAGCATCCTGATTCTTTTTAGCATCTAAAATAGTTAATCTAAATAATTCAGCATAAAGGTTAATAGATCTAATAGCATCATCATTACCGGGTATTGGGAAATTAATTAATTCTGGATCAGCATTAGTATCTAAAATGGCTATAACAGGTACTCCCAATTTATTAGCTTCCAAAACAGATAACTTATCTTTTACAACATCAAAAACAATCAATATATTTGGTTTACCTCCTAAATTTCTGATTCCGCCTATATTTGAAAGTAATTTATCTTTTTCACGTGATAAATTCAAAAGTTCTTTTTTAGAAAGTTTTGAATTTGCATTCTCATCTTTCAATAATATCTCTAATTCATCCAATTTTTTTATTGAATTTGAAATTGTTTTCCAATTTGTCAAAGTACCGCCAAGCCATCTTTTATTTACAAAATATTGATTAGTTTCTTTAGCGATATCTTCAACAATTATTGAAGATTGTTTTTTAGTCCCAACTATTAATACTTTTCCTGATTTTGATACAACTTCATGAAGTTTAACTAAAGCTGTATTGATTAAAGGTAACGTAACCCTTAAATCAATAATATGTATGTTATTCCTGACTCCAAATATGTATTGTTCCATCTTTGGATTCCATCTACTGATATTATGGCCAAAATGAACACCCGCTTCAAGTAATTGTTCAATAGATATCTTTGGTAAGTCCATATTTCCTCCGGTTCTACCTCCACAGAAACAAAAAATCACCGGTTATTTCTGTGTGTTAAATTTTGAGACTATTTATTAAAAAAGTATAAAAAATACAAGGTCTTTTATTGAATTTCCAAAGAATAATCTAGTTTTTTAGCATCATAAAATTTGTCTAACTGCAAAAAATTAGAAATTTCATAATGTTTTGAAAAATCAAGAGAAATTAATTTATTTTTCTTTTTTAAAAAAACGAATAATAAATTATCTTTTCTAGAAGTTTTGGAAACAATTTTTTTAAGTAAGTTTAATTTATCTATATCGGACAAATAAACATTAATTTTATATTTTTGATTTTGAAAAAAATTTTCAAAATCTTCTATTTTTTTTACTATTAATCTCAAATTTCCATTGTCACGAGAAATATCTGAGTTAAATAATAATATATTTCCTTCTTTTAAAATATTTTTGTAAAGATTTAAAACATCACTAAAAATTGATAATTCAAATTGATTATTAATACTCGAAAGCGTTATAAAAGCATACTTTTTCCCATTTTTATTAGATCGTTCTTTAATATCTAAAATAGAACCAACAAATTTTACATTTTTTAAATTTTTATCTCTTAATATATCTTCATAATCTAAAATCATATTTTCAATAAAAAAATTTTTAGGATAATATGAAAGAGGATGATTTGAAAAATAAAAACCGATAACTTCTAATTCATATTTTAGTAATACATTAAAAGACCATTTTTCATAATTTTGTTTAAAAAGAGTTTTGTCATCAAAAGAAATTTTTTCTTCTTCAAATAATAAAGACTGATTATTTAATTGTTGTTTAAAACCGCCAAAGATTTGTACAAAATTTACAACATTATTAAATAATTTACACCTATCTTCAAATATGGAATCAAATGCACCAGCCTGAATTAACTTTTCTAATTGTCTTTTATTTATTATATCTCCATCCAAACGTGACATAAAATCTATAATATCTTCAAATTTACCAGAATTTTTTCTTTCTTTAACAAGATTATTCATCGAAGATAAACCAACACCTTTTATAGCAGATAGTGCAAACATAATTGATTTAGAATTATCTGAATTAATTTTTATTGCAAATTTAGAATCAGAATAATTTACATCAGGTTTTTCTAGATTTATATTTAACTTATTTAATTCTTTTTTTAATAAAATAATTCTATCTGTTCTATCGATAGAATAGTTAAGCGATGAAGTCATAAATTCATAAGGAAAATTTGTTTTAAGATATGCAGTTTGGTAGGCTAATAAAGCATAACCTGCGGCATGACTTTTATTAAAACCATACCCTGCGAATTTGTCAACTAAATCAAAAATATATGCTGCCTGATCTTCATCAATATTATTTTTTTGTGCTCCATCAATAAATCTATTTTTTTGAGCATCCATTTCTTTCTGAATTTTTTTTCCCATTGCTCTTCTTAATAAATCTGCTTCGCCTAATGAGTAATTTGAGAGAGTTTGAGCAATTTGCATAACTTGTTCTTGATAAACAATTATGCCATAAGTTTCCTTTAAAATTGGTTCAAGCATAGGATGAATGTAATCAATTTTTTCTCTATTGTGCTTTCTATTACAAAAAGAAGGAATATTTTCCATTGGACCTGGTCTAAATAAAGCTACTACAGCAATAATTTCTTCAAATTTATCAGGTTTTAATTGTTTTAAAACATTGCCCATACCTGAACTTTCAAGTTGAAAAACCCCCACTGCTTCTCCTTTGCTTAATTGATCAAATGTTTTTTTATCGTCCATAGGAATTTTTTCTAAATTAAAATCTGTAAATGATTTATGAATAAGTTGAATTGTATCATGGATTATTGAAAGATTAGTTAAGCCCAAAAAATCAAACTTAATTAAGCCGGCTTTTTCTACATATTTCATTGAAAATTGTGTTGCATTAACAGAAGTATTTGGATCTTTATATAATGGAACATTTTTTATTATATCTTCATCGCCTATTACAACTCCAGCTGCGTGAGTAGATGCATGTCTATGAAGACCTTCGAGCTTTAAGCTTGTATCAATTATATTTGTAATACGGTCATCATTTTTAATGTAATCTTTAATATTATTATCCGAATTAATTGAATCTTCTAAACTTAAAGGATTGCTAGGATTATAGGGAATTAACTTTGCAAATTGATCAACATCAAAATAAGGTACTTCTAAAACTCTACCGACATCTCTAACAACTGCTCGAGAAGCTAATGTTCCAAAAGTAATGATATGGGCTACACGCTCACTACCATATTTATTATTTACATATTCTATAACTTCATCTCTTCTATTTTGGCAAAAATCTATATCAAAATCTGGCATAGATACCCTTTCAGGATTAAGAAATCTCTCAAATAAAAGACCATACTTCAAAGGATCTAAATCTGTAATTGTTAAAGCCCAAGCTACAACACTACCTGCTCCAGAACCTCTACCTGGACCAACAGGAATATCTTGATTTTTCGCCCATTTAACAAAGTCTGCCACTATTAAAAAATAACCAGCAAAACCCATATTATTAATGATATCTAATTCATAATCTAACCTTTCTTTGTATTTACTTATCAAAGAGGCGTGTTTAGCTTTCATCCGTTGATTTAATCCTTGATTAGAAAAACTTATCAGTTGTTGTTCTGCATTCTCAGTAGAATCATCAATAAATTTTGGTAGTCTTGGTAATAATTCTTTTGGATAAAATCTGCACTTTAATGCAACTTTAAAGGTATTTTCTATAACCTCGGGAATGTCTTTAAAAAGATTTGACATTTCTTTTGAATTTTTAAAAAAAATATTAGGATTAGATTTTTTTCTATTTTCTTGATTGATAGTTGTTTTTTGTGCGATACATAATAAAGCATCATGAGCATTATAATCATCAATATTTATAAATTTAACATTATTAGAAACTATGATAGGAATATTATTTTTTTCAGCTAATTCTATAAACTCATTTTCAAATTCATCTATTAAAGGATTATTAACTCTTTGAAGTTCAAAATATAGATCATTATTAAAAGTTTTTATGATTTTGTTTAAAAAATTTTCTAATTCTTCATTTTTATTTTGTAATTTATAAAATAAAAGAGGGTTTAATTCACCTCCTAAATAACAAATTAATCCATCAGAATTTTTAATAATATCTTCAATCTTAACTCCGATAAAATTAGTTTGTTCAGTATGACTTTTGGATGATAAATATAATAAATTTTTGTAACCTTTATTATTTTTAACTAAAAAATTTAGCTGTGCATATTGATCTTTATAATTAATATCCAAAATATTAATTGAAGATCCAATAATAGGCTGAATTCCATTTTTTTGACACTCTAATGAAAACTCTAATGCTCCGAACATATTATTGTTATCTGTTAAAGCTATAGCAGGCATATTATGTTTTACTGATAAATTCACTAATTTATCAATTTTTATAGCTCCTTCTGCTAAAGAATAAGATGACATTGTTCTAAGATGAATAAATGGGATAGTTGTCATAATTTTTTAAAACTTTTTTGAGTTAATTCAAGTTTAACTTTAGCTCTGTTAGCATATTTAATATTATGAGTAGCATATATAAGAGTTTGTCTGTTTTTTTCGATTTCATTAATAAAAAAATTGAATACATGATCTGCTGTTTCTTCATCTAAATTACCAGTAATTTCATCTGCAATGATAATTTTTGGCTTATTTATAAGTGCTCTAGCAATAGCTACTCTTTGTTGTTCACCTCCTGATAAATATATTGGTTTAAAATTAATTCTATCTTTAAGCATAAATGTTTCCAACAAATATTGTGCATATTCGTAAGCTTTATTCTTATTATTATCTTTTACCATATTAGGCAAAGCTACATTTTCTAAAATAGTTAATTCTGGTATTAGATAAAAAAATTGATGAACAAAACCTATATATTTATTTCGGAATATATTTTTTTTTTGACTATTAAATTTTTTTACATTTTCTTCATCAAAGTAATATTGACCACTATTAAAAGAGTCTAACAAACCTACAATATTTAAAAAAGTTGATTTTCCAATCCCTGAAGGTCCAGTGATTGAAATTGTTTGTTTTTCCTTAACTTCAAATTCAATATTTTCTAAAATTGATAATTTTGAGTCCCTGTATTTATATGATTTGCTTAAATTATTAATTTTAATTAAATTCTTAGTCATTCTTAATTATATTAATTGGATCAATTTTAGAAGATCTATATGCTGGAAATACAGCCGAAAATAATGAAATAATTAATGAAATTAATACTACTAATAAAACTTCAAATAAATCTAGTTTAGAAGGCAAAGAAGATAAATAATAAACTTCTTTAGCAAATAAATCAATATTGGTTAAATTTTCTATGATATTTTGAATTGACTGAATATTCAGTGAAAAAAGTATACCGAATAAAGCTCCTAATAATGTTCCTATTAGACCAATAATTAGACCAACACTCATAAATATTTTAATTAAACTTATATTACTTACTCCTATGGTTTTTAATATACCAATATCTTTATTTTTTTCTTTAACAAAAATAATTAAACCTGAAATAATATTCATTGAAGCAACTACAATGATTAGTGTTAAAATTAAAAACATAACATTTTTTTCAACTTTTAAAGCATTAATTAATGAGCTATTACTTTCCATCCAAGAAACAGAGAATAAATCTTTATTAATTTTTATAAGATGGTTATTAATTTCTTTTTGAATTTCAACTATGTCATCAAAATTCTTTGTTTCTATCTCTATTTGATTAAAGCTCTCTTTTTTTAATAATAATAATTTTCTTGTTACGTTTGGATCAGAAAATATAAAATTTGAATCATATTCATACATTCCTATATTAAAGATTCCTGAAATAATAAGAGTTTTAAACCTAGGAATTTGACCAAAAATTGTTTTATCTGATTTAGGTATCGCTATTTTTATTTTATCTTCTATATCTAAATTCAATCTATTAGCTAAGGCATAACCTATAATTATTTCATTTTTGTTTTCAGAATATATTTTTCCTCTAACTATTTTTTCTTTTAAAAAATTTTTATTATTTATATCTTCCTTTTCATAACTACGCACATAAACACCTTTTGAATTATTATCAGAAATTAATAGTGCTTGTGTTTCAATTAAAGGAAATATGCTATAGGAAGAATTTTTTATCTTTTTTAATGACTGAACTGATTCAATATTTATTTCTTTTGTAGTTGAAAAAATATTTATATGCCCATTTATTCCTAATAATCGCATAGTAAATTCTTCTCTAAAACCATTCATTACAGACATAACTATTATTATAGCTGCAACTCCAATCATTATGCCTATAATTGAAAACCAAGAAAAAACTGATATATACCCATCAGTTTTCTTTGAAAAAAGAAATCTTTTTAATAATAAAAATTCATAAGTAGAATACACAATTAAATAATAGTGTTTAATTGTGTTTTTATAAAGTTTATTGCATCTTCAGGATTAAATTTTTCGATAAAATTTTCTTTTCTGACTTTAATTTCAACTAGATTGTCTTTTAAATTTTTACTGCCAATAATAATTTGATACGGAAAACCTAATAAATCATTGTCTGATAATTTCTTACCAATACTTACTTCGCGATCATCATATAAAACTTCGATTTTATGATTTATTAACTGACTGTAAAATTTATTTGATGCATCGAGGCATTTATTATTCTCTGGCATTAGATTAATTAAAGAAACTTGGAAAGGAGATACTTGGGTTGGCCAAACTATACCTTTGTCATCATGAAATGCTTCTATAATAGCTCCTACAAGTCTTGAAACTCCTATTCCATATGAACCCATGTGAACAGCAATTTTATTACCCTTATTATTTTGAACATAACCTCCTAGTTTTTCAGAATATTTAGTACCAAAATAAAATATATGACCAACTTCAATCCCTTTTGATATTTTTAATTGACTTTTTGAAATTGGACATTGGTTTTCATTATGATGATCATCAACTGCTGCGTAATAAGATTGAAGTTTTTCAGGATTAAGATTTTGTGGATCTAAAGATTCTAAATCTTTATCATAATAAAGCGTACTTTCACCTGTATTAGCTAATATTTGAAATTCATGACTCAAATCTCCTCCTATAGGACCTGTATCAGCTCTAAGTGAAATAGGCGTTAACCCCATTCTTAAAAAAGTTTTAATATAAGCTTTAAACATATTATTATATGAAATTTTTGCATCTTCTTTTGTTAAATCAAAAGAATAATTATCTTTCATTAAAAATTCTCTTCCACGCATTATTCCAAATCGTGGTCTTACTTCATCTCTAAATTTCCATTGAATATGATATAAATTTTTTGGAAGATCCTTATATGAATTAATATAAGATTGAAAAATATCTGTTATTAATTCTTCGTTTGTTGGGCCATATAACATTTCTCTATCACTTCTATCTTTGATCCTTAACATTTCTTTTCCATATTCTTCATATCTTCCAGATTTGATCCACAAATCTGCTGACTGTATAGTCGGCATAAGAATTTCAATGGCTCCAGCTTTATTTTGCTCTTCTCTTACAATCTGTTCAATTTTCTTTAAAACTCTAAGACCCAAAGGTAACCAGGAATAAATACCTGCGCTTGATTGTTTTATCATCCCAGACCTTATCATTAATTGATGAGAAATAATCTCAGCATCAGCAGGAATATTTTTTAAAGTTGGAAGAAAATAATTAGAAAATTTCATTATTATAAACGTAAAATATGAGAGTTAACTTCAGGTTTTTTGCTAGAGTTAGATCTTAACATTTGTCTTACAACTTTTTTAATCAAATCAGTTAAAATTAAATCTGATGATTTTTTATCTTTAGATAAAAGTAAGTATTCATTAAGAAAATTTTCTTTAAAGTTCATTTCAATGTTGTTTAAATTATCTATAGGTAAACCATTTAAGGATATTTTTATATCTTTATGTAAAGAATAATCATTATTAATAATAACAGATACTAAAATGATTCCCTCAAAAGAAAATTTCCTTCTAGCCTTAATAAAATCAATATCTGACTTATATAATTTATTCCCTTCAACAATCATTTTACCCGTTTTTATACTTGCACAAACTTTAGGTTCCTCAGGACCGATTTTTAAACATAGCCCATTTTCTAAAATTTTAGTAATCGGTACTTGACTTGCTTGTGCTAATTTTGAATGTGCCAATAAATGTTGAGGCTCACCATGTACTGGGATAGATATATAAGGTCTTGTCCACTCATACATTTTTTTAATTTCTTCAGCATAACCATGTCCAGAAACATGTACCAATTCATCTTCACATGAAATTATTTCAATTTTTTGTCGTATCAATAAATTTTTTAAATTGTTAATTGTTTTTTCATTGCCTGGAATATCTCTTGAACTAAAAATTACTAGATCACCACTTTCTAAATTTACATGTTTATGTGAATTATAGGCAATTCTATATAAGGAAGATCTTTTCTCACCTTGACTCCCTGGACATATAATAACTAAATTTTGCCTAGGAATAAATTGCGCTTCTTCTTCAGAAATAAAATTTGATAAATTATTAATGTATCCATTTTCTTTAGCAGCCTCAATAGTTCTTCTCATGCTTCTTCCTATTACTGCTACTTTTCTATTATTTTTTTTTGCTGCAAATGCTATGCTTTCCATTCTAGTTATATTTGATGAAAAACAAGTAGCTATTATCCTATAATTATATCTTGAAAAAATTTTTGTTAGTTCTTCTTTAACTTCATATTCAGATTTAGAATAACCTAAAATATCAGCGTTTGTAGAATCCCCAATTAGAGCTAACAAGCCTTCATCTCCTAAATCTTTAAAAGATTGTTTATTAAAACTTTTCCCTATAAGAGGATTGGTGTCTATTTTCCAATCAGCAGTATGTAATAACTTGCCATATTTAGTTGAAATTATAATCGAATATGGTTCAGGAATTGAATGAGTTGTAGAAATAAATTCTAAATCAAAATTATTTAATGTAATTGATTTTTTTAGATTAATAAGTTTAAAATTGACATCATTCAATTTTCCTAACTCTTTAAGTCTATTTTTGATTAAAGAAGTAGTAAAGCCTGTTGCATAGACAGGGCAATTAATCTTATCGACAAAAAAAGCTAATGCTCCAGCATGATCTTCGTGGCCATGACTTATTATAATTGCTTCTAAATTATCTTTTATTTGTTCTAAAAAATCTATTTGTGGAACAAGCAAATCAATTCCTGGAAATTTTTCATCGGCAAAAGATAGTCCAAGATCTATCATTATCCATTTATTATCACTTGCATATAAATAACAATTAGCACCAATTTCTCCGATGCCTCCCAAAGAAAGAAAATACAATCCTTTTTTTGGGATTTGAAAAATAGGAACAGGATTAATCATTATTGTTTATGCAAATAAAATA
>CACLJX010000017.1 GCA_902607435.1 uncultured Alphaproteobacteria bacterium | reverse complement strand
CTAAATTGTCAGGTTTTATAGGAGAATTAATAATTTCAATATTTGCTTTTTTTAACTTTGCAAACAGTTCAGATGTAATCCAATTTACTACTAATTTTGCTGTTTGTTTAAGATTATTATGATGTATGAAAACTGCATCAAAATAATCAGATGTTTGTTTTTCAGAAGTCAAAATAGAAGAATCATAAATTGATAAATTATATTTATTTACATATCTTTGTTTTCGCTCATCAGGTAATTCAGGGATTTCCTTTTTAATTGATTGAATATAATCGTTCTTTAATCTTAAAGGTAAAAGATCAGGATCTGGAAAATATCTATAATCATGAGCCTCTTCTTTATTGCGCATTGGTCTTGTTTTACCGGTTTGTGTATCAAAAAGTAGAGTATTTTGATCTATTAATCCGCCATTTTCAATAATATCAATTTGTCTTTTTGCTTCGTAATTAATTGCTTGCTTAATAAATTTAATGGAATTCAAATTTTTAATTTCACATCGAGTTCCAAAATCTTCCCCAGGTTTTCTAACTGAAATATTTACATCAGCCCTTAATGAGCCCTCCTGCATATTTCCATCACATACATCAAGATACATAAGAATTGACCTAATTTTTGTAACATAAAGTGCTACTTCTTCTGCACTTCGCAAATCTGGTTCACTAACAATTTCCATTAAAGGTACTCCAGATCTATTTAAATCAACATAAGTTTTTGATGGATGTTGATCATGTAAACTTTTGCCAGCATCTTGCTCTAGATGCAATCTTACAATTCTTACTTCTTTTGATTTTCCATTTTGAAAATCTATAGTTACTGTGCCTGCTCCTACAATCGGATATTTGTATTGGCTTATTTGATAACCTTGAGGCAAATCAGCATAGAAATAATTCTTACGATCAAAAACAGAATAATTATTAATTTTTGCTTTCAGTCCTAATCCTGATTTTATTGCTTGTTTAATACAAAAATCATTAATAACTGGAAGCATACCAGGCATTGCAGCATCAACAAGAGAGACTTGACTATTAGGACTAGATCCAAATTTAGTAGAGGACGCACTAAATAATTTAGAATTAGACTTAATTTTAGCATGAATTTCAAGACCAATAATTACTTCCCAATTAAATTTTTCACCCTTTATGAAATTATTCATAATTTTTTTCTAAATATAATCCTGCATCAAATATACTTTGTTCATCAAAATGCTTAGATAATAACTGTATACCTAGTGGCAAACCATCTTTTGATTCACCAAAAGGAACTGATATTCCAGGAATACCTGCTAGTGATGCAGGAACAGTAAATATATCATTTAAATACATTTTTATTGGATCATCTTCTTTTTCACCTATTCCAAATGCAGGTCCTGGTGTTGTAGGTGTTAAAATAACATCACATTCTTTAAATGCATTAGCAAAATCATTTGCAATTAACTTTCTAACTTTCTGTGCCTTTAAATAATAAGCATCATAATAACCTGCAGATAAAACATATGTTCCTATAAGTATTCTTCTTTTAACTTCTTTTCCAAATCCTTCACTTCTAGTTAATTCATACATTTCATCTAAAGAAGTATCAACATTAGCACGATGTCCATATTTTACACCGTCGTATCGGGCAAGGTTTGATGAAGCCTCTGCAGGTGCAATGATATAATAAGTTGGTAGAGCATATTTGGTATGAGGAAGAGAAATTTTTTTTAACTTCGCCCCTCCTTTTTCATAAATTTTTTTGGCTTTTTCCCATACTTCATTAATCTCATCTGAAATACCTGGTAAATTATATTCTTCAGGAATACCAATTACTTTGCCTGACATATTGTAGTTTAATTTTTGAAAATAATTTGGAATATTAACATTTGCACTAGTACTGTCATTTGAATCATAGCCTGCAATTTCTTTTAACAAAATTGCAGTATCATAAACATTATTTGCAAATACTCCTGCTTGATCTAGGCTTGATGCAAAAGCAACAATGCCCCATCTTGAACACAATCCATAAGTAGGCTTAACACCCACTACCCCACAAAAACTAGCTGGTTGGCGTATTGATCCCCCAGTATCAGTTCCTGTTGCTCCCAAGCATAAATTTGCTGCTACTGCAGCAGCAGATCCTCCTGAAGAGCCTCCTGGTACTAATTTTTTTTTAGGAGGAGATTTAGGATTAATAGTATTACCAAAAAAACTTGTTGTTGTTGAAGAGCCCATAGCAAATTCATCCAAATTTGTTTTACCTAAAAAAACTGATCCTTTTTTTAATAATTTGTTTGAAACAAAAGACTCATAAGTAGGTTTAAAATTGCTAAGAATTTTAGATCCTGCTGTAGTAGGCATATCTATAGTGCAAAATAAATCTTTAATTCCAAGAGGTATGCCTTTTAAAATCAAATCATCATTAAATTTTTCAAGTTGTTTACATCTCTTTACAATCAAATCTTCATCAAAAAAAATATATGCATTAATTTTTTTTTGATCTTTAATTCTATTTATAAAAATTTGATTTAGTTCTAAAATTGAAATTTTTTTAGATAGAATTTTTTTTCTAGTATCTGTAATTGTATTAAATTCCATACTTATTCAATAACTTTTGGCACAACAAAAAAATTTGCAACTTTTTCAGGCGCATTTGATAAAACATCTTTTGATCTATCTTCTTTACTTTCTTCATCATTTCGATGTGGTAATTTTGCCATACTTACATTACTTAGAGGTTCTACATTATCAGTATTAACTTCATTAAGTTGTTCAACCCAATCCAATATAGAGGTCAGCTGATCTGATAATTCATCAATTTCACTAGGATTAATCTTTAATCGAGTGAGCTTTGCAATTTTTAATACTGTATTATTGTCAATCTTCATTTTATAATAGTAAAATGTCTAACCCAAAACTATTTATTGAAAAGCTTAATACATTACAAACTCTATCAGGTCTAGATGTTGGTGATAAAACTATTGGAATCGCTATATGTGATAAAACTCGTACAATTGCAACTCCAATAAAAACATTAAATAGAAAAGGTACTAAAAAAGACATAATTGAATTAATGGATTTATTTCAGGAATATGATGTTGGAGGTGTAGTTTTGGGTTTGCCGCTTAGTTTAAATGGAGAAGAAAATGAAAGAACAAAAAAAGTTAGAACATTTGCTGAAGAAATTAAAGTACGTATTGATCTTAAAATAACTTTTTATGATGAAAGATATTCTTCTGATGTAATTTACAAACTGTTAAGAAAAAGCTCATTATCTTCAACTAAGATTAAAAAGAAAATAAATCATTTTGCTGCAAGTTATATATTGCAAGGTTTTTTAGATGCAGCAAAAATGAGAAGCTAATTTCTGATTTTCTTCTTGCTAAATTATATATAATCACATAATTTACACATTTTTAACACATATGAAAAAAATAAATCTTAAGAATGATCATTTACAAATCTATAAAAGAGAAAATTCAAATCTTTGGCAAATCAAAATAAAACTACCTAATCAAAAATCTATAAGAAAAACATCTGGTACTAAGATTTTAAAAGATGCCAAAAAAATAGGTTTAGAAATATACAATCAAAATTCAAATATTAATAAAACAAAAATATCTTTAACTAAAAATTATGCCTACAAATCTTATCATCTAATAGAATCTAAAAAATTAAATAAGAAAGAAATAGATTGTTTTTTAATAGAATCTGAAAAATATATTAAGTTTAATAAAGAAAAATACAAAAAATTAAAATTGCTTGAAGGACGATCTATATTTAATCTTTTTTTTGAAGATTCAACTCGTACACGAACAAGCTTTGAAGTTGCTGCGAAAAGACTGGGTGCTGATCTAATTAATGTTGCCCTAAAAGATAGCTCAATAAATAAAGGAGAAACTCTTTTAGATACAATGACTACTATAAATTCAATGAGTCCGGATGTTTTAATTGTGAGACATCCTGAAGAAGGTATAAGCAAACAAATTTCAAAAATTGTTAAAGCTTGTGTTATTAACGCTGGTGATGGTAGTCATGAACATCCTACGCAAGCATTATTAGATGCTTTAACCATTAAAAGAAAGTTTAAATCATTTGATGGATTAAAAATTGCAATCTGTGGTGACATACTTCATAGCAGAGTTGCTAGATCAAATATTGAAATACTATCAACTTTAGGATCTTCTATTAATATTATAGGACCTCAATCTTTAATTCCTCATAATATTGAAGTACTTGGTACAAATATTTATCATGATATGAAAGAAGGATTAAAAAATTGTGACATTGTAATGATGCTAAGAATACAAAAAGAAAGAATACTTGGAAGTCATATTCCAAATGAAAAAGAATATTTTAATAAATATGGTCTTGATTATAAAAAGCTATCATACGCAAAGAAAAAAGCTTTTGTTATGCATCCTGGCCCTATGAATAGAGGTGTAGAAATAGAGACAAATTTAGCAGATGACATTACCAGAAGTTTAATTCAAGAACAGGTAACAATGGGAGTAGCTATTAGAATGGCATGTTTAGAAATACTTATTAATAACAGAGATAAGTATGGATCTTAACTTATTAATAATTGGTATAACAATATATTTAATTGGTTCTTTACCTTTTGCTTTCATCATAACCAAAATTTCTGGAAAAGGTGATATAAGAAAAGTTGGATCTGGAAATATTGGAGCAACAAATGTTTTAAGAACAGGAAACAAATTATTAGCATTAATAGTATTAATTCTTGATATTCTTAAAGGTTTTATTCCTACTTATTATCTTTCTAACTATTTATTTGATTTAAACGAAAATTATTTAATAATCTATTTACTAGGAAGTATTTCGATATTAGGACATTTATTCCCTATCTGGTTGAATTTCAAAGGCGGCAAAGGTGTAGCTACTTATATTGGTTTTATTTTTGCTGTAAATTTTATTCTTGGAATATTCTTTGTGTTTTTGTGGCTTTTTATAGCTTTTTTAAAAAAATATTCATCCCTTGCTTCAATTTGTTCATTACTTGCTGTTCCTTTCTTTATGTTATTTTTAAGTTATAAACCAAGTATTTTCTTATTTTTTTTTCTAATAAGTATTATTCTTATAATTAAACATCAATCCAATATAAAAAGACTTTTGAATAAAAATGAAACAAAAATAAAATTTTAATTTTTATTGAAAAATATAGAAAAATTTTAAAACTATTGACGAACCTTTTCTAACTTGTAGTTGAGCATTCATTATTATGAATGTTTTGATAGTAGAATCGCCATCAAAAGCAAAATCTATTAATAAATATCTTGGAAGTTCCTTCAAGGTTTTAGCTAGTATTGGACATGTTAGAGATTTGTCTCCAAAAAATGATGCTATTGATACTAATAATAATTTTCAAATGAAATGGGAAATGAGTGATCGGGGGAAAAAAGTAATAAAAGACATAACTGAAGCTGCAAAAAATTCAGAAAATTTATATCTTGCAACAGATCCTGATAGAGAAGGCGAAGCCATCGCTTGGCATGTACAAAGTATGCTCAGAGAAAATTCGGAATTAAAAAATGTTAATATTCAAAGAATTACTTTTAATGAAATTACCAAAGATGCTGTTATAGAAGCTTTAAAGATACCAAGAAAAATTGATGAAAATTTGGTAAATGCATATTTAGCTCGTAGGGCTTTAGATTTTTTAGTAGGTTTTAATCTTTCTCCTGTTTTATGGCGAAAATTACCAGGTAGTAAATCTGCAGGAAGAGTTCAATCTGTAGCTCTAAAAATTATTACTAAAAGAGAGATTGAAATTGAAAAATTTAAACCACAAGAATACTGGTCATTGAAAGGCTTATTTACAAAAAAAGAAAGTAAGGAATTTTCAGCTAGACTAATAAAATATTCTGAAAAAAAATTAGATAAACTATCTATAAAAGACGAAAGTTCAGCATCGGAAATTTTAGAAATTATAAAAACAAGCTCTTTTTCAGTAAGACATATTGAAAAAAAAGAAACTAAAAGAAATCCTTATCCTGCTTTTACAACATCTTCTTTGCAAATTGAATCAAGTAGAAAATTAGGATTTTCAGCAAATCAAACGATGCGAACAGCTCAAAAATTATACGAAGGAATTGAACTTAATGAAGAACCTATAGGATTAATTACTTATATGAGAACTGATAGCGTGATAATGTCAAGTAATGCTGTTAAAGAAGTAAGATTGTACGTAGAAGAAAATATTGGTAAAAATTACTTACCAACTGAGCCTAGGATTTATAAATCTAAAGTTAAAAATGCACAAGAAGCTCATGAATGCATTAGGCCAACTAATATTGATTTAACACCAGATAAATTAAAAAATAATCTTAATACAGATGAATTTAAATTGTATGAAATAATATGGCAACGAGCAGTATCTTCACAAATGGCTAGTGCAATTATGAATCAAGTTACTGTTGATATAGAAAATTTAGATCAAAATTTAGTATTTAGAGCTAATGGATCTTCTGTAAAATTCAAAGGAATGCTTGCTATTTATAATGAAGCAAAAGATGAAGATGAACTAAGTAAAGAAGAAAATAAAAACTTACCTGAATTAAATGAAGGAGATAATCTAAATTTAATAAAATCTGAAAAAAAGCAGCATTTTACTCTTCCTCCTCCCCGATATACTGAAGCAAGCTTGGTAAAAAAATTAGAAGAACTAGGTATTGGTCGTCCTTCTACTTATGCTTCAATAATAAAAGTTCTTCAGGATAGAAATTATGTTTTTTTAGACAATAAAAGATTTTTTCCTCATGATAGAGGACGAGTAGTATCAATATTTCTTGAAAATTATTTTAATAAATATGTTGAATATGATTTTACAGCTGATTTAGAAAATCAATTAGATGAGATCTCTGATGGTCGATTAGATTGGAAAGAAGTTATACAAAAATTTTGGAATACTTTTAAATCATTATGTGATGATACTGTGGGTAAATCAAATAGAGAAATTATTGATGTAATAGATCATGCTTTAGGTCCACATTTTTTTCCTCCGAATGGGGAAGATAAAGATAGGAAGTGTCCAACTTGTGATGATGGACGTTTAGGTTTAAAAGTTGGAAAATTTGGAGGATTTGTTGGTTGTTCTAATTATCCTGACTGCAAATACACAATTCAATTTAATCAATTAAACAAAGAAAAAAACGGAACTCTCACTGGCCCAAAAGAAATTGGTATTTATCCAGAAACAAAAGAAATGATTACTTTAAGACAAGGACCATATGGTCCATACATACAAGTTGGTGAAGGTACCAAGGAAAAAAAACCTAAAAGAGTTTCACTGCCAAAAAATTTTGAACCGGATACAATTGGTTTAAATACAGCTGTTCAATTACTTGCCTTGCCTAGAAAACTTGGATTTCATCCAGATACAAATAAGACTATTAGTGCTGGTATAGGAATGTATGGACCTTATATCCTTCATGACAAAAAATATAAAGCTTTAGAAAAAACTGATAATATTCTTGATATTGATTTTGATAGATCATTAGAATTAATAGCCAAGCCGACAATAAGAGGCAATGCTACTTTAAAAAATTTTGGAGAACATCCAATTGAAAAGAAAAACATAACTGCCCATGACGGAAAATATGGCCCTTATGTAAAATGTGGTAAAATAAATGCTTCATTAATTGGAAATCAAACAATTGATAATATAAATTTAAAAGATGTAATAAAACTTATTAATGATAGAAAAAATAAAATATTACAAAAAAATATAAAAAGTTAATAATGTATAGAATAAATAACAATTAATATGTAATTAAGTTATCATATCAAAATAAATATGAAAGTTTCAATCAAATTATCTAATTTAAAAAAATTTTATAAAAATTTCTATTCGTCTAAAACTAATGCGTTATCTAGAAATGCCATTATGCGAAATGATATTAAAAATGTTGCCATGGATTGGAATAGTTTTAGAAAAATTAATCACACTTTCTCTCACGAAATTTCTAGACAATTACCAGTTACCAACCAAAAAGCTTCTGGTCGTTGTTGGGGATTTGCAGGCTTAAATCTTATACGTATAAACTTAGCTGAAAAATATGATTTGGCTGATTTTGAATTTTCTCAAAATTATTTTATGTTTTGGGATAAATTAGAAAAATCAAACTATTTTATAGAAAATATTATTAATACTTTTGAAGAGTCATTTGATAGTCGTTTAATGATGCATTTATTAAACAACCCAGTTCAAGATGGTGGACAATGGGATATGTTTGTAAATTTAATAGAAAAATATGGCTTAGTACCTCAATCAGTTATGCCAGAAACTAATCACAGCAGTAAATCAGGTATGATGAATTATTTGTTAAACCATAAACTTAGGGAATTTGCATCGATTCTAAGAAAATTTAATAAAAAAAGAATGAACTTAGAAAGTTTAAGACAAAAAAAAGAAGAAATGCTTTCAACTATTTTTTCAATGCTTTGTATGTTTTTAGGAGATCCACCTAAAAAATTTGATTGGGAAATAAGAAATAAAAAAAAGAATTTTTTAAGATTTAAAAGTCTTAGTCCAAAAAATTTTTATGAAAAACATGCAAAAATTAATCTTAAAGACAAAGTTTGTTTAATTCATGCTCCAATGTCTAATAAAAAAATTAATGAATTATATACAGTGAATTTTTTAGGAAATGTAATTGGAGGTAATATTATTAAATATGCCAATGTAGAAATTAATGTTTTAAAAAAAGCTGTAATTAAATCAATTAAAAATAATGAAGCTGTATGGTTTGGATGTGATGTTGGTAAAATGTTTCATAGAGAATTAGGGGTTATGGATACGGATTTATATGATTATGAAACTCTATTTGATACAAAATTTAAAATGAATAAAGGTACTCGCTTAGAATATGGAGACAGTTTAATGACACATGCTATGCTTTTCACAGGTGTAGATATTAACAAAAGCCAGCCGACAAAATGGCGTGTTGAAAATAGTTGGGGTAAAAAAGGAGGTGGAGATCAAGGTTACTATCTAATGAGTGACTCTTGGTTCAATGAATATAATTATGAAGTTGTTATTGATAAAAAATTTCTTCCTAAAAAAATATTGAATTTGTTTAATAAAGATCCAGTACAACTAGATCCTTGGGATCCTATGGGAGCGTTGGCTATATCATAATTTTTTTTCTATCAATCTAATACCTAACTCTTCCAAACGTTTATTATCTATTTTCCCTGGCGCATTCATCATTGGATCCATAGCTTGTTGATTCATAGGAAAAGCAATTACTTCCCTAATATTTGGTTCATTAGCAATCAACATAACTATTCTATCAATTCCTGGAGCACATCCTCCATGAGGAGGGGCTCCAAAATTAAGAGCATTTAACATTCCGGAAAATTTATTCTCAACTTCTTCTTTGTTATAACCTGCTATCTCAAATGCTTTGTACATAATCTCAGGTTTATGATTCCGGATTGCTCCAGATGATAATTCTACTCCATTACATACAATATCATATTGAAAAGCTTTTATATCTAAAGGATCTTTATTTACTAATGAATCCATCTCACCCTGTGGCATAGAAAAAGGATTATGACTAAATTGAATTTTATTGGTATTTTCTTCAAGTTCATACATAGGAAAATCTATAATCCAACAAAATTGAAATGAATTTATTTCAGATAAATTCAAATCTTTAGCTAATTTTTCTCTTACTTTACCTGCAAATAGTTGTGCTGATTTTAATTTATCACATATAAAAAAAACTGATTCACCATCAGTTAAATTAAGTTTATTTAATTTTTCATTTGATAAATTTTTTGCAATTGGGCCTTTAAATTCATTATTAATAAAATTAATATATCCTAAACCTTCGGCCCCCTCTTCTCTGGCCCAGTAATTTAATTTATCAAAAAAATTTCTTGGCTTATTTGCAATTTTTTTTACCTTTATTCCTTTTACAACAGAGCCTTTACCAATTTTTTCTGCAAAAATTTTAAAATTAGATTCAAAAAAAACATCGGTGCAATTCTCAATTAACAGAGGATTGCGTAGATCTGGTTTATCTGTTCCATATTTTTCTAAAGAATCTGAATATGAAATTTTTGGAAAAGGATAATTATTAACCTTCCAAGCAAGTTTTTTGTTATAGTTATTATTTTCCATAAAAACATCATGTAAAACGGGTTCTAGAGCAGAAAATACATCGTCTTGTGTCACAAAACTCATTTCAAAATCCAACTGATAAAATTCACCTGGTGATCTATCAGCTCTACTATCTTCATCTCTAAAACAAGGTGCTATCTGAAAATATTTATCAAAACCTGCTATCATCAATAATTGTTTAAATTGTTGAGGAGCTTGAGGTAAAGCATAGAATTTACCCTGATGAATTCTAGAAGGAACTAAATAATCACGGGCACCTTCAGGGGATGCTGTTGTTAGAATTGGAGTTTGAAATTCTATAAAACCTTGTGAAAGCATTTTAGATCGAATTGAAGAAATAATTTTATTTCTTAATATAATATTCTTGTGGAGTTTCTGTCTTCTAAGATCTAAATAACGATATTTTAGTCGTATTTCTTCTCCATATTCAATATCAGAATTAACTGGCAAAGGTAATGTATTAGAAAATGACAATATAATTAATTTATCTATTTTAATTTCAATTTCACCAGTTAATAATTTTTTATTGACTGTTTCTTCGGATCTACGATTAACTTTTCCTAGTATTGTGACAACTGATTCATTATTAATATTGCTAATTTTTTTAAAATCTGGGTGGGTTGAATCAACAACGCACTGAGTTATTCCGTATGTATCTCTTAAGTCAATAAATAGTAAATTGCCGTGATCTCTTTTTGTATCAATCCAACCTGATAAAGTCACGTCTTCATCCAAATTCTTAATTGTTAGTTGAGAGCAGAAATGTGTCCTATATTGATTCATAAATTTGAGAATTTATTATAGTAATTTCTTTATTAATGGTATCGTTAAATCTCTTTTCTTAGATAAAGATAGTTTATCAACTTTTTCTACAAAATTATATAAATCTAAATAAGTTCTATTAATTCTTTTTATAATATAAGAAAATATTTCAATATTTTTTACTATAATTTGCTTATCATAGAGGAGTTTAATTAATAGATTATTTAAAAGTTCATCATTAGGATCTTCTATCTCAACTAAATGGAAAGATTTTAAACGTGATGATAAATCATTAATTTTAAAATCATAATTATATAATGGTTTTTCAGTAGAAATAAGAAGTTTTAAATTATTATTAAAACAATGATTTATTATATGAAATAAATATTCTTCATTTAAATCAGAAAAAAGATTATCATAAAAAACATTTCTTTTTTGATTTAGCACATTTTTGTAATTATCATTGCTATATAATATGGCGTTATTATTTTTTTTCCATACTAAGCCAAGATGAGTTTTTCCACATTTTGGTGGACCTTTGAGAATTATAAATTTTAAAAAATCGTCATTTTTTAAAATTTGTTTGAAGGCAATATTATTTGAATCAGAAACAAAAAAATTTTCTGTTGAGTAATCCTCTTTAAAATTAAAACTAAAAACTTTTTGTTCAACCATTACAAATTTGACGTAATTAAGCAATTTTTAGGATCTTTTAAAATAAGACCTCTAGAATATAAACTTTTAGAAAATATACTAATGTTTCCATAATATTTAATCATTTCAATACTATTATTAAGTTCAATTTTAATTGGTTTAATAGTTACAACTTGACTTAATTCATTTATTTTAGATTTAATATAATTAAAATCATTAAAATTATTTGACTTAATAATACATTGAATTGAGTTAACTATATTGTTTTCAATTTTATTTTCATTTTTCCACCAACTATCTAATTTATGCAAAATAATTGCAGATATAGGATCAAGTGAATTAATATTTTTTTTATTATCATCAAGGAAAAGTTCAATTTTTGTAATTTCAAAAAATTTGTTTAAATCCTTATCAAAAAGTTTTAGTAATATTTTTAATTTATTTTTAGAATGATCTTCTTGAATTTTTATATAAAAACCTTTTTCTGTATTATACTTTTCTAATAATTTTTTATATGCTTTTTTATCTTCAATAATAATTTTTTCATAAGGCAATATATACCTATCATTACTATCTAATTCAGGAAAATGATAACTTAATAATAAGTTGTCATTTGAATTTATTCTTTCTCTCAACTTATCATATAATTGATTATTTTTTTCCAAACCAATATTTATAAAATTATAACTATGAGATATTATAAGTAAAAAAGTTGGTGGGATAATATCAGAATAATTAATTTGGTAATTTCTTAAAATATTTATAATTTTCTTTTTATCAAAATTAACTTTAATTTCAGCCATATATTTTTGATTAGTAATAATTTCATTTTCAATAATAATATTTTGAATTAATTCATTAAGAAAATTATTATCATTAAGGAATTTAGTAAATGCAATTTTATTTTCATCATCTAAAATTTTGTTAGTAATTTTTTCTATACTTTTAATTTTAATTTCTTCTATAGATTTTAACTTTGTCTCATAAGCATTATTTGTTTCTATTTCGACTTTTATAAATTTACTTTCAAATAAGTTAACACAGTAAGCATTTTTACTAATACCTAAAAAAAACATTATAAAAAATAAAATTTGAATGTGTCTCATATTAATAATATAGATTAACAATATTTCTTGTTTAAAAAATGATAAAAAACACAAAAATATAAACCCTTTTGTATTTACTATATTTATATCAACAATATTGAAAAATAACCTAGCCTACTATTTCTTTACTTTCGAAGAAAAAATCTATTTCATTTTTTGCATTTTCTATTGAATCAGATCCATGAACTGAATTTTCTTGTATAGAAATTGCCAATTCTTTCCTTATAGTTCCTTTTTCTGCTTCGACAGGATTGGTAGAACCCATTACGTCTCTATATTTAGACACTGCATTTTTACCCTCTAGCACCTGAACTACGACTGGTTCAGAAACCATATAATTAATTAAATCTTGAAAAAATGTTTTATCTTTATGAACTGCATAAAATTTTTTAGCTTGATCTTCATTTAACAAAATTCTTTTTTGAGCAACAATTTTTAAATCATTATTTTCAATTATATTATTTATTTTTCCAGTAATATTGCGTCTAGTTGCATCTGGTTTAATAATAGAAAAAGTTCTTTCTAGCATTCTTAACTTTTAAGAAACTGATTAATAAGTCTTATACCAAAAGCAGTAGCTCCTGGAGAATGTAAAGACGTATAATTGTTAATATTTTCCTTCTTAGCCCAAGAAACACCTGCAATATCTAAATGAGCCCAAGGAATTTCATTTAAAATAAATCTTTGCAAAAACTGTGCTGCTGTAATTGAACCTCCATACCGCGATCCAATATTTTGCATATCTGCCCTACTTGTATTTATTTCTCTGTCGTACTCTTCACCTAAAGGTAATCTCCATACATTTTCTTTGGTAATTTCACCTGATTTAAATAATTGATTAGAAAGATTATTATTGTTAGAAAAAAGACCTGCTTTATGCACTCCAAGCGATATCAAAATAGCCCCTGTTAATGTAGCAAAATCAATTATTTCCAAAGGTTTGTATTTTTTTTGTACATAGGTTAATAAATCAGCTAAAACCAAGCGTCCTTCTGCATCAGTATTTAAAACTTCTATTGTTTGGCCAGACAAACTTTTAACTATATCTCCGGGTCTTTGCGCTTTACCATCAGGCATATTTTCAACAAGACCTATAATACCAACAATGGGTTTTTTAATTTTATTAAGGGCTGCATTCATCATTGAACCAACAACAACAGCTGAGCCTGCCATATCCATTATCATTTCTTCCATTCCACCAGCAGGTTTTAAAGAAACACCTCCAGTGTCAAATGTCACTCCTTTCCCTACTAATATAGTAGGCTTTTTATATTTCTTTAGATTCCATTCAAAAACAACTACACGTGGTTCATGAATACTTCCCTGAGAAACACATAATAAAGAATTCATTCCAATTTTTTCTAACTGTTGTTTGTTTAAAACTTTTACTTTGAGGCCAATCTTTTTTAATTCAAGGCATTTTTCAACATAAGTAATAGGATTTAAAATATTAGCCGGTTCTGAAACTAAATCTTTAGAATAATTAATAGCAGTTAAAAGATTATTTAAATTTTTAAAGTTTTTAAGTTTCATATTTCTAGAGTTAAGAATATTGATATTAGTAATAGAGAATTTATTATTATCTTTTTTATATTTAGAAAAAGAATATGACTTTAATAAAAAGCCAAAAAGAAAATTAGAACATAAATGATTATAGTTTTTAATTAACCTCGAGGTGAAAATTAAATTTAATTCTTTTTTTGATTTCTTATTTAATTTAGAAAAAAGCTTAGCTCCCTCTAAAATATATAGATCGTCTTTTAGATTTTGTATTAAAACTAGTTTAATATTATGAAAAAATTTAGAGTTTTTTGACTTCAAAAAAGTCTCATAATAATGATCTTCTTCAAGAATTTTAGCTAGTTCTTTACTTTGAAGGAGTGAATTTACGTCAAAAGGCAAATCTTTAATATTTTTTAATTCACTTAATTTTGGTAAAACTATTATAAAATCCTTATATTCTTTGTTAAATTGCTTAGGATATTGAATAGTAATAGACATTATATGAATAGAATAAATTTATACTTATTTAGTCAAATAGTTAATTCTTGTATACTAGTTTTTTTTATATTTGTATCTATAGCATGGTTATTGCAATTATCTAGATTGTTCACAGTTATGAATAATCTTCAAATTAATACTATAGATATATTAATATTATCTTTTCTGATTATCCCAAATCTGATGAACATTATATTGCCTTTTATATTAACTTTTGGATTTGCACTTGCTTTTATTAAATTTGAAAAAGACAATGAAATTATTGCGATTTATAGTTTGGGACTAACATTAAAAGAAATAAAAAAACCAATATATTTAATTATAATATGTTTTGCTTTTCTATCTATTTTACTAAATTTCTTTTTCTCACCTTATACATATAATATATATAAGGAGAAAGAATTTAACCTTAGAAATTCAATTGAATTTAACAAAATAAATATTTCAAATTTTATTAAATTCAATGATCAATTAACTATTGATTTTGAAAATGACAATGGAAATTACAAAAATATATTAATTGATTTTAAAGATGAATATGAGAATATACTCTATTCAGAATACGGTTTGATAGAACAAAAAGATGAAAAAATAATTTTTAAATTAAATGAGGGTTTTAAAATTAAAATTAAAGATGATCAAATTGAAAATTTAAAATTTGATAAATATTTAATTGATTTTCCAATCAAAAAAATAAAAAATTATAATAAGTTTGATCAAAACACACTTAGTCTATTTGAACTCATACAAAATAGAAGTGATAGAAATAAAACTATAATA
>CACLJX010000016.1 GCA_902607435.1 uncultured Alphaproteobacteria bacterium | reverse complement strand
TCTTTGCATTAGATTTATTTTTTGAAGATTTTAATATTCCTGCAAATTCAATAGTTAAATAATTTCCTTCTTTAAAGTTAATAGATGAAAAATCATAATTTTCATCAAACATTATATGGGCAGCTGGAGAAGTTGAATAGCTTAGTACTAAATCAGCTTCACCTGCTAAAAAAATATTATAGTAAGCATCAGTCCAACCTTTTGTAACTGATACAATTTTTTTATTTAGTTTTTTCCACTCTGAACTAACATTATCACCGTAAATTGATTTCATCCAAGTAAGAAATCCTAATCCAGGAGTAGATGTTCTGGGATCCTGAATTACAATTCTTGCTTCAGTATTATTTATTAATTCATTCATGGATTTAGGGACATTTTTAAATTGTTTATTGTTATATACAAAAGCAAAATATCCATAATTATAAGGAACAAAATTTTCACTTTCCCAATTTATCGGCAAAAATAATCTATCATTTAAATTTTCTAAAGAATGATTATCAAATAATTTAGATAGCTTAGCTTCCTCTAGCAGATTCATATCTAGGCCTAGAATAATATCTGCTTTTGTAGAAGATCCTTCTAAAATAATTTTGGTGAGTAAGGTTGCCGCACTATCAACAGCTATAAATTTGATATCTTGATCAAATTTTTCTTCATATATTTTCTCTATTATAGGACCAGGACCCCATTCAGATACAAAAGAGTCATAAGTATAAATTGTTAAATCATTATTGTTACCAAAGCTTTTGTCAGTAAAAAAAATAAATAGAATAAATAAAAATATTTTTTTCATAATACCTCCGCCAGTATTATCTGGATCAGGTTCAAGGGTATAAATCTCAGCATTTAAGCACCCCAATTAAATAAATTAATACTATAAGTTTTATATTTCAACTAAATAATTGTTTTTAGTATTTTTTAACACTATAAGACTTTTTTTACGGGGAGTAGCGCAGTCTGGTAGCGCACCTGGTTTGGGACCAGGGGGTCGAAGGTTCGAATCCTTTCTCCCCGACCATTTATTTATGTCAATAGTTTATAAAATTTGTATTACTGATAAATCAGGTAAAGAGATGATAGAAATTTCTAGCGTTGAAGCCGTATCAGGAAATGGATTAGTTGGTGATCGATATTTTAATAAGAATAACGATGCTGATATTCAACTTACGCTTATAGAGAGTGAAAATATAGAACATTATAATTCAATATCAGGCACTAATATTCCTTATATAGATTTTAGAAGAAATATAATTACCAAAGGTATTCAACTAAATAAATTAATAGGCAAAGAACTTTTAATTGGTAAAGTGAGAGTAAAAGCACATCGCTTATGTAATCCTTGTAGATATTTACAAGAAAAATTGAAACAAGAGAAATTAGTAAAAAATATAACTAATAAGGGTGGTTTAAGATGCGAAATACTTACAGATGGAATAATTTCAATCAATGATGGAATTAAAATTTTTAATTAAATATTTTTTGTTAAAATATTATGCATAATAAATTTAATAGAAACTATCCTTTATTAAAAAAAGCTTTATTAATAGTTCATCAAAAAAGATCTGATCCAGGATTAATAGGTCAAAAGTTAATAGATCGAGGATATAAACTTGATATTAGAAGACCTGTGCTTGGAGAGAAATTACCAAATAGTATGGAAGAACATGATTTGGCAATCATTTTTGGCGGTCCAATGAGTATTAATGATGTAAATTTAAAATTTATCAAACAAGAAATAGATTGGATTAATATAGTTTTAAAATCAAATAAACCTTTCTTAGGTGTATGTCTAGGAGCTCAAATGTTAGTAAAAAATTTAGGCGGAGAAGTAAAAAAAAATAGTGATAATGAATATGAAATTGGTTTTTTTGATATAATCCCAACCGAAGAAGGAAGTAAAATTTTTGAGAAGCAAAAAACTTTTTTTCAATGGCATAATGAAGGATTTAAAGTTCCTAATGAATGTTGTATTTTAGCTAAAGGTAAAAAATTTAATCAACAAGCATTTAAATATAAAAATACATTTGGATTACAATTTCATCCAGAAGTTAACTTTAAATTACATTTTTTATGGATCTATTATACTTTTTTGTCAGCTCCACACAAACTTAAAGATAAAGGAACACAAAATATATTAAAACAATTAACTAATAGAGTTAAACACAATCATAATATAAAAATCTGGTTGGATAATTTTTTAGATAACTATTTGTTAAAAGAAAAAGTTTGATCATTTTTAACTTTTAACAGAATAATAAAACCTATAATAAACAGCACTAAAAGTGAGGCCATTCCAATTTTTTGTGAAGAAGATATATAAGCTATTGTTCCAAAAAGTATCGGACCTATAAAAGAAGTAACTTTACCCGAAAATGAATAAAATCCAAAAAATTCATATTTTTTTTCATCTGGTATAGATTTAGCAAAATATACTCTACTAGCAGATTGTATTGGTCCAAAAAAACTACTAAGCATAATAGCTAATATTATAAAAAAGTTTTTTTGATTTGTTAAAAGAATAATTACACCTATTATAAAAATAAATATTAGAGAAAAAACAATAACATTTTTTGAACCAAATTTCTTTTCTATGAATGAAAATATCCAACTACCTAATCCTGCCGACATATTTGTTCCAATACCTAGCAAAATTATATCTGTAGTTGTCATACCAAAAACGATAGTAGCGTAAATTGCAGCTACTGCAAAAATTGCATTAATTCCATCCATATAGAAAATTCTTGCAATAAGAAACCAAACTAAGTTTTTATATTTCTTTATATTTTTTAAGGTCAGTATAAGTTGGTTAAATGTTTTCTTAATATCTAATTTAGAATATGATGTTTTTTGTTTTGGATCTTTAAAAGTGAAGAATAATGGCAAAGAAAATAAGATAATCCAAAAACCGGTAATCGGAAAACTAATTCTTATATTTTCATAAGTAGATGTATTTAGTTCGAAGAAAGGGTCTTTTGGAAATAAGAATATCCCATAATAAATCAAAAAAATTAGAACAGTGCCCATGTAACCAAGTCCCCAAGCAAAACCAGAAAGTTTTGCATAATTATCTTCAGTACTTATAAGTTTTAATTGACCATTATAAAAAATTTGAGAGATTTCGTAAAAAAGATTACCTATGAAAATTAAAAGTATAATAATAAATATTTCTATATTATTAGGTTGTACGAACCATAATGATATAGCAATTAAACTATAGATTGTAGTTGAGAATATTAACCAAATCTTTGAATTTTGTGTTTGATCTGAAATTATTCCAAAAATAGGACTAAGTAATGCAGCAAGTAAACTTGATAAACCTATTGTCCATGTCCAATATAGAGTTCCAATATCCTTATCTGAAGCAATAACATCTACAAAATATCTAGAAAATACAAAAGTAATAATTATTGCAGACCATGCTGAATTTGCCCAATCATAAAAAGACCAGGCTAATTTAACTTTAAATTTTTTGTTATTTTCCATATAGAATTTATTACTAACAACATTTGAAGCTGTAATGCAATAATTTAGAAAATTAAATTTAAAAAAATGTTATTTAATTTACTGATATGATTATAAAAGTTTATGATCTTTTACTTATAATGATTTATTTAATTTTCAAAATTTAAATCTATGAATTTTTTTCGAAAATATTCCAATCAGATTACAGGTTATATATTTATTACACCAGCTGTGTTACTAATTTCATTATTTGGTATTTTTCCGGTTTTTTTTGGTTTTTATATGAGCTTTCACAAATGGAAAGTATTTAAAGGAAGATTTTTAGGTTTTGAAAATTATCAAAGAATACTTGGTGACATAAGTTCATTTTGGATTTTCGTTTCTGGTCTTTTACTTCTCATATTCTCTTATTGGATCTGGTCAGAATACAAAGACAAGATAAAAAATAAAATTCCTTTATCGATCTTTTCACTCTTAATATTATTTCTTGGATTATTTTTAATTAATTCAAGTTGGGCAAAGATGGTTTCCCTAGGAGATGATGATTTTTTATATTCAATAATTTATACATTTTATTACTCATTTTTAACAATAACTTCTGAAGTTGGATTCGGGTTAATAATAGCATTTGCATTGTATCAAAAATTAAAGGGAAAACAGTTTTTTCAAAATATACTTTTATTACCGTATATCACACCAGCTGTCATGGGCGCTGCAGTTTTTTTTATTATATTTGGTAAAGCTGAAAACTCATTACTCAATGAACTAATAGGATTATTTGGTTTTGATCCACAGTTGTGGTTATTTGATAAAAGGCCAATTACGGAAGTTTTATTTGGAATAAAAATAAATGGTTTTTTAGCTGGACCAAGTTTGGCTTTAACATCAGCAATTATATACGGTATTTGGTCATATACTGGTTATTATGCAATAATTTTATTAGCCGGGCTTTCGATTATTCCTACTGACTTATATGAGGCAGCAAAAGCTGAGGGAGCTTCTCGCTGGCAAACATTTATTAAAATTACAATACCACTTTTAATGCCCATCATCTTTTTTTTACTCCTAACAGGCTTTATTAATACCTTTCAAGCTTTTAATCATATTTATGTAATGCAGACATCTTCAGCAGGAGATACTATGGATGTTGTTACAGTGGAGATCTTTGATCACTTTTGGGACAGAGTAAAGTTTGGTTATGCAGCTGCAGAAGGTGTTGTTTTATTTATATTATTAAATGTTTTAGCAATTTCACAATTTATTTTTTTTAGAAAAAGATTAAATTATGACTAGAATTTTTAATACTGAAACAAAACTTCCTTACATAATTTTATTTTTAGTTACAGTCTTTTCTATTTATCCTTTTTTTTATATGATCTCTACGTCTTTCATGACAGTAGGGGAAGCTACAAATCAATATTTATTTCCTAAAAAATTAATATTTGAAAACTATTTTGATGTTTGGATTTCAAACAATTTTCAGCGCTATACACTCAATAGTTTAATCATAGCATCAATAGTTGTTTCTGGAATTTTATTTACAAGTATACCAGCGGCTTATTCATTTGCAAGAATTGATTTTCCTTTTAAAAATATTATTTTTTATTTTTTATTAATTTCTTTAATGATTCCTGAAATAATCATGTTGCTTCCTCATTTGTTAATTATAAGAGGTGAAATTATTCCCCTTCCTTTTGGTCCTTCTTGGATGAATAGTCTTAAAGGTCTTACTATTCCATTTATGGGAAATATTTTTGTTATTTTCCTTTTGAGACAATATTTTAAAAAAATACCAAAAGAATTATGGGATGCAGCAAGGATGGACGGTGCAACTCATTTTTATTTTCTATATAAAGTAGTCATTCCATTGAGTCTTCCAATAATCGTAACTGTTAGTCTTTTTTCTTTTATTTTAGCTTGGAATGCGTTTGCTTGGCCATTGATGATATTAACTAAGGATGATTGGTTTCCAGTGACAGTATCAATTTATGGTTTTATACGTGAGGTTGGCCCTAATTTTAATCTTTTAATGGCTGCTTGTGTTATTTCTATTTTGCCTATTTTAGTATTATATTTCTTTACTCAAAGATTGTTTTTAGAAAGTATCTCAAATTTCGGTCTTAAAGAATAATGTGAATAATTATTAATTTATATTGTAGTAATTTAGTAATTAAACTGTATTTAATTTTTAATTGTATTAAATTAATATCATAGAATTTTTTTGGGGGTTTTTTATGAAAAAATTTATATTATTTTTGACAATTATATTTAGTTATCTTTTTTCAATTCCTGTTTTTGCAGCTGGACATATAACTGCAGAAGCTATTGAAAACGCTAATCCTATTGGACAAGAAATTAATTTTTGGGTCCAATACTCAGATAGTAGATTAGAAGCAATGCAAGCACGTGCTGAGAGATTTGAAAAAGGATATGGTATTAAAGTAAACGTTATCTACAAAGGTCATTATGGCAAAGTACAATCAGCAATGATGACTTCAGCTGGTACATCTGATATTGGAGATGTTGCAAGAGGATATGGTAATGCAGCTGCAGATATGTATTTTATTGGAGCTTCTATTGATCAAACGCCATTTGCCAATAGTCCGAAATGGGGTGTAACTCAAGCGGATATTGATGATTGGGGAGCTAACTGGACAGTAGGTTTTTCACCTTATTTTGATGGTAATCCAAAACTATTGCATGAAGTAGGAAAATCTATTGAAGTAGTTTATTACAATAATGATTGGTTAAATGAGCTTGGTTTAAAAGAACCTGAAACACCAGCAGAATTTGCGCAAGCAGCATGTGCTGCTACAAATAGTGTTTATAGTAAAAGAATTGGTGACACTGCAAGTTTAGGTTATGAAATTGATACTGATGCGAGTAATTTTGCTGCTTGGGTGTTTGCACATGGCGGAGATGTATTTGACTATGAAAATGGACAATATACATTTAATAGTTCTGAAGCCATAGCCGCTATGGAATTTATTCAAGGTATGTCAAGTTTAGGATGTGCTCAAGTTACAAGAGGCAAATATAGTGACCAACAATACTTAGGTTTAGGCTCAGTAATGTTTGCTCTAGGCTCTACTTCAGGAATCACATATTTCCAAAAAGCAATTGAAGAAGGTTATAACGGTAATTGGCAAGTATCTAAAGTTCCTCATACTACTTCAAATCCAGTTCTTAATCTTTATGGTGGTGGTTTAATCATGGGTGATACTGGAAATATTGATCGTATGGTTGCAACCTATCAGTGGATGAAGTTTATTTCTAATACAAATAATTCTGCTGTATGGTCAACAGAAAGTGGTTATGGATTTGTTCGACAATCTTCTGCTAATCATCCGCTTATAGTTGAAAAGAGAAATTCTCTTCCTCAATATAATCGCTCTTTAGGTTTAATTCAGTATGGTAAAGGAGAGCCTTCTGTACCTGGTTATTATTCAGTTAGAGGAGAGGTTGAAAAAGCATATGCAGCTATAATTAATGGAGAAGATATCAATTCAACACTTGATAACTTAAATGATGAAGCCAACGCTATTTTAGCAGATGCAATTGCTCAATAATTAATCATCTATTTTTTTATAAAAGGGTGGTATAGCCACCCTTTTTATTTATGATAATTGTTTGTTCTTTAAATGATCTCGAAAATGTATGCGAAAGTGTTAAGCCAAGTCATATAATATCTGTTATTGATCCTGGATATGAACCACAAACACCAAAAGAAGTTCAAAATCATTTGATATTAAATTTTGATGATATAATCAAAATTAGCGAATCTAACACTATTTATCGATTACCTGGTAATCTAAATAAACAAATTTTGCCAAATTTAAACCATGTTAATAAAATTGCACAATTTGTAGAAACTTGGGATCAAACAAAACCTATAGTTATCCATTGTTGGTGTGGGGTTTCAAGATCTATGGCAACTGCTACATTTTTATTGTGTAAGATAAATAGTCAAAATATTGATAAAAATGTTCGTTTTATTCGCTCTGTTGCACCACATGCAAATCCAAACAAGCTTATGTTATCAATGTTCGAGAAATTTCTGAATATTGATAATGAGATAACCCAAGCTTATGAAAAATATCCGCATTCTATTGCTTATGATTGCACAGCAACGTTTGCACCTGTCACTATTTTTGATATTAATAAATTAGAAATTTATCAATGAAAGAATATGTTCGAACAATTTTAGATTATCCTGTTAAAGGTATACAATTTAGAGATATTACTACTCTTCTTCAAAATGCTGATCACTTTACTCAAGTTATTGATGAAATGACAGAACCCTGGAAAAATGAAAAAATTGACGCAATTGTAAGTATTGAATCTCGAGGGTTTATTATGGCAGGAGCCATAGCGTATAAATTGAATACAGCATTTATTCCTTTTAGAAAGCCTGATAAGCTTCCAGGAGAGACATATAAAGTTTCATATACTTTAGAGTATGGTTCTACAGAAATGCACGTTCATAAAGATGCTTTAGATAATCATATAGATGTTTTGATTATAGATGATTTACTAGCAACAGGTGGGACAGCTCTTGCTGCAATTGAATTGATAAATAAATTTGATAATATAAATATTGTAGGAGCTGGTTTTATAATAAATCTTCCGGAATTAAAAGGAGATCAAAAATTAATTGCAAAAGGAATTAAAATTCATTCGTTAATGGAATTTTAATTTGCATGAATCAATTTAAGAATAAAAATGTTGTTGTTACTGGGGCAAGTAGAGGTATAGGACTTTCAATTTCAAAAAGATTAGCAAAAGAAGGAGCTAATATTGCCATTCTTGCAAAAACAGATGTTCCTCATCCTAAATTACCAGGTACAATTTTTACTGCTGCTAAAGAAATTGAAGAGTTTGGAGTAAAAGTACTACCTATAAAAACAGATATAAGATTTGATGATCAAGTTGAAACAGCAATAGAAAAAGTTAATTATGAATTTGGCTCAATAGATATTTTAGTCAACAATGCTAGTGCTATAAACTTATTTAATACTGAAACATTGTCGATGAAAAGATTTGATTTGATGCTTGATATAAATGTTAGAGGCACTTACTTATGTTCAAAAACTTGTTTGCCTTTTTTAAAAAAATCTTCAAATCCACATATATTAAATCTTAGTCCACCAATAAATTTAAAATCAAAGTGGTTTGAAAATTTTACTGCTTACACAATATCAAAATACGCAATGAGTATGAATGTTCTTGGTATGTCTAGCGAATATAAAAAATACAATATTGCTGTAAATGCTTTGTGGCCTAAAACTGCAATCAATACCGCAGCAATTTCGATGTTGGGTGGATTTGTTACTCCAGAACAATGTAGAAAACCAGAAATAGTTTCAGATGCAGCTTATGTTATTTTATCAAAAAGTTCTAAAGAATGTACGGGTAACTTTTATATAGATGAATATGTTTTAAAAGAAGAAGGTGTAAAAGATTTTGATAAATATGCTGTAAAAACAGATTCTAAATTATTTGAAGATCTATACCTTGATTGATATTCATATTTTATTATTATCAAAAATTATAAAGAAAAATAATATACCGTGGTTAAAAAATTTGTTGAATTTATCGATGAAATATCTAAATCTAATGCTGGAAAAATTTTGAGACTAAAATTAAGAGAATTAAATAATGCCTAAAGCTGTAATTGCAGGTTTTTCAAGATCACCTTTTACAATAGCAAACAAAGGTGAGTTGGTAAGTGCTAGACCTGAAGATATATTATCAGAAGTTATAAAAGATTTAGTTAGTAATTCAAAAATTAATCCTGAAGATATTGAAGATATTATTGCTGGATGCGCTTTTCCGGAAGGAGAGCAAGGTTTTAATATTGGAAAAGTTGTTACATTTATGGCTGGTATGAATATTAAAACAGCAGGTATGACTGTTAATAGATGGTGCGGATCTTCTATGCAATCTATTCATATAGCTGCAGGTGCAATATCTATGGGATCTGGAAACGCTTTTATTAGTTGTGGAGTAGAGAGCATGACGCGTGTTCCAATGAATGGATTTAACCCAATGCCACATCCGCAGTTGCTCGAAGATAACCCTAATGTTTATTTATCTATGGGCACAACTGCTGAAAATGTTGCAAAAAAATATCAACTCACAAGAAAAGTTCAACAAGATTTCGCTATTACAAGTCATCAAAAAGCCTCAGAAGCTGAATCAAAAGGTAATTTTAAAAATGAAATTACTACAATTAATAATTGTTCAAAAGATGGGGGAATTCGTCCTGGAACTAATCAAGAAATATTAAATGGTCTAAAACTTGCATTTGATGAACATGGAACAATTACAGCAGGTACTTCATCACCGTTGACAGATGGAGCAGCAGCGACTTTAATTTGTGAAGAAGAATATGCTAAAAAAAATAACCTTGATATTTTAGCAAGAATAATTTCAACAGCAGTAGAAGGTTGTCCCCCAGAGTTAATGGGATTAGGACCTATTGAAGCTTCAAAAAAAGCACTTAAAAGAGCAAATTTATCTATTAAAGATATTGATATTGTAGAACTAAATGAAGCCTTTGCTTCTCAATCTTTAGCTTGTATTAAAGATTTAAATATAGAAGAAAAAAAAGTTAATCTAGATGGTGGTGCTATAGCCCTTGGACACCCATTAGGAGCTACAGGTGCCAGAATTACAGGCAAAGCAGCAGAATTGTTAAGAAGAGAAAATAAAAAATATGCCTTATCCACACAGTGTATAGGATTGGGTCAAGGAATTGCTACAGTTTTAGAAACTGTAAATTAGTGTTCAAAAATATCTCTGTTATAGATATAGGTTTTGGATTAATGGGGTCTGTAATAGCAACACATTTTGCCAATGCAGAGCATGTGAAGTAATTCTTTTAGATATTATTAGAAGAGGATATATTTAAATTAGAAAAAGATTCTATTTACAAACTAATGAAAGAAAATTTAACAACAGAAAGATTAGAACACATACTTCAAACAAGTAAATATTTGAAAAATTAATGCAAATTTATAAAGCCCCACTTAAAGATTATAAATTCTTAATTAAAGATTTTTTAAATTCTGGTTCAACAGATTTGTTATTTAAAAATTTAGATATCGATCAAAGTGATTTAGAAATGATTTTGGATGAAGCTGCAAAATTATGTGAAGAAATATTGTTACCAATAAATCAATCTGCAGATACAGAAGGCTGTACTTTCAATAAGGGCAAAGTAACAACCCCTAAAGGATTTAAAGAAGCATATAAGAATTTTGTAGCAAATGGTTGGCAAGGAATAACTGTAGATAAAAAATATGGAGGTCAAAACTTACCTTATTTCATGAATATTTTTTTGGATGAAATGATAAGCTCTTCCAATATGTCATTTAGTCTTTATCCAGTATTAACTTCAAATGCAATTGAAGCAATTGAAAAAAATGCTTCTGATGAAATCAAAAAATTATATTTGCCAAAATTATCAACTGGTGAATGGACTGGTACTATGAATTTAACAGAGCCACATTGCGGAACTGATTTGGGTTTAAGTAAAACGATGGCACAACCTCAAGAAGATGGTTCTTATAAGATTACTGGAACTAAAATTTTTATTACTTGCGGAGAGCATGATATGTCACAAAATATAATACATCTTGTGTTAGCTAAAACCCCAAAAGCACCTAAAGGTATTAAAGGAATAAGTTTATTTGTTGTTCCAAAAATTATTCCTAATGCAGATGGTACTTTGGGTGAATATAATTTACTAGAATGTGGTTCAATAGAAAAAAAAATGGGTATTAATGCCAGTCCAACATGTGTGATGCATTACAATGAAGCTAAAGGATGGTTAGTTGGAGATCTTCATAAAGGAATGCAAGCAATGTTTATTATGATGAATGGAGCAAGATTAATGGTAGGAGTTCAAGGACTTGGTATAGCTGAAATAGCTTATCAATCAGCCCTTCATTATACAAAAGAACGTTTACAAGGTAGATCTTTAGGAGGAGCAAAATTTCCCGATAAACCTGCTGATCCTATAATAGTGCATCCTGAAATAAGAAAAAATTTGCTTAAAATTAAAACATTAACAGAAGGACTTAGAGGACTTATGGCCTGGACTGGTCTACAAGTTGATATTTCAAAAATTGAAAAAGATAAATTGAAGAAACAAAGCGCAAATGATTGGGTTTCTTTGATGACTCCAATTTTAAAATCATTTTCTACTGAAGTAGGGTGTGAAGCAGCAAATCTTGCACTTCAAATATATGGTGGTCATGGATATATTAAAGATCAAGGTATAGAGCAGCTTGTGAGAGATTCCAGAATAGCTCCAATTTATGAAGGAACAAATGGTATACAAGCATTAGATTTAGTAGGAAGAAAAATGCCAATGCACACAGGACGTTTGCTAAAATCTTTTTTTCATCTTGTGAAAAAATATTTAGAAAAAAATAGTCATAATTATAATTTGAATGATTTTATTCAACCTTTAGCAAAATCGTTTGGAAGACTTGAACAGGTTACAAGTTTTATTAGCTCAAAAGGTTTAAGTAACCCTGATGAAGCAGCTGGTCCAGCTGTAGATTATTTAAAAATGTTTTCTTTAGTTGCTATAGGTTATGTATGGACACAATATGCAGAGATATCATTTAACAAACAAAATGAAGATCACGAAAGTTTCTATAAAGCTAAAATAGCTTCAGGAAAATATTACATGTCAAAAATTTTACCAGAAACTGAATATCTTATGTCTAGCATTTTGTCTGGTGCTAAATATTATAATGATTTTGAAGATGAATATTTTGATTTAGGTTTTAAGTAATGACAATAAAAATTTACAAGCCATCTAAAACAGCAATGCAGTCAGGTTTAAAAAATTCAAAAATATGGGTAGCAGAATATATTTCTGATATCGATACAACAACAGACTTTTTAATGGGTTGGAATAGCTCTGCAGATACTCAGACTCAGATTAAATTGTTTTTTAAAACCAAAGAACAAGCTATTAATTGGGCACAAAAAAATAATTATCAATTTTATGTTGAAGAACCAAAAGTTAGAAAAATTAAAATTAAATCATATGCATCTAATTTTGATATAAAACGTAAAGAACCTTGGACACACTAAGCTTTTCTACTACAATAATTCTATATAATCATTGATGTCTATGATACATATTAATACAAGCGCTCTTAGCTCAGTTGGATAGAGCATCGGTTTTCTAAACCGAGGGTCGCAGGTTCGAGTCCTGCAGAGCGCGCCATATTTTTGAATTTATAATAGATTATGTTTATTTGTTTCAAAAAGTAACAAAAGATTTAGTAGATTTGCGTGTGTGTCAATGCTGTGGTAAAAAGATATTATTGGTAATCTTAAAAGAATGAATTAGCGATTTCCAATCAGGGTGTCGCAATGTAATTCTTACAGAACTAGCTAATTTGGTTATTAAAATATGGAAAACAGTTTAGGTTTTATTGGAGGAAGTGGTCTTTATGAACTTGACTTCTTAGAAAATAAGAAGATTTTGGATTTACATTCACCATGGGGCAATCCTTCAGATAAAATTATTCAAGGTAGTATAAACAAAAATAATATATTTTTTTTATCAAGACACGGATTAGGACATAAATTATCTCCTTCTTCAATAAACTATAAAGCTAATATTGATTGTTTTAAACAATGTGGAGTAACTGACATTATTTCTTTATCTGCAGTTGGGTCTTTAAAAGAATCATTAAGTCCTGGTACTTTTGTAATTGTTGATCAGTTTATCGATAGAACAATCAACAGAGAAAAGAGTTTTTTTAATAAAGGTATAGTAGCTCACGTACCAATGTCAGAGCCAACTTCCAATGAATTAATGAAATTAAGTAAAAAAAATCTTGATATTTTAAATATTTCTAATGTTTTGGGAGGTACATATTTGGCAATGGAAGGGCCTCAATTTTCAACAAAAGCTGAATCCAATATGTATAGGCTATTGGGATGTGATGTTATTGGTATGACCAATATGCCTGAAGCTAAATTATCAAGAGAAGCAGAAATACGATATTGTTCGATATCAATGGTAACAGATTATGATTGCTGGCATCAAGAGCATGAGTCAGTTAATTTAGAGATGGTCATAAATACTATGAAAGAAAACACTTTAAATTCTAAAAAATTTATACAAGCAATATCAAATGAATATTATAAAGGTATGGATTTTTCTCAAGATAAAACGCAAAGTATTCTAGATACATCAATTATTACTCATCGAAAAAGTTGGGACAAAGAAATTGAAAAAAAATTAAGTACTATTCTTAAAAGGTATAAAAAAGAAAGTAATTAAAATGTTAGTTGAAGGTAAAAATTTAACAACTATATGGCACGATATTTCCAATGATTTTGTAAAAATAATAGACCAAAGATTACTTCCACATGAATTAAAAATTATTAATCTTAATACTTTATCAGAAGCTATTTTTGCTATTAAAGAAATGCAGGTAAGAGGAGCTCCATTAATTGGTGTTACTGGTGCATATGCTATGTATCTGGCTTCCAAAGAAAACTCTGATATTGAAAATCTAATTCAATCAGGAAAACAATTAAAAGATTCGAGGCCTACAGCTATAAATTTATCTTGGTCAGTAGACAAAATACTAGATCAAATAAAAGATATAGAAAAAAACAAGAGATCTGAATGTATTTTACATATTGCAAATAATATTAGAGAAGATGATATTAGCTCTTGTAGTAATATAGGGGATAACGGATTAAAATTATTAGAAGAAATTTATAATACAAAAAATTCAACTATTAATATTTTAACTCATTGTAATGCTGGATGGTTGGCTACTGTTGATTGGGGGACAGCTTTATCTCCAATCTTTAAAGCAAATAATAAAAATATTCCAATACATGTATGGGTTGATGAAACAAGACCCAGAAATCAAGGTTTTAATCTTACAGCCTGGGAATTAATTAATGAAAATATTCCAAATTCTTTGATTGTTGATAATGTTGGAGGACATTTAATGCAAAAAGGAATGGTTGATGTATGTATTACAGGAACTGATAGAACTACTTTAAATGGTGACGTTTGTAATAAGATAGGCACTTATCTTAAAGCTCTAGCTGCATTCGATAATAAAATTCCATTTTATGTAGCGGCTCCAATTTCAAGCATTGATTTTTCTATAAAAGATGGACTTAAAAATATTCCAATCGAAGAAAGAGATGAAAAAGAAGTTTCTTCTATATATGGAATAAATTCTAAAGGGATAACAGAAAGTATAAATATCACACCTAAAAATGCAAATTGTAAAAATTATGCCTTTGATGTTACACCTGCTAAATTTATTACAAAAATTATTACAGAAAGAAAAGTTGTTGATGCTAATCAATCATCAATTTCAGAATTAGTAGTAAAATGAAAAATAAATGGAATGATAGAGATGCTAGAAAATTTATTAAACCATATATTGAAAAAGGTATTAATAAAGAATTAGCATTAAGGATTTATTCTACACATTTATTAGGAAATGATTCTAAATTAGTTTTACATGGAGGGGGAAATACTTCTCTAAAATTGAGTCTAAAAAATTCTTTCGGAAAAAAAGAAAATATTATTTATGTCAAGGGTAGTGGAAAAGATATGTCCAACATAGATATTGATGGTTTTCCCGCTTTAGAATTAGATAATTTAATTAAATTGAAGAAAATCAAAACAATTAATGATTTTCAAATGATAAATTATCAAAAAAAATACATGATTAATACTACTTTTCCAAATGCATCAGTAGAAACACTGCTCCATTCTTTTTTACCCCATAAGTATGTAGATCACACTCATTCAAATGCAATTCTTAGTATAATTAATCAACCAAACTACAATAATATATGCAAAAAAATATTTGGTGAAGATTTAGGTTTAGTACCTTACATTATGCCTGGTTTTGAATTATCTATAAAAGCTTCCGAAGTTTTTGAAAAAAATCCTAAAGTCCAAGGCTTAATACTATTAAATCATGGCATTTTTACTTTTGGAAATACAGCGAAACAAAGTTATGAGAGAATGATTAAATTTGTTTCTATAGCTGAAAAGGAATTAAGAAGAAAATCAAGTCATAGTAATAGAAATC
>CACLJX010000015.1 GCA_902607435.1 uncultured Alphaproteobacteria bacterium | reverse complement strand
AAAACAAAGAAATCTGGATCTCGCAAGGAAGGATAGCTTGTGTTAAGGAAAGTGGCACTGCAAATAAAATTTTTAATGAAAGTAAATTTTATGATGCACAAAACAATATTTTAGCTCCAGGATTAATTGACCCTCATATGCATATTGAAAGTAGCATGATGACTGCTTGCGCTTATTCAGAAGCAGCATTATTGAATGGAACTACAACTATATTTTGTGACTCTCATGAGATTGGAAATGTGTGTGATATTGAAGGTATAGAATGGATGCTTGAAGATTGTCGTGAATCACCTTTATCTATTTTTTTAACTCTTCCAAGTACAATTCCAGCTACAAATGATAATCTTGAAACAGCTGGGGGAAATCTAACTCCTAAAAAAATTGGAATGCTTTTAGATAAATGGCCTGAAATTTTAGGATTGGGTGAAAAAATGGACTTTGTTTCAGTTTGCAGTGGTGAGGAAAAACCTCATCAAATTATAGCAGAGGCACAAAAAAGAAATTTACCTATTAGCGGTCATGTCTTTGGAAGAGAATTTGTTGCTGCTTATGCTGCAAGTGGTGTAACTGATACTCATGAATCTGAAGAAAAATTATTTACAAATGAATTATTAGATGCAGGTTTGTGGATTTTTTTAAGAGGAGGCAATCCTCAAACGCCTTGGAATAGTCTTCCTCAAGCAATTAAAGCTGTTACCGAATTCAAAGCAAATCCTAAAAGAATTTGTGTTTGTACTGACGATAGGGACGCAGATGATTTATTTAATTTTGGTTTAGATTGGGTTGTTAGAGAAAGTATTAAATTTGGAATAGATAAAACCACTTCATGGTCTATGGGTTCTCTACACCCAGCAACAAGGTTTAATATTGATAGAGACTATGGAGCTTTAGGACATAGCAGAAGAGCTGATATTGTTATGATAGATGAAAAATTTAAAATACTAAATACATGGTTGGGAGGAGTATTAGTTGTTGAAAATAAGAAAATCACTTCTTTATTAGATAAACAACTTTCTGATAAAAGATATATCTATCCAAAAAAAGCTTATCAAACAGTTAAAATTCCATGAAATTATAAACTATTGCCATTAATGCCAGAAAAAGAAAATTTTAAGATAAATGTAATTAAAACTGACCTACCAGGTATTGTTACTTTTCATGAGAAAATTAATATAAATAATAAATTTAAAGAATGGTCAAATATTCTTAAATTGCACAATTTATGTCATTTATGTGTAATAGAAAGACATGGCAAAACAGGAGAATATGCTCATGGTTTTATAAAAAATTTTAATTTAAAAAATGGATCAGTTGCTAGTAGTGTTGGACATGATGCTCACAATATCATTGTAGCAGGATTAAATGAACATGATATGAAAATGGCTGTTGAAATTATAGAAAATGATCAAGGAGCAATAGTTATAGTCAATAAAGGTCAATTAATATCTAAAATTAAATTGCCTATTGCTGGATTAATATCTGATAAAAAAGCTAATATAATCGCAAAAGAAAATAAAAAATTTAAAGAATGCTGGTTAAAAGCAGGATGCACATTAGCTTATATGGGATTCAATTTACTTACACTTTCAGTAATACCCAATCTTCGTTTAACAAATAAAGGTTTAGTTGATGTTAATACTATGAATATAGTTCCTTTATTTGAATAAATATTATTTTTAAAATAGTATTTTTGTCTTGCTTTTGTAATAATTATTGATAATAAATGGATAAATTAATTAAAGAGAAGATTTATACTTATATTTATTAAAAATTAAAATCTTACAATTTACCTCAACATATTTGAACAAGGAGAAAAAAATGCCAACAGGTAAAATAAAATGGTTTAATCCGGCTAAAGGTTATGGATTTATTGAAAACGATGCAGGAGGAAAAGATGTTTTCCTTCATATATCTGCTTTAGAAGAAGCTGGTATTGATACACTACAAGAAGGAGAAGCTGTATCCTTTGAGATAGGCGAAAATAGAGGAAAAGAAAACGCTATTAATATTAAAAAAGTTTAAAAAATCCTATAAATTATAATCATTAAGATTTATTTTTCATATTTTATATGAAATTAACAACTTCAGTATTTTTGGAGTGGTCTGGTGCAATAACTGCAATATTGTATTCAATGTTAGTTGCATTAAATATTGGTGCAGAATTTTTTGGATTTTCTTTATTACTAATTTCAGCAATTTTATTATCTTTATGGTCTCTTAAAGGCAAACATAGAGGTATTCTTTTATTAAATTTATTTTATGCTATAGCAGCTATTATTGGTATCATACGATGGTACGGTTAATAAATTATATTAATTAAATTTTTTAATGAGTATTTGGGGTAAAATTATTGGAGGAACAGCCGGTTTTGCATTGGGAGGCCCTTTAGGTGCTATTCTTGGTATGATGGCAGGCAATGTTTTTGATAGATCTCAAAAAAAAACTTATAATTTTCATAAAATCTCCAATCAACAAAAACAAAATTTATTTGCATTAAGTATAATTGTTCTTGCCGCTAAAATTTCTAAATCTGATGGTATAGTAACTAAAGATGAAATATATGCTTTTAAAGAAAAATTTAAAGTTGCATCAAAAGATATGCAGCAGGTTGGAAAAGTTTTTGATGAAGCAAAAAAAACATCATATGGATATGAAAAAAATAGCTCAACAAGTTGGACAATTATTTTCAAATAACAAAATAGTTCTTGAAGAATTATTGAACAATCTTTTTTTATATTGCAGAAGCAGATGGGAAAATTAGTAAAAATGAATTAATTTTTTTAAAATCAGTATCTTATTATTTTAATATTGATGATATTATTTTTCAAAGAATTTATGAAACAAGATTAAATGATAAAGAATCAGATCCTTATAAAGTTTTAGGAGTAAATCGTAATGATACTGACGATATTATTAGAAAAAAATGGATTGTATTGAGTAAAGAACATCATCCTGATAATTTATTATCAAAAGGTTTGCCTGAAGAATTTATTGATCAAGCTAATAAAGAATTATCTTCAATTAATCTAGCTTATGACAAAATTAAACAACAAAGAGAAATTAGTTGATACCTAAAGAATTAGATTTTCAAAATATAAAAGAAATTTATGAAAACTTAACTCCTTTTATAAAAAAAACACCTATTGTACGTGCCTCTAAATATATAGAAAAAATTTTTAATACTAATTTATTTCTTAAACTTGAATTTTTTCAACATTCAGGTACTTTTAAAGCAAGAGGAGCAGTAAATAATATTTTAAATTTATCAGATACTCAAAAAAATTTAGGTATTACTGCTGTTAGTGCTGGAAATCATGCAATAGCAACTTCTTTTGCTGCAAATAAATTTGCAATTAAAAATAAAGTATTTATGTATAAAAGTGCAAATTCATTCAGAATTAATAGTGTCAAATCTTATAATGGAAATCTTATTTTCTCTAATCCAAAAGAAGCATTTTTGAATGTAGAAAAAGTTTCAAAAGAAAATGGTTACACCATTATTCATCCATTTGATGGTATTAATACTATTCAAGGAACAGCTTCTTTAGGCTATGAAATTTCAAATCAAATAAATGAATTGGATAATATTATTATTTCAGTTGGAGGAGGTGGTTTAATAAGTGGAGTAGGGTCAATTATTCGTCACAAATATCCTCATTGTAAAATAATAGGAGTAGAACCTATAGGGGCTAAAGGTTTAACTGAAAGTTTAGAAAAAGGACATCCTATTTCAGATGTTATAATTAATACAATTGCTGACAGTTTAAGTCCTCCTTTTCATCTCCCATTTAGTTTCTCTATTTGTCAAAAAGTTGTTGATAAAATGATTTTAGTTTCTGATATGGAAATGAAAAAAGCTATGAAATTTATGTTTGATAATTTTAAATTTGTCCTAGAACCTGCTTGTGTAGCTGGTGTTGCAGCTTTATTAGGGCCCTTGAAAAATTTATTTCAGAATGAAAAAACTTTAATAATCTTATGTGGATCAAATATAGATATGAAAAGTTGGGTAAACCTTACTGAGCATTTATAAAATTAATTGTATATTCTACCACCTGTCACAGGTTTTTTAACACCTGTTGTAGTTGGCAAACTAATTGTTAATTTTCTCAAACTTCTTATTGCTAAATATCCAAAAGCCTGAGCTTCTAATAGATCTCCATTGTAATTAAATTGTTCTATTATTTTTACTGTAATTTTTTTTGATTTGAGTGATTTTTTTAACTTATTTACTATAAATTCATTTTTTCTTCCACCACCGGTCAATATGATTGTTTTTATTTTTTTATTAAGAAGTTTTATTCCTAACAAAATAGCTTCAACTGTCATTATAGAGGCAGTACTTATAGAATTATATTTTTCGAGCTTTTTTAGATCATAAAAATATCTTTTAAAATATTCTCTATCTAATGATTTTGGATAATTTTTTTTAAAAAAATATGTCATTTACAAAATTATTTATTAATTTTTTATTAACAGTACCTTTAAATGCATGTTTCCCATTTAAATCATAATTTTTTTTAAAATTTATTTTCATTAAATCATCAATAAGTAAATTTGATGGCCCTACATCAAATGCAATTAAAGAATTCTTATTTGTATAACAAATATTAGCTATTCCGCCTAAATTTATCATAGCTGATGATTTAGAAATTTTATCAAGAATGTATTTATAGTAAAATGATCCAATAGGAGCTCCTTCACCACCAAGTTTAATATCATTTTGTCTAAAATTACCAATTATCTTTATGTCTAATTTTTTTTTTATTTTTCTACATGAACCTAATTGAATTGAAATGTAATTTTTTGGATCATGAAGAATAGTTTGTCCACTTAAACCAATATAATCTACATATTTTTTTTTAATATTATTTTCAAAAATAAATTTTTTTATTACTTTAGCAAAATAGTTTGTAACAAATTGTTCATGATTTTTTATAAATTTATTTCTTTCTTTTTTACTTATTGTCTTAATATTATTAACGATTTTTTCTAATTTATTTTTATAATTTATTGAATATTTGTATGTAGATTCACAAATAATAGTAACTAAAGTTTCCCCATCTGTTCTTAAATAGCTACAATCAACTCCATCCATTGAAGTACCTGACATAATTCCAATGACATTATATATTTTTACTGTAGACATATATTTAAATACTATTTTCAATCATTTCTTATGGAAATCAAAGAAAATACTCCAAAAGCTATTATTTTAATCATTGTTGGTATGAGTGCTGTAGCATTTCAAGATACTGTTATTAAATATATATCTTCAGAAACGAATCTTTTTTTAATTTTATTATTTAGATCTCTAATTGGAATAATATTCTTATTAATATTTTTAAAAATTAAAAAAATACCTATCATTATTAAAACACACTATCCAATTTTAACAATTATTAGAGGATTAATGTTTTTTATTGCTTTTACTATGTATTTTTTTTCCCTAACTAAATTATCTCTAGCAACAGCTGTAACCCTATTTTTTGTTAGTCCTTTTTTTATTACTATTCTTTCAATTATTTTTCTTAAAGAAACTATTGGATTTAGAAGATGGATTACTCTTATTATAGGATTTACTGGAGTTATTTTAGTGATGGATCCTCAAATAAATAATTTTAATATATATGCAACTTTTCCATTGATCTGTGCTTTTTTTTATGCCCTGACTATGATTATTCAAAAAAGAACGTCTCTCAAAGATAATTTGTACTCTCAAGTTTTCCATATATACATTTCTGCAGCCCTACTTTCACTTATAATGGGTTTTTTGATAGGTAATGGTAATTATTTTGATGCATCAAATGATCAATTCAAATTTATATTTTTTACCTGGTCCTTAAATAATATTAATATTATCTTTGCATTATTTTTTATTGGTATTAGTGGATTTGTTGCTTTTTTATGTATCTTTCAAGCTTACAGAATTGGTTCCCCCCCAAGTGTAGCACCTTTTGAATATATTTTAATTCTATTGTCTTTGATATTAAGTTGGGTGATTTGGAAAGAAACATTAACCTTTAAAGGTTATATAGGTTTAATACTTATTATTTTTGCAGGTATCTACACTTTTATCAGGGAAAAACATAAACATGTTCATGTTACTTTAGACCAACCTTTAAGATAAATGTTTTTTACACAATTTATTCACAAGTTTCCCTCTGAAATTTATAATTTATTTAAAAATTGAAGTTTATTTTGTTTGTTTAATATAAAATTATCAATAAGGTTGTATTGTTATTGCACGCAAAGGTAATAACGGATTAAGTATAGGAAACTATGTTTAATTCATATCGGGAGGAAATGCACGATATAGAAAAAAGACCTAGCTTGCTGGGTCTTTTTTTTTATTATATCAATACTATAAATATTTATATTTTTATTGATGATTAAAAAAAAATACCTGTTGACCAGATATTTTGAAATTATTTATTAATTTTTGACCTTTTTCAGAGATAATCCATTCGATATATTTTTTAGCCGATTTATAGTTTATATTCTTATATTTATTAGGATTGACAGCAATAATTCCATACTGATTAAAAAGTGGAGGTTTATTTTCGCAAATTATTTTAAGGTTTTCTTTTTTATTAAATTTTACCCACGTACTTCTATCGGCTAATGTATAAGCTTGCATCTCATTTGCCATAATAAGAGTGCTCCCCATACCTTGGCCAATTTTTTTATACCATTTAGGAGAAAAATTATTTGGATTTAATTTAATAGAATTCCATAAAGATATTTCTTTTTTATATGTTCCACTATCATCACCTCTCGAAAGAAATAAAAATTCATAATTTTTAATTTTCGATAGAATATCTTCAATTGAATCACAATTGTCTTTGCTATCAATTGGACCAATAATTATAAAATCATTATACATTAAATTGTACCTTTTAACTCCATGACCTTCTTTTACAAATTCTATTTCAGAGGGAAGATGATGAACTAAAAGAATGTCAGCATTTCCTTGTTCTGCTACTTTTATTGCTTGACCAGTTCCAAGTGCCAGTACATGAATTATAAGTTCATGATCTTTATTAAATTCTTTGTTTAAATAGTTAAGTAAACCAGTATCATAAGTTGATGTTGTGCTAGCTATAATAAGGCGATTATTATTTGCATTTATTGAGTAACTAAATGTTATTATTAAACAAAAAATAAGAATTTTAAAAAACATTGTTTATGATTTGAATTTAATTATTTTTAATATATTTAAAATATATTGTGTATTCAATCTATTATTACTTAATTAATATAATTTTAAAAGAAATAATTCCCAATACAAAAATTTCTATATCTAAAGGAAATAAAATATTTGGAGCTGCAATATTAAATAAAAAAGATTTTACAACAATTTGTGTTGGGACTAATAATGAAATGAAAAATCCTTTATTGCATGGTGAAATATCTGCTTTAAATAATTTTAATGAAATACCTTTTAATAAAAGACCAAAATCAAAAGATTGTATATTTTTATCTACTCATGAACCATGTTCTTTATGCTTATCAGCTATCACCTGGTCTGGTTTTGATAATTTTTATTATTTTTTTCCTTATAGAGTTACAGAAAATAAATTTAATATACCTCATGACTTAAAGATATTAAAAGAAGTTTTTGGGATTAATAAAGGTCATTACAAAAAAAATAACATTTATTGGAATAGTTTTTCTATAATTGAGAATGTAAATTTGTTAGCTGATCCTGAAAAAATCAAATTTATTTAGGAAAATAAAAAAAATATCTGAAATCTATGATGATTTTTCTACATTATATCAAAAATATAAAACAAAAAATGATATTCCTTTAAATTAGTTTTTTAAAAAATCTTTTAATAATGATATTTATTATATATAATAGAAATAAGCGGGAGATACTGTTTAAATACAGAGCCGAAGGAGCAACATACCCGGAAACTCTCAGGCAAAAGAACCGCAAACGAATAACACTCTGGAAAATGAGCTAAAGCTCTACCGAAGGTGCAAGTTTCAAAACTAAACTCTCAGGTTTGATGACAGAGGGGTATAAAAAGTGAGAGTAATTTATTGTCAGAAATACTACAAACAGTTTATTTAAATGATTTTTATAATCTTCAAGGAGCAAAACTAGCTCCTTTCTCAGGTTATTCAATGCCTCTTAATTTTTCAAAAGGTATTATAAAAGAGCATCTTCATACAAGGTCTTCAGTAGGTATTTTTGATGTATCCCATATGGGAAAGATGTTAATCCCTTGTAATAATATAAATATAAATAATTTAGAAATTATTATTCCTCAAGATTTACAAAAATTAGAAACATATAATTCAGTTTACACTTTTATATTAAACAATGAAGGAGGTATTATAGATGATCTTATAATTTCTAAAGTTAAAATTGATAACTATGATTATTTTTTTTTAGTTTATAATTCATCAAGAAAAGAAATTGATCAAGCAATCATTTCTGATTTAGTTAGTGATACTGATATTTTATTAGATAGTACAATATTAGCAATTCAAGGTCCTTTGTCCCAAAATATTATTAATGATTTATTTCCTGAATCTAGTGATATGAAGTTCATGCAAATTAAAACAATTAATTATAAAAATGAAAATATTTTAATTAGTCGTAGTGGTTATACAGGAGAAGATGGTTTTGAAATTATCATTCCTAATAAAGTTATTATCGAATTTATCAAAAATGTTCTTTCATATGAAGAAACTTTATTGTGTGGTTTAGGAAGCAGAGATTCTTTAAGATTGGAAGCAGGGTTGTGTTTATATGGAAACGAACTTAATGAAAATATTTCTCCTATTCAAGCTAACTTGGGATGGGCTATACCTATATCAAGAATAAAACAAGGTGGATTTAAAGGTCATAAAAGAATTTTAAATGAAATAAATAATGGGGTTAGCAAAAAAAGAGTAGGGATTAAATTAAAAAGTAATTCTATTTTACGTTCACATATGACATTACATGATAATAATGAATACAAAATTGGTGAAATTACAAGTGGAGGTTTTAGCCCTTCATTAAATATATCTATAGCTATGGCTTATATAGATACTAATATAATAACTAAACAAATAGCAATTAATTGTCTAATTAGAAACAATATGGAAGAAGTTGAAATTACAAATCTTCCCTTTATTCAACATAATTATAAGCGAGGCAAACAATGAGTGAGAAAAAATATACTAAAGATCATGAATGGGTTTCTATACAAGATGAAGTAGCCACTATGGGTATTACTAATCATGCTCAAGAAAGTTTGGGAGATATTGTATTTGTAGAGTTGCCAGAAATTGGAAAATTAGTTCAAGCAGGTGATCAAGTTGGAGTTATTGAATCAGTTAAGGCTGCAAGTGAAATTTATAGTCCTGTTAGTGGAAAGATAAAAGAAGTTAATAATGAATTAATAAATACACCTCAATTAATTAATACAGATCCTGAGAATTCTGGTTGGTATATAAAAATAAACATAAAAAAAACTGATGAATTAAATAATTTGTTGAGTTTTAATCAATATAAAAAAATTATATATTAAACTTATTATGGAAAGTTTTTCTCAATTTACTCATCGTCATATAGGTTCAAATATTGAAGAACAAAATTTAATGTTAAAAGAAATAGGATGCCAATCTTTGAAAGATTTACTAGAATCAACATTGCCTAAAAACATCTTAATAAATGATCCTTTGAAAATTCCAGTTCTTGAAACTGAAATTGAAATGTTAGATGAAATGTCAGCACTATCAAGAACAAACAAAAATTTTAAAACTTATATTGGTATGGGTTACTATAACAACATAACACCAAGTGTTATTCATAGAAATATGATCCAAGATCCTGGCTGGTATACTGCCTATACACCTTACCAACCTGAAATATCACAAGGACGATTGGAAATGTTAATGAATTTTCAACAATTAATTATTGACATGACAAAATTAGATGTAGCTAATGCATCACTTTTAGATGAAGGTACAGCTGCAGCAGAAGCTATGACACTTTGTTTTCGTCATGCTTTTAATAAAAATAAAAATACTTATTTAGTCCATTCTTTATGTCATCCTCAAACTATTTCAGTAATTAAAACACGAGCAAAACCTTTAAATATAAAAATTAAATTGTGTGAAAAAATTAAAGAATCAGATCTAAAAGAATGTTTTGGCATATTATTTCAATATCCAGATACATTTGGTCATTTATGCGATTTAGAAAATTTGATTAAAATTTGTCATAATAATAAAACTCTTGTTTGTGTTGCTACAGATTTATTAAGTTTAGCTTTACTTAAACCACCAGGTGAAATGGATGCAGATGTTGTACTAGGTAACTCTCAAAGATTTGGAACTCCATTAGGATTTGGAGGTCCTCATGCTGCTTTTTTTGCTACAAAAGATAAATTTATAAGATCTATGCCTGGAAGAATTATAGGTGTAACAATAGATGAAAGAAAAAAAAATACATATCGTATGTCTCTTCAAACTAGAGAACAACATATTCGAAGGGATAAAGCAACAAGTAACATTTGTACATCTCAGGCATTATTAGCTAATGTTAGTGCTGCTTATGCAGTTTATCATGGACCAGAAGGCATTAAAGTAATAGCGAAAAATATACATGAAAAAACTAAAGTATTAGCACAAGCTATTAAAACAAAATTCAAAATTTATTCTAATAATTTTTTTGATACAATTGTCATTCATACAAATAATATGTCTAATAGATATTTTGTAAAAGCTTTAAATGAATCGATAAATATCCGATTTATTGATGATGATCGCGTTGGTATTTCTTTGGATGAGACAACTAGTAAAAAAGATGTTCATAAATTATTATCAGTTTTTGGTATTGAAATTAAATATGAAAACATTTTAAAAGAATTGAAAAATGTTGATATTGGTATTTTAAAAGAAAAAGCAAGAACTTCATCTTACTTAGAGCATCCAATATTTAAAAAATATCGATCTGAAACCGAAATGATGCGTTATCTAAAAAAATTAGCGGATAAAGATATTGCTCTAAATAGATCAATGATTCCACTTGGATCATGTACAATGAAACTAAATGCAGCTACTGAGTTAATTCCAATAGCATACCGTGGTTTTGCAAGAATACATCCTTTTGTTCCTATGGATCAAGTCAAAGGATATTTAAGACTAAGCGAAGATTTAAATAAAATGTTATCTCATATTACAGGTTTTGATCAAGTTTCTGTACAACCTAATTCTGGTGCACAAGGTGAGTTTGCTGGACTAATGACTATCCGAGCTTATCTTAATGATCAAAATCAAGTAACTAGAAATGTTTGTTTGATACCAAGTTCATCTCATGGTACTAATCCTGCTTCTGCAGTGATGGCTGGCATGTCAGTTGTTGTTATAAAATGTGATGATAATGGCAATATAGATATTAAAGATCTGCAAAAGAAAGCATCTCAATATTCAGATACATTAGCCGTATTGATGATAACTTACCCATCTACACACGGTGTATTTGAGCAGGAAATTGTAAAGATTTGTGAAATTATTCACTCCAATGGAGGACAATGCTATTTGGACGGAGCCAATCTCAATGCTTTAGTTGGTGTAGCGAAACCAGCTTTATTTGGTATCGATGTATGCCATATAAATTTACATAAAACTTTTTGTATTCCTCATGGAGGAGGAGGTCCTGGTGTTGGTCCGATTGCTGTAAAAAAACATTTAACATCATATTTACCTACCCATATTTACGATCCTTATAAATCTGAAAAAACAAAATCTTTTGGAACTGTATCCTCAGCACATTGGGGTAGCGCTTCTATACTTCCTATTTCTTATGCTTATATTCGTATGATGGGTGGTTTAGGATTAAGGCACGCTACAACAATAGCTTTATTACATGCAAATTATATAGCAAAACTTTTAAGTAAATATTACCCTATTCTTTATACAGGTCAAAATAATAGAGTGGCACATGAATGTATAATAGATATACGTCCAATAAAAAAACAATATGGAATAAGTGAAGAAGATATTGCAAAACGTTTAATAGATTACGGCTTTCATGCTCCTACACAAAGCTTCCCAGTTCCTGGTACTTTAATGATAGAACCTACTGAAAGTGAATCAAAAGTTGAAATCGATCGTTTTTGTAAAGCAATGATATTAATAAAAAATGAAATAGTTATGGTTGGTAAAAAATATAGTATTGAAGATAATCCTTTAGTAAATGCACCGCATACACCTGAAGAAATGATAGAAGATGAATGGAAACATTGCTATAGTAAGGAAGTAGCATTTTATCCAGACAATCGTATAAATGATAAATACTGGCCTCCAGTCAAACGTATTAATAACGTCTATGGTGATAGAAATTTATTTTGTGCTTGTCCGCCATTAGAAGATTTTGACAAAATAACTGAAACTGGCTAAGTTTTTTTTAAATTCCTAACTCTAAGTATGATTTTTCTATTTTTTTAAGCGCACTGGCATAAGCTGCCATTCTATAGTTATCAAGTTTATATTTTTTTTTGCATTCTAATATTTCTTGAAAAGCCATTCTCATGGTATCTTCTAGGCCTGAAACCACTATATCTTCCTCATTAGCTCCATAAACTAGTTTATCAATTATCGTTTGTGGTAAAGTTTCTTTAGATAAAAATTTAATTGCTTTAATAATTGTATTACCTCTATTTTCTTCATATCTTTTGCTTAGTCTGCCCATTCTAATGTGACTTGTATTTCTTATCCATTCAAAATAAGATACAGCCACTCCACCCGCATTAGCATAAATATCTGGTATAATTATAATACCTTTTTCATTTAATTTATTATCAGCTCTATAACTAATAGGACCGTTTGCAGCTTCACAAATTAATTTTGCTTTTATTGAATCTACGTTTTTCAAGGTGATAGTATTTTCTAAAGCAGCTGGTATTAGAATATCACATTGATAGGTTAATATATCATTTGATGAGGTTATATTTTTAGTATTTGGAAAATTTAATATAGTATTATTTTCAATTTTATATTTTTCTAAATCTATTATATTAATTCCACTATCATTGAAGATAGCACCATCTATTTCCGCTATACCGATTATAGTGGCTCCATCTTTGTATAATGATTTTGCAGAATTTAATCCAACATTACCAAAACCTTGTATAATAATTTTTTGATTATTTAATTCTCCGTTTAATCCTGATTTCTTTACTTCCTCAGGATGTCGAAAAAATTCTTTTAAAGCTTCATGAACACCTCTACCTGTAGCCTCAAGCCTTCCTTTAATTCCTCCATGTTCAACAGGCTTTCCAGTTACACAAGCCATATGATTAATATCTTCTGGTCTTAAACTTTTATAAGCATCTAATATCCACCCCATTTCTCGAGGAGATGTACCAACATCAGGTGCTGGAACATCTCTAGCAGGACTTAAAAAACCTTTTCTAATCAATTCTCTTGCAAATTTTTTTGTTATTTTTTCAAGAGATTCTTCATCATATTTATTGGGGTCTATAAGTAAAGCACCTTTGGCACCACCAAATGGAACATCTACAACAGCACATTTGAAAGTCATTAACGAGGCTAATGCTTCAACTTCTTTTTGGTCAACATTTAAAGAAAATCTTAACCCCCCTTTTACTGGTAATCGATGGTTACTATGTACCGCTCTCCATCCATAAAAAATTTCAATTTTCCCTTTTATTTTAACAGGGAACTTAACTTGGATAACAGAACGACATATTTTTAATATTTTTGCGATATTTGGATCAATATCAATACGATCTATAGCTTGATTTATCATCATATCAACATTTTCTAAAAAAGTAGGTTTTTTATCTAATTTGTTCATTTATACACAATTCTTTTATAAACTTCATATACACTAATACTAATTATTACTGAATATTATTAAGCTTAAACTAATCTTCCAAAAAAGGTCATCCTAGCATTTTCTGAAAGTTTTATTTCTTTTTCAGTATTATAATTTAGTGTTACTAAAATTCTACTTTTTTTTGATTCAACAGGAGTTACTCGATGTAAATAGTTTCTTCCGTAAAAAAGAATTAAAGTACCTGGATCTACTAATATTTCCTTACCTTGATATTTATTTGAAAGTGCAGACATAATTAAATCCTTGTCTATAAATTTTTTATCTACATTTCGACCTTTATTTATGTATTGAAAATTTCCACCAGAATCAGACGATTGGATCATTAACGTAATAGCAAAAGAAGCATTATCAAAATGCCATCCAAGTTGTTGATTTTGTTCATAATAATTATAATTTATAGAAGATAAAGTATCGGCATATGGATAGATGTTATCTATATCAAGTATTTTTTTTAAAAATAATTTAAATTCCTCAGAGTTATAAAGTTGACAAAGAAAAGAGTTTTTGGGAATTAAATCATGAGGAACACAACCTTTGTCACTTACAACTTCTATATTGCAAGGATCAAATTCATTCATTTTATTACTTTTTTTATTTAGTAAAACAGTATGCTTTTGAGAACAATAAAAAGCTTTTTGTTGCAATATTTTTGATTCTTTTTGTAAATTTTTTAAAGTAGTTGAATTTATAAAATTTCTTAAAACTAATATAGATTTTTTTTGTATTTCTTTTTTGCATTTAGGAGCAAAGTTTTTTAAGTCATTTATTGGATGTTTTTTTATATTTATTATCTTATAGATTTTATTCATTACAAATTGGTGTTATTGTTGGTTTCATATTAAATGATTTATTTGAATTTATTAATTATTTTTTTAATTATAATCTTTATACATGAATTTGGTCATTATAGTTTAGCACGTTATTTTAAAATAAATGTCACAGTTTTTTCGATAGGTTTTGGTAAGTCAATTTATAATTTTATAGATAAAAACAATACAAATTGGAAAATTTCTATGATTCCTTTAGGAGGTTATGTAAAAATTAAAGGTTTAGAGTCAATTTTTCGAAATTTAAAAGATACTAATAACAATCAAGATTCTTTTCAATCTTTACATTTATTTAAAAAAATCTGTATTTTACTTGCAGGTAGTTTTTTCAATATTTTTTCTGCGTGGTTATGCTTATTTTTATTACTATTTTTTTTTGGCATAACATCTTTTTCTCCAGAAATTGGAAAAGTAATTGATAATTCTTCTGCTTCTATTAATGATTTACGTGAAGGAGATATCATTACTAGTATTAATGATAGAGAAATAAATACATTTAGTGATATAGCTAAGGCTATTAGCAATTCTCAAACTATTAATATAGATATAATTAGAGGTAATGATCTTATTTCTAAAGAATTTAATTTAACTTACAATAAAGAATTTAGTAAATACATGATTGGTATTTCAAGTACTAATATTCCAAATATTAATAAATTTGCCATATGGCAATCACTAAAACAATCTTTTTTATTTATACCCAATTACTATTTAGAAACTGTAAAATATTTAACTCGTTCATATAAAAATAACACTCTAAGTCAAGAATTAGCAGGACCAATAGGAATAGTAAAGATGGCAGATCAATTAATGTTAGATAAGTTACGAGGAGCTTTTTTTCTTTTTATTATGATATCTCTCTTTGTAGGTATATTTAATTTATTACCTGTTCCTTTGCTTGATGGAGGACATATAGTCTATTTTTTATTACGGTCTTTTTTTTCAAATTCTCTTCCTTCTTTTGTTACTAAGATTTATTTGGCTATAGGTATAACAATAATTTCTTTTCTATTTATAATAGTAACATTTAATGATATTTTTTATAAATAATTACAAAAGGAAAATTAATGAGTAATTTTGATGATGTTAAAACATTTATGGAAACATATGGTCAAGAAGTAAAAAAAACACCTTCTTTTCCTGATAAAAAAATTGTTCAATTACGATATAATTTAATTCAGGAAGAATTAAACGAATTGAGCGAAGCAATTGAAGATAAAAATATTGTTGAAGTTGCAGATGCTCTTACTGATTTATTGTATGTGGTTTATGGTGCAGGGCATTCTTGGGGAATTAATTTAGATAAATGCTTCGAAGAAGTTCAGCGTTCAAATATGAGCAAACTAGATAATAATGGAAATCCAATATATAATGAGCATGGCAAAGTAATGAAGGGTCCAAATTATTTTAAACCTAATCTAAAAAAATTTCTCTAATTTTTTAAAGCCAGTTAGGTATTGGTAGTTTTTTTTGTTTAAGAAATTCTTTATTAAATAATTTACTGTGATAACGTTCAGATTTATCACAAAGTATTGTAACTATTGTTTTACCCGGACCAAGTTCTTTAGCTAATTTTATCGCCCCGGCAACATTAATACCTGTGCTTGTTCCCAAACATAAACCTTCATTCTCTATTAATTTATATAATTCTTTTAAAGCTACTTCATCATTAATAGAATAAGCATCATCAATAGGAGCATTAATAAAATTAGCAGTAATACGACTAGATCCTATCCCTTCTGTAATAGAGTTACCTTCAATTTTTAATTCTTTATTTTTTATATAATTATAAAGTGCAGACCCTTTAGGATCAGAAAGAAAAATTTTGATATTACTATTTTTTTCTTTTAATGCTTTGCCAACTCCAGCTATTGTTCCTCCTGTTCCTGATGAACAAATAAATCCATCAATTTTTCCTTTTGTTTGTTTCCATATTTCTTGTCCCGTTGTTTTATAATGACCTAGGTAGTTAGCAGTATTGTCGAATTGATTAGCCCATATTACATTACCATTATTTTCTTTATATAATGCTTTTGCAAGACGTTCAGAAAATTTTACATAATTATTAGGATCTTTATAAGGTTTTGCAGGAACAAGATGTAAATCTGCTCCAATTGACTTTAATGTATCAATTTTTTCCTTTGTCTGAGTTTCTGGCATAACTATAATAGATTTATAGTTTTTTGAATTACATATAAGAGTTAAACCAATACCAGTGTTTCCAGCTGTACCTTCTACTACTGTTCCATTTTCTCTAATTTCCCCTCTTTTTTCTGCATCTTGTATAATTGCGTAAGCTGCACGATCTTTTATTGAACCTCCTGGATTTAAAAATTCAGCTTTTCCATAAATTATACAACCTGTTTTTTCCGAAGGACCATTTAATTTTATTAAAGGTGTGTTGCCAATAGCATCTATAAAATTATTATAAATTTCATTCATTTAGTTTATTATTTACTTCAACACCATAAGGTTTGAATTTTTCATCAGTAACAATATTTTTTATGTTTATATTTTTTGCTGGATTTCCAACCATTGTTGCTTTTTCAGGAACATCATTAAGAATTACAGTGTTAGCTCCAATACGAGCATAATTCCCTACAGTAATTGGTCCTAAAACTTGAGCTCCTGATCCAATAATCACATTATTATTTATTGTTGGATGACGTTTGACATCTATTTGACTAAGAGAATTTTCAGCAGGAGATATTCCA
>CACLJX010000014.1 GCA_902607435.1 uncultured Alphaproteobacteria bacterium | reverse complement strand
TACAAGTTGATGAACCTTTATTTGCCAGAAAACCTCAAGAAGCTCTTGAGTATGGTATTGCCAATTTAGAAAAATGTTTTTATGAAATTAAAAATACTGAAGTTGAAAAAATAACACATATATGTTGTGGGTATCCTGATAAGTTAGATGCAATTAATTACCCAAAAGCACCATTAGAATTTTATCATCTAATTGCTAAAAAATTAGATGAATCTATAATTGATACAGTATCAATTGAAGATGCTCATCGCTACAATGATTTAACTTTACTGAAAAGTTTTAAACAAACCAAAATCATATTTGGTTTAATTAAAATTGCCAGTAGTGTGGAAGAAACAATTAATGAAATAGAAAAAAGAATAGATAAAGCATTAAATCATATAGATGCTAATCGTTTAATTGCAGCACCTGACTGTGGTCTTGGTCATCTTCCTCGCAATCTTGCAAAGAAAAAATTAAAAATTATGGTTGAGGCTGTTAAAAAATTTTAATTTACAAAAGTTTTTGGATCAACATATTCATAATTCAAATCATCTGCAATTGCTCTATATGTAATATTACCTTGAAATACATTAAGGCCAGATAAAAAATTAACATCACTAGAAAGAGCTTCTTTATATCCTTTTTGAGCAAGTTTTAAAACAAAAGGCAATGTAGCTACGTTTAAAGCGATTGTTGAAGTCATTGGTACACAACCTGGCATATTTGTTACACAATAATGAACAATTTCATCGACCATAAATGTTGGATTTGCATGAGTTGTTGGTTTGCTTGTTTCCACACATCCTCCTTGATCTATTGCCACATCAACAACAACAGCTCCGCGTTTCATAGAATTAATCATTTTTTTTGAAACCAGTTTTGGAGCATTAGCTCCTGGTATTAAAACGCTTCCAATAAGTAAATCACAATTTTTTATATATTCATTTAAATCAATTTCATCACTTTGAATTGGAGTGATCGAATCACCAAATTTTGAATGAAGTTCTTTTAATCTTTGTGAAGATTTATCAATTATAGAAACCTTTGCTTTCATTCCAGTAGCAATTATTGCTGCATTTTCACCCACAACTCCTCCCCCCAAAATTAAAACTTTTCCAGGCGTTACTCCAGGAGCACCTCCTAATAATAGACCACGACCATTTTGAGTCTTCTCTAGAGAATGTGCTCCAGCCTGTATTGACATTCTTCCTGCAACAGCGCTCATGGGTGCTAATAAAGGTAAACGTTTATTCTCATCGGTTACAGTTTCATAAGCAATACAAATAGCTTTAGATTTAACTAGTCCTGCTGTAAGTTCAGGTGCTGCTGCTAAATGCAGATAAGTAAATAATATTTGGTTTTTTTCGTAACATATCCACTTCTTTTTTAAGAGGCTCTTTTACTTTCACTATCATTTCAGAATCATTAAAAATATCGCCAGCATCTTTTACAATTTTTGCACCTGCTTGTTCATAATCACTATTCTCAAATCCAGCGCTAAAACCTGCATCGTCTTGAATAAGAACTTCATTCCCATGATTTACAAGCTCACGAACGCTATAAGGTGTCAACCCAACACGTGATTCTTGTTCTTTTATCTCCGACGGAACACCTATTAACATTATAGAGATTTTTTATAATTAGTTATACCTGCTCTAAGTTTTTCTATAATTTCATCTATATGTGATTTTTCACAAATAAATGGGGGTGCAACAATTAAACAATCACCTGTTGCTTTTAAACTAAGACCTGCTTCAAATAATTTTTTAAAACAAGAATAGCCAGCTTTGCCTGGTCTTTCATCAAGAAGGATGTCAATGCCACCCATCATTCCATATCCACGGATATCAGTTATAATATCTAAGTCCTTTAAACTAAATAATCCATCTAAGAAATAGGGGGACATTTCCTTAGACTTTTGGAAAAGATTTTCCTTTTCGATAATCTCCTGCATAGCAAGACCTGCTGCCATTGAAACAGGTATAGCAGAATATGTATATCCATGAAAAAATTCTACTGCTCCCTTAGGTGATGCATCAAGAATAGTATCATAAATCTTCTCCCTAGATGCTACTGCCCCAAGTGGGACCACACCATTAGTTATAGCTTTTGCCATCGTCATAATGTCTGGTGTAACATCGAATGCTTGAGCACCAAAAGGAGCGCCCATTCTTCCCCATCCAGTAATTACTTCATCGAAAATCAGAAGAATACCGTGCTTATCACATATTGCCCGGAGTTTTTTTAAATAACCTTTTGGAGGAACTAAAGTTCCTGTTGATCCAGCAACAGGTTCTACAATGCATGCTGCTATATTTTCTGCTCCAATATTAGCAGCAATTCGTTCTAAATCATTGGCAAGCTCAGCACCTTTTTCAGCTTCACCTCTTACAAATAAATTTTCAGGCAAATGTGTGTGCCTCAAATGATGAACATTGGGCATTAAAATATTAGAAAACGTTTTTCTGTTTGCTACCATACCTCCAACTGAAATTCCTCCAATATTCATGCCATGATATGCTCTTTCACGACCAACAATGTGCGAACGATGCCCTTCTCCTTTTGCCTTAAAATATGCAATGGCTGTTTTAATTGCAGTCTCAACAGCAGATGAACCACAAATTGTAAAAAATATTCTATTTAAATCATGTGGAGTGTGCTGGGATATTTTACGTGCAAGTTCAAAAGAGCCACTATAACCTTGCTGAAATGGCTGAACATAATCTAGTTGCTCTAATTGTTTTGATACAGCTTCTCTGATCTCTGGACGTGAATGGCCAGCCGGACTGCAAAACAATCCTGAACTTGCATCAATTAATTTATTGCCATGGTGATCTGTATAATAAACTCCTTCAGCCTTAACCATAAGGCGTGGACTTTCTTTATAATCTTTATTTGATGTGAAAGGCATCCAATGTTCTTCAAGAGAATTTGGAAGTTCATTTCTTTTCTCTATGTCCATATTTAATATTCTCCAAATGTGTCTTTTATGTAAATAACTATATTAGACTAATCTTAAATCCAAGAAGAATTCTCATAAGAAAGGTTAATTTCTTAGGAAAAAAATGTACCCTGGTATAGAAAGAAATTAATTATAATTATGCTTAATACTAAGAAAATAATTATTCCTAAGAAACTAATTAATTTAGCAAAAAAAACTTTATTAGTTCCGGTTGGAATTGTCAATGCTCACGATGAATCCACTATGATAGCAGCTAAACAAGCTTGTGAAATTAGTCTGATTAAGCCATTTTTTATTGGAAAAATAGATTCAATCATACAAGAAGCTGGCAAACTAAAGTGGGATATAGGAAAATTCAAAATTATAGAAGCAAATAATGATGAAAAAGCTGCCATTATTGGAGCTAAACTTGCAAGAGATAATGAGATTAAAGTATTAATTAAAGGAAATATTCATACGGATATTTTAATGCGTGCTTATTTAAAAAAAGAATTTGGTCTCATTGGAGTTAAACGTCTTAGTCATATTTGGCATATGTCCATTGATAAAAATAATAAACCTCTTTTTATAACAGATGGAGCACTCAATGTTTCGCCAAGACTAGAAGTAAAGATGCACATACTTAGAAATGTGGTAGAATTTGCTAAAAAATTAGGTATTTCAAAACCACGTGTCGCAGTTTTGTCAGGTACTGAAGATCCAATAGAAAGTATGCCAAGTTCAATTGAAGCAAAACAAATAATGGACAGATCACAAGTGGAAAATATTGATGCTTATGTACATGGACCTCTTGCATTTGATAATGCTATTTCCCCTGAAGCTGCTACAATAAAAAAAATAGATAATAAGGTTGCAGGTAAAGCTGATGTCATCCTTGTACCAAATTTAGAAACAGGAAATTCATTATCCAAAATAATGGTTTATTTTTTAGGTGCTTGTGCAGCAGGAATCGTTGTTGGAGGGAAAGTGCCAATTGTTATAACCAGTAGAGCTGATAGTGCTGCTGCAAGACTAGCATCTACTGCTGCTGCCATTATAGCTGCACAGTAGTGCAGGATAATAAATCTATCATTGTTGTCACTTTAGCTATTGCTAGTACACTCACTGCAGCCTTGATGGCATCTTGTGTGAAATTTGTATCCAATGATCTTAATACCATTAGCATATGTTTTTATCGCTGCATTATTGGATTAATACTTATATTACCTTTTGTAGCAAAAAATAAATTTCAAGCACTTAAAAGCAATAATATTAAATTACAGTTTGGCAGAAGTATGATCAATGTCATTTCCATGATTTGTTGGTTCTCTGCACTGGGAATGATGCAACTAGAAAAAGCAGCGGCTTTAGGTTTCACTACCCCATTATTTACCACAGTTCTTGCAGTGATTTTTTTAGGAGAAGTCATCCGAGTACACAGAACCGCTGCTTTAGCATTAGGTTTTGTAGGTGTATTAGTTATTATCCGACCTGGTTATATTCCCTTTGAATATAGCACCATGTTAATGTTAATAGCGTCCTTGACCTTTTCGTTTGTCCTCATATTTGTCAAACGATTATCAGCTATTGATGCTAATTTGACTATTATTTTTTATCATCTTCTTTTTATGACGCCTGTTTTTTTTATTATATCTTTATTTTTTTGGGAACCTATTACATGGAATCAACTACTAATTTTTATAATAATGGCTACAGCAGGATTATTATCCCATTGGTGTATGACACAATCCCTAAAAATGAGTGATACCACATTTGTGATGCCCTTACAATTTACAAAGTTAATCTGGGTATCTTTAATTGGATTTTTTATATTTTCGGAAATGCCTGATATTTGGACTTGGAGTGGTGGAATAGTTATTTTTGCTTCAGTAATTTATATTACTTACCGTGAAGCATTTGTAAAAAAAGATGAGCCTTCAAAAAAACAAGTAGAAAGGGCAATAATAAATTAAAAAACTTTTAATATAATTCTATACATTATATATTTAATAAAAATGAATAACGTTTCTTTCAATCCTAAAAATTTCAATGGTCCTGTTTTAGTTACAGGAGCTGGAGGATGTATAGGTAGTTGGGTAGTTGCATTATTATTTAAAGCCAAAATACCTCTAGTTGCGTTTGATTTATCTCAAGAAACACATAGATTAAAATTACTATTAAGTGATTCAGAAATTAATAAAATAAAATGGATTACAGGAGATATAGTTGATACAAAAAATATTGATAACGTTATTAGAGATAATAATATTCAATCGATAATTCATTTAGCAGCACTGCAAGTCCCATTTTGTGCTGCAGATCCAGTAAATGGTGCGAAAGTTAATGTTGTTGGTACAGTTAATATTTTTGAAGCAGCACGTAAACATAATATCAAAAAATTAGTTTACGCAAGTTCTGTAGCTGCTCATGGATTTATATCAAAGGATATGTATATGCCAACTCTGTATGGAGCATACAAATTATGTGATGAAAATATTGCAAATGTTTATTATCGAGACTGGGGTATTCCAAGTATTGGATTTCGTCCAGGTATTGCCTACGGTATAGGTCGTGATCAAGGCATGACATCGAAAACGACTTTTGCTATTTTAGCTGCAGCTACAAATCAATCATATACTATTCCTTTTTCTGGACCCATTTCTGCTCTTCATGTGCGTGAAGTAGCTTCAGCTTTAATCACTGCTTTATCAAAAAAACATAATGCCTCTCCAGTTTTTGATATGAATGGTGTTTATACAACTGTTGAAGAATGGGTTAATATTTTGCAAAAAATTGAACCAAAAGCCAAAATCTCAATTGAAGGAAAGGCAATGCCTTTCCCATTTAATTTTTCTGATAGACCTCTTCGTAAATATATTGGAGACTATGAACAAGTTGATTTAAAAATTGGAATTAATGAAACTTTTCTTTCGTTTAAAAATTTAGTTTCTAAAGGAATAATTTCTACTAATCTATAATTTTTATCTACTTTCATAATTTAAAAAATTAAAAAGTATTAATTTTTTAGTGGTGAGTGTAATTTTCATAAGAGTTTGTCTCTCATAAATTATAGGATATTAGGATGATACTGGAATAGTTAATAAATTCATTTTATTATATTAGAATAATTGACAAAGTGAGTTTGTTTATTTGATTAAAAATGATTGAATATGGAAAAATAAGATTTGAAAAAAATAATTATTGTTGGAGCAGGTTTTGCAGGTTTACAAACCGCAAAAGGACTAGCAAATACATCTTTTGAAGTAATAATTATTGATAAACATAATTATCACTTATTTCAGCCTTTATTATATCAAGTGGCTACTGCTGGTCTTTCGCCTGCAGATATTGCTTTGCCAATTAGAAACATATTTCCTTCACAACAAAATTTTAAAATTATTTTAGATGAATTAATTGAAATTAACGAGAAGATTAATCAAATTAAAACAAAAAATAATACATACTTTTACGATTATCTTATTTTGGCAACAGGATCGGTACCAAGTTATTTTGATTATAATGAATGGAAAAAATTTGCTCCAAGTTTGAAAAATATTGAAGATGCTACTTATATTCGTGCAAAAATTTTAAAAACTTTTGAAAAAGCAGAAAGAATAAAAGATAAAAAAGAATTAAAAAAACTTATGAATTTTGTCCTTGTCGGTGGAGGTCCAACAGGGGTGGAGATGGCTGGCGCTATTATAGAATTATCAAAAAAAGTTTTATCAAAAGAATTCACTAATATTAATACAAAATCTGCAAGAATAATTTTAATAGAATCTGGTCCACATATATTGCCCACAGCTTCAAAAAAATTGTCAATCTATGCAAAAAAAACATTGGAAAAAATCGGTGTTGAAGTTAGATGCAACACAGTTGTTAAAAGTATTTCAAAAAACTTAGTTAAAACAAATACAGAAACTATTGAGGCAGGAACAATTATATGGTGTGCTGGTATTAAAGCTTCTCCTGTTAAGAGGTGGATAAATGTTAAAACTGACAACATTGGAAGGGTGTTTGTTAATAAAGATTTGTCAATTCCTCATTTGCCAAATATTTTTGTTATAGGCGATGCTTCTCATGTTAAAAATAAAAATGGTAATCCTTTACCAGGATTAGCTCCAGTTGCTAAACAAGAAGGTGCTTTTGTAGCAGAGATGATTAAAGCTAATATTCTTGATGGAAAAATTAATAAAATATTTGAGTACAAAAATAGAGGTTATCTTGCTACTATAGGAAGATCAGAAGCAATTGTAGATTTTAAATGGATTACTTTAAAGGGCAAGATTGGTTGGATGTTTTGGTCATTAATCCATATTTATTTCTTAATAGGCTTTCGTAATCGTCTAATAGTTTTCACTAACTGGTTTTGGTCATACTTAACCTTTGGAAAAGGTGCTCGTTTAATAATTGATAATAAAATTGATAAAAATTCTTCTTCAGACTAAAAAAGTATTGTGAATCTATTTTAATTTACCTTTGATTCTCAAGTTTTTTCTAATTTTTGTAGCTGAAATTTCATGAATTTGTTTACCTAAATCATGTTCTGTAAAAGAATATCCTACTCCTCTCCCATAAGAAACATCAATTATATTTGGTACTTTAATAACAATATATTCCTTACCTTCTTGATATCCATGTCGTGAAAGACCTTCAATGATTTTTTCTTTTACTTCTTCAAACTGAAAAGGATTATCACCTTGACCCTCAACACCCGCATCAACGCCACCTACATCTCTATACATGATACAAACTTGACCTGTTTTTTGTAGAGCACGTCTAAATAGTTCTGTATGTCCATCATGCCAAGGTTGCCATCTTCCTAGCATTTCTACTGTGGGTTTTTTCCAATCAAACATCTTTAATTTTTAGAGCTAATGTTTTTATTTCCTCATCGCTCAAAAACGATGTTATTTGAATATCTGGATTTTTAGGTTTTTCAAACATCCTTGTTGTATCTTCAAAATTTTTACTACTTGATAATTTTTCTGCATCAAATGGAAGATTTTCTATGCCTTTTAATTGATTTAATTTTGCTGAAACAATTCTGCCTTCCTTAACTGTATCCATCCATATTAGATAGTCAGCCGCAAAAAAATCTCTGACCTGATTTGTTGGGGCAACAAAATCACATACAACATTTCGTCCTTGTGATTTTTCAAATTCTGCAAATGCTTTCATTCTTTTCGCCTGTCTAATTCTTCCTTCAATTTCAAAATCCCAATCATTTGCATATTTTCTAACAAAATCTGCATTATACCATGCACAATTTTTGAGATGTGTAATTAATCTTTCTGCAAGCCAGGTTTTACCTGACCCAGGTAAACCACAAATTAATATTTTCATAATTTTACTTTTAATTATTTAGTTCACAAGAAGCAATAAAATGGGGGTTAATAACACTTTCTTTATTATTATAAAGTATTTTTTTATGGTCAACACTTTCCAATTTTCCACCTGCCTCACTCAAAATTATATGACCTGCAGCTATATCCCATTCACTTGTTGATCCAAAACGAGGATACAAATCAGCTTTGCCTTCTGCTAACTCACAAAACTTTAGAGAACTCCCTTTTTTTATAAGTTCATAATCTTTTATATTATCATTAACCCATTTTTGAAATTCTACATTAGAGTGAGAACGGCTTTCAAATACACGTAAATGGTCTGTCTTTTTTTTATTCAAGGTTGTTATTTTGATTGATCCTAAGATTGAATCAAAATTTTTTTCAATAAATAATTTATGTGAACCATTGTTTCTATAAGCATAATATAATGTTGTAAATGCTGGGGCATAAATAACCCCTAAAACTGGATGGTGATTTTCTATTAAAGCAATGTTTACAGTAAATTCATTATTTTGATTTATAAACTCTTTTGTTCCATCAAGTGGATCCACCAACCAATATTTAGACCACTGTTTACGTACTGACCAATCAACAAGTGATTCTTCTGTAAGTACAGGAATAGTTGAATCAAGTTCTAATAGTGATTGAATAATGAATTTATTTGATGATAAATCAGCTTCTGTTAAAGGAGATTTATCTTCTTTAAAGAATATATCTTTTTTTATTTTATAATACTTATTAATTATGGATCCTGCTTGCACTGCTATTTTGCAAATAGGTTGAAGTAAAATATCTAAATTTTTTTCATTCATATTGATTTGACTTTTATAAAAGTTAAAATATGATTTTAACACAATTGTTATTTGATAGTGACATGAAAACTAATATTTATGATGTGATTTCAAAAGAAAAGCTTGATGTAGTAGCCAATACAATCGAAAAGGCTCATGGTCTTCCTAATGAATGCTATCTTCAAGGGGAATATACTAATATTGAACGGAAAAAGATATTTGAAGATAAATGGGTGGTTATCGGTGTTGCAAATTCAATACCTAATCCTGGGGATGCAAAACCATTTGATTTGTTAGGTATTCCCTTAATTATTATTCGAGATAATAAAAATAAAGTTAGAGTTTTTCACAATGTATGTAGTCATCGAGGATATAAAATTTTACAAAAATCGTGCAACATCAAAAATGTTTTACGGTGCCCTTATCACTCATGGTCTTATGATTTTAGTGGTACTTTAGTTGCGACTCCTCATTTAGGAGGAATGAATAAACATGAGGTAAAAGATTTTGATAAAGAAGCAAGTGGGCTAAAAGAAGTTCGCTCGCAAGTATGGCTTGATTTAATTGTAGTCAATATTTCTAATAATGAAATTCCTTTTGATCAATATATTAAACCATTAAGTGATCGATGGTCAGAATTTTGGCCTGAAGAAGATAGGCAATTAATTTGCCAGCCAGATGACTTTAAATATTTTCTATTAGAGGCAAAATGCAACTGGAAGTTTGCAATTGAAAATTATTGTGAAAGTTATCATTTGCCTTGGGTACACCCTGGTTTAAATGCATACTCTAAAATTGAAGATCATTATCATATTCAAGGTTTACCCAATAGATTTGCTGGTCAAGGAACAGTTGTTTATGATCCAAAATTAGAAGGTAACAAAAAATTTCCAACCTTTCCAGGATGGCCAAAAGAAAAAGAAAAATTTGCTGAATATGTTGCCTTATTTCCTAATGTAATGCTTGGAATACACAAGGATCATTACTATGCCTATTGGTTAGAACCTATTAATCATTCCTTCACCAAGGAGCATATGGAAATATACTATGTTGGAGAAGATGCAGCAAAATCATTAGAATATAAATCTTTAAGGAAACAAAACTTTAATTTATGGCATAGTATTCAATCAGAAGATTTAAGCATAATTGAAGGAATGCAAGAAGGACGAAATTCTCCTGCGTATAATGGTGGCAATTTTTCTCCTGTAATGGACAATCCAACCCATCACTTTCACAAATGGATAGCAACTAATCTCGTTTAAGAATATAATACAAAAGATATTTTGAAAAAAATAAAAAATATTAATACTAAACTTAAATTAAGAACATGTGATCCCTCCTCACAATACTATATAAAACATTAATCGTAATGAAAGCACTTGTTTATACTGATCATGAAACACTCATTTATAGAGATGAAAATGATGCTAAGCCTAAAGATGGAGAAGAACTAATTAAAGTTAATGCTTCTGGCATTTGTGGATCAGACATGCATGCTTATCACGGTCTAGACAATCGTCGTATTCCTCCTTTAATTTTAGGTCACGAGATAAGTGGTATTAATCAAAAAGATAATTCTTCTGTTGTTATTAATCCTCTTATCACTTGTATGAAGTGTCAAGACTGTCAAGATGGACGTGAGCACATTTGTTCCAATCGTGGTATGCTTGGAATGACAAAACCTGTTGCCAGAGCTGGAGGTTTTGCTGAATTTGTTACCGCTCCTTCAAAAAATATTTTTTCTGTTCCATCGAGTGCTAATCTTCAGAATCTTTCTTTAACAGAACCAACTGCAGTTGCTTTTCATACTGTTAAAATTGCTGAGCAAATATCTTTTAAAAATATTAATGAAGCTAAAATTCTAATTATCGGTGGAGGTGCTATTGGATTACTTGTAGCGCTTGTTCTCAAAGCAAAAAATGCTGAAAAAATAACTATTGTTGATACTAATATAAAAAGATTAAATGTTTGTAAAACAGCTTCATCATATGAAGTTGCTCATCCTAATGATGATAGCATTAAGGATAATAATTACGATATTGTTTTTGATGCAGTTGGCTTTGAAGCCACCAGAAAAAAATCAATTCAATGTGTTCGCCAAGGAGGCGCCATATTACATATTGGTCTCAGTCAACCTTTTGGTGCATTTGACTTTCGCAAAGCTACACTTCAAGAAATAACATTTATTGGAACATACTGTTATACGAATGAGGATTTTAAACAATCACTTGATATGTTAATCACAAAAGAACTTGGTGATTTGACTTGGCTTGACTACCGACCTCTTAAAGATGGTGCTACGGCATTTAGAGAAATTCATGATGGCACTACTTCTTCGCCTAAGATTATTCTAATTCCTTGATTAATATATAAAAAATCTAAACTAAAAGAGAAATATAAACAAAATAAATTAAGAGAAATATTATTCCTGTTTTTTTCCCAATCCTTTTTCGCACTCTCATTAAGTAAACAAATATTAATGTTACTATTAAAACAAACCATGCATCATAAATAATGCCCGAAAGATTTAAATTGAAACCTATTGCGTCTATTTGTAATTTACGAACAAATGATAAAGGAACTTCAAGATCTGTAAAAAGAGAAGAGACTCCCAAGATTCCAAAAATATTGTAAATATTTGAACCTAGAATATTACCTATCGCAAAATCAGTTTGTTTTTTAAAAGCCGCTACTAATCCTGTTGCTAATTCAGGTAGTGATGTTCCTATTGCAACAATAGTTATTCCAATCACCGTTTCAGATAAACCAAGTGTTTTTGCAATTTCTGATGCTCCACTAATAAATAAGTTAGAACCAAAAATTACTGCAAGTAAGCCGATAACTATAAAAATTGAAGATAGCCATAAAGGAATTAATTTTTCAGGCACTTCCTTGAAATCAGCTTTTTCTTTCATCAATAGTGAAACAAGAAAAACCACTAAGCATAAAAGCATAAGCAAACCCTCAAGATATGTAATCACTCCTCTCCAACAAAAATAGATAAAAATTATTGAGGAAATTATCGCTACAAAATCAGAAATATTTTTACTAACAATGTAACCAACTTTGTGAACGAGAGAAAAAGAAGAATCTGTTGATGTTTTTATTTCAACAATAGGATGTACTAATGAAACAACGCCTATAATCAATAGAATGTTAGCTATATTTGAACCAATAACATTTCCTATTACTATATCTTTAACTCCTAAATTAATTGCTTGCAAAGATGCGGCTAATTCAGGAATGCTTGTTCCTCCAGCAACAATTACAACTCCAACAATAAAAGGAGAAATTTTAAAGGTATGTGCTAAATTAACAGAACCTCTAATTAAAATCTCAGCTCCAAAAACTAAGCCGAGAAAACCAATTATAAGATAAATATATTCTACCATCAGCTACCGTATATATAGTGTGGTAACCACAGTGCAATCTGAGGAAAGACTACTATTAAAATTAAACCAATAACTTGGAGAACCATAAACTGCATCATGCCAATATAAATATCTTTTAAATCCCATTCAGGCACTACCCCTTTTAAAAAATAGGCCGAGAGTGCTACTGGTGGTGAAAGCCAGGCTGTCTGCAAATTCACCGCAACCAAAATAGCAAACCAAATTAAATTAAATCCTAATCCTTCAACAAGTGGTAAAATAATTGGAATAATAATTAATACAATAGGTACCCATTCTAGGGGCCAACCTAAAACAAAAATCATAGCCATAATAATAAAGAGAATAAAATATTTATTTACCTCTAATCCCAATAAAAAATCAGTGAGCATCATTGGTGTACCCAATCTAGAAAAAACAGATCCAAAAAAATTAGAAGCAGCAACCAAGAGCATAATCAATGCTGTAATTTCTAATGTTTTAATAAGAGATTCTTTTAGTGTGCTAAATGTTAATTTACGATAAGCCAAAGATAAAATTAAAGCACCAAAAGCTCCGCATCCAGCTGCTTCAGTTGGAGTTGCTAATCCTAAAAGAATACTTCCAAGAGCTGAAAATACCAGAGCCGCTGGCGGAACAAGCCCCATAAAAAATTCGTAAACAATGACTTTGGTATTTTTTTCACGATCTTCTTCCGAAATAACTGGACCTAGAGAAGGATTGAGATAACATCTGATGGTAGTGTAGCCTGCATAGATTAATGCAAGTAAAATTCCTGGAATAATTGCTGCTGCAAACAAATCCGTTACAGGAATTTCCATAATTGGCCCCATAACAACCAGCATTATACTAGGTGGAATAAGTATTCCTAATGTACCACCAGCAGTAATTGTTCCAGCCGACAGTCTCACATCATACCCTGATTTATTCATTGATTTTGCAGCCATTATACCAAGAATAGTGACAGACGCCCCTACTATGCCTGTAGCCGCAGCAAATATTATAGATACAAAAAGAACGGCATAAAACAAAGAACCACGCACGCGTGATAACATCATTTGTACTGATGAAAATAATCGTTCCATCAATCCAGCTTGTTCCATCATAATTCCCATAAAGACAAAAAGCGGAACAGCTGCTAATGTTTGTTCGGTCATAACCATAGAGAATTGTAGAGTCATGAGATAAAAAACAAGATGTCCAAATCCTAAATAACCAAAAACGAAGCCTAAAAAAATTAAGGTAAATGAAATTGGAAAGCCAACAAAAATAGAAAAAAGCATTACTGCTATCAAAACAATACCTAAAATTTCAGGACTAATAAACTCAGCTATCATTAGCCTGGCCACTTTCCTTTACGCATTGCATAATAACTTTTTAATAATTCAGAGATGCCTTGAATGAGTAAAAAAACTATTCCAAACCACAAACATGATTTAACTGGCCAAAGATATGGCATCCAAGCTGTATCCATCCCTTTCTCTCCTCGTTGAATAGACTCAACAACAAAAATTGTTGTCATATATAAAAAGAAAGCCAGTCCTGGAAAATAAAATAGAATATACAAACAAAAATCAATGAGGCCTTGGTTTTTAACTTTAAAATTACGGTATAAAAAATCAGCCCTAATATGTACACCACGTGATAAGGCATAGGCCGCTCCTAACATAAACATTCCACCATATAAAAAACGACTCATGTCGTAGGCCCACATGGTTGGTGCTAAGAAAAACTTCCGCGCTATAACTTCGTAAACCATGCACAAAAAAAGAGGGATGATAATCCAAGAAACAATTTTTCCGGTAAACAAACTAAATTTATCAATACTTATGATAATTTTATACGCAATGGGAGACATATCGTCTGGTTTTTTAAAAAAACCAACCTTACGTCCTACAATTAATTCATCTTTTAAATCCAAATTTTGAATATTATTCGGCATGAATTTTATAAATAATTTAAAGCGGGCATACGCCCGCTTTATTAAATTATATAATAATCTTACTTAAGTGTAGCAGCATGTGCCATACCTAATTTTGCATTAGACATTTGTGCACCACTCCAAAATGGAACTGCTATATCAGCAAATTCTGTCATAGAAGTATAAACTTCATTGAAGAAAGCATTTTCTTCTGCATTTTTTAGAAGAGTCGCTTTTGCTGCAGCCATATACTCAGTAAAGTAGTCAGATGGCGTATCATGTAAAATTACACCTGCTTCTTCTGTTAAGAATTTAAGAGCTTTACCATTTTCGTAAATACGATAGCTAAGCGATTTTATTAAAGAAGCATTTGCTGCAACTTCCATTGCCTTTTTTTCGTGGTCAGTTAAACCTCTATAAACTTTACCATTTACATAAAGATCAGCATTCACCACAACTTGGTGGAGACCTTGTAGATAATAATGCTTAAGAACTTTTTGAAAGCCAAATACACTATCAGGTTTAGGGCAACACCATTCAGCAGCATCAATTGTTCCAGCTTCAAGTGCTGGAAGAATATCTCCGCCACCCATTGCTACAGAAGCAACACCGATGTCTTTATATGTTTGACCAGGAATTCCTGGAGGTGTTCTAAAACGATATTTTCTAAAATCCTCCATACTGTTTATGGGCTCTTTGAACCAACCAAGAGCTTCTGGACCAACTGGTTGTAACATGAAACCTTTAATATCTCTGTTCATCTCACCCCAAAGACGATCATATAATTCTTTACCGCCTCCGTACATAAACCAAGATATAAATGCTATGTTGTCAATTCCAACACCGCCACCTGCTACTGGTGATCCAAATAACATTGCTGCAGGATGTTCTCCTGACCAATAGTGAGTCCAAGCAAATCCACAATCAATCAAACCTTTATCAACGGCATCAAGTGTTTCTTTTACACCAACAACTGTACCTGCTGGCAAAATTTCAAAATCTAAAGATCCACCTGTTAGATCTGTTACAGTTTGACCAAAATCTTTAAGCATTACTACTTCATCTGCTTTAGCACTAATCACTGTTTGGCACTTCAAAGTTTTTGCATTTGAAGATGTAATCATAAAGCTAGAGGCGAGAAGCGTGCCTAATATTAATGTAAATAATTTACGCATTTTTCCTCCTAATATTTATTTATTAGTATTACTTAATATGCCTTGCGTATTGCACTAATTTGAATAATTACTCAAGTATTTGAACAAAGTTACGGGGGATAAATTTAATCAGTATACAAATTTTGTACAAATAGAGAAAATTATGAGAAAATTATTTTAATAAATAAGCACTTATAATGTGATATGAGAAAAATATATTAAGAAATGGATACATTTGATTATATTATTATTGGTGCTGGATCAGCTGGATGTGTTCTCGCCAATAGATTAACTACTAACCCAAAAATCAATGTTTTATTAATTGAAGCTGGTGGAAAAGATACAAATCCATGGATACATATTCCAGGAGGTTATTTTAAAACAATGCATAATCCTAAAACTGATTGGTGTTTTAAAATTCAAAGTGATCCAGGTCTTGGCGGAAGAGAAATGAATTATCCAAGAGGCAAAACCCTTGGAGGTAGTTCATCTATTAATGGACTTTTATACATTCGTGGTCAGTCACAAGATTATAATTATTGGCGACAACTTGGAAACGTAGGGTGGTCGTGGGAGGATGTGCTCCCTTATTTTATGAAATCAGAAGATAATCAAAGAGGAACTAATGAATTTCATGGTGTGGGTGGGCCACTATCTGTAGAGGATATGCGCGTTAAAATGAAAGTACTTGATACTTTTATTGATGCAGCAGAAGAATTCGGTTTTCCACATCAATCAGATTTTAATACAGGTGAAAATGAGGGGATAGGATACTTTCAGGTAACACAGCGTAATGGTTTTCGGTGCAGCACAGCTGTTGGATATTTAAACCCAATAAAAAATAGAAAAAATTTAAAAATAATTACAAAGGCTCATGTTAAAAATATTGAATTTGAAAATAATAAAGCTGTTGCTGTGAACTACTGGTCAAACAATAAATTAATAAAAATAAAAACTAATATAGAAATAATTTTATCTGCTGGTTCAATTGGATCACCTCATATTTTACAAGCCTCTGGTATTGGTCCAGGAGAATTATTAAAAAAAAATAATGTAGAAGTTATCAAAGATCAATCCGCTGTTGGAAAAAATTTACAAGATCATCTGATGTTAAGGCCAGTTTATAAAATTAAAAATTTAAAGACTCTTAATGAAGTTTATCATAGTTTTATTAAAAAATTCTTTACTGGAATAAATTATTTTATTTTACGAAAAGGCCCACTTACAATGGGGGCTAGTCATTTATGTGGGTTTATAAAAAGTGATGAATATTTAGAAGCACCGAATTTACAATTCCATGTATCACCAATGAGTACTGACACATTAGGTAAATCAACATTGCATAAATTTCCAGCTTTTACTCCTACAGTTTGCAATATAAAACCAACAAGTAAGGGTAAAGTAGAACTTAATGGTGCTGACACAAGAGTGGATCCTCACATAACTATGAATTATTTATCTACGCCTGATGATCGTGAAGTTGCAGCTAAAGCAATTAAGATTACTAGAAAAATTGTAATGGAATCTAATGCTTTTAAACCTTATGAACCTTCAGAACTAAGACCGGGTCTTGATATTACAGATAATGAACAACTAGCAATTGAGGCGGGTAAATTTGCTAATACTGTTTTTCATCCTGTAAGCACTTGTCGTATGGGAAATGATGATAATGCTGTAGTTAATGATAAGTTGATTACGCATGGTTTAGAAGGTTTAAGAATAGTGGATGCTTCAGTTATGCCCCATATCACGTCTGGAAATACAAATGCTCCAACAATTATGATTGCGGAAAAAGCTGCGGATATGATTTTAGCTGATCAAAAAAATTAATGATTAATTTAACTTTGCATATCTGAAGAATTGATGCCGGCAACATGAACTGGTTTTTTCATGGCATCTCTTCTAAACGGTTCCCCTAATTCTTGATTAAGTATGACTTCAATAAATGTAGTAATTCCTTTATTTTGTGCATTGCATGCATCTTTGATTGCTTCTGTTAATTCTGTTTGAGTAGTTACTTTTACTCCTATAAAACCACATGCTTCAGCAATTTTTGCATAACTAAGTTCAGGATCCAATTCTGTTCCAATAAAATTATTATCATACCATAAAATTGAATTTCTTTTTTCTGCTCCCCACTGATAATTTCGAAAGATTACCATAGTAATATTTGGCCATTCCTTGCGGTTGCAGGATGTCATTTCACTCATACTAATTCCAAAAGCACCATCTCCTGCAAAACCAACAACTGGTGTATCAGGACAGCCAATTTTTGCCCCCAAAATAGAAGGAAAGCCATAACCACAAGGTCCAAAGAGACCTGGCGCTAAATACTTTCTTCCTTTCTCAAATGTTGGGTAGGCATTTCCAATGGCACAATTGTTACCAATATCACTCGATATTATTACATCTTTTGGTAATCCTGCTTGAATAGCGCGCCATGCCATACGAGGTGACATTCTATCGGGATCTTTTTTTCTTGAATCTTCATTCCACGTTGTACCTGGATCATCTTCTTCATGATCTAAACTTGTTAAAGTCTGAAGCCATGCAGATTTGGTTTTGTGAATTAAAGCTTTTCTATCTTCACGTCCGATATCTCCAGCATTAGAAGATAATTGTTTTAAAATTTGTTGTGCAACCAACTTAGCATCTCCACAAATACCAACTGATACTTTTTTAGCAAGACCAATACGATCTGAATTAATATCAACTTGAATAATACTCGCTTGTTTTGGCCAATAATCAATTCCATAACCTGGAAGTGTTGAGAAAGGATTCAATCTTGTCCCAAGGGCCAATACAACATCTGCCTTTGAAATAATTTCCATTCCTGCTTTTGATCCATTATATCCTAAAGGCCCTACTGCCAAAGGATGGCTCCCAGGAAAACTATCATTGTGCTGATAACCACAAGCAACAGGAGCGTCAAGTTTTTCTGAAAGTGCTTTGCAGTCATCAATTGCATCAGCAAGAATTACTCCAGCACCTGATAAAATAACTGGGAATTTTGCATTTGATAAAAGTCCCGCAGCATTTTTGATCGCTTGTGTTCCTCCAGAAGGTCTTTCCATTCTGATGATAGTTGGTAGTTCAATATCAATTACTTGTGTCCAATAATCTCTTGGAATATTTATTTGTGCTGGTGCAGATCCTCTAATTGATTTTTCAATTACACGGTTTAACACTTCAGCTATTCTTGAAGAGTCTCTTACTTCTTCTTGATAACAAACCATATCTTTGAACAAATTCATTTGCTCCACTTCTTGAAAACCCCCTTGACCAATAGTTTTATTTGCAGCTTGTGGAGTTACAAGAAGCATTGGTGTATGATTCCAATATGCTGTTTTAATTGGAGTTACTAACCCTGTTATACCTGGACCATTTTGTGCAATACACATAGCTATCTTACCTGTTGATCTTGTATATCCATCACAGATAAGTCCGCCATTAGATTCATGAGCTACATCCCAAAATGTAATACCTGCTTTAGGAAAAAGGTCTGATATAGGCATAAATGCAGAACCAATTATTCCAAAAGCATGTTCAATACCATGTATTTGCAATACCTTTACAAAAGCTTCCTCGGTAGTCATTTTTGCCATAATTTTTTTCCTTTAAAATCAGTTAAAACAATAAATTTTTAGATTATTTAGTGTTTAATCTATTTAAATATAAATTTGGATTATAATATAATAGATTGATAATCTACTGAAAATTATGGCTAAAGCTCAAAAACCAGAAAGTCCTCCTATTATAAAAGATAATTTTTCTCAACTCAGTGAGAATATTAATCTTAAAGGTCAAGAAATTATAAAATTTATTTCCAAAACACTACCGCACAAACCAGGTGTTTATCAGATGGAAAGCGATGATGGAAAGATACTCTATATTGGCAAAGCTAAAAATCTTGCAAAACGCGTTATTAATTACGCTTCTCTTAATAATTTGACAAGAAGATTGCAACGTATGGTCAGCTTGACAAAACAAATGAATTTTTTTGTAACCAATACTGAAATAGAAGCACTTTTATTAGAATGCAATCTTATTAAACGACATAAGCCACGATTTAATATAATTTTACGTGATGATAAATCTTTTCCATATATTTTAATTAACAAGGAAAAAAAATTTCCAAGAATATTAAAATATAGAGGGGCAAAAAAATACAAAGGTGAATACTTTGGTCCATTTGTGTCTCCTTCCGTTGCTGATTATACATTAATTTCTCTACAAAAATCTTTTTTATTACGAAGTTGTTCGGATTCTGTTTTTAATAACAGAACAAGACCATGTTTGTTGTATGATATAAAAAGATGTAGTGCACCGTGTGTAAACTATATTACTAAAAAAAAGTATGATGAGAGTATTAATGATGCTAAAAAATTTTTGAACGGCAATACAAAAAAAATACTTTCTAAACTAAATAAATCAATGACATATGCCAGCAATAAAAAAATGTACGAAGAAGCTGGGCGTCTACGTGATCGTATTAAATCAATAAATCAAATTCAAAAATATCAATCAGTGTATATAAAAGATATGCGGAATATTGATATATTTGCAATCAAAAGACTTAATGGAAAAAGTTGTATTCATGGAATGTTTTATAGAAATGGAAGTAGTTACGGGAATAAATCTTTTTTTCCCATACATGATATTAAAGCTGAAGAAACAGAGATTTTAGAATCTTTTCTTTACCAGTTTTATGCAGATAAAAATGCACCACCAAAAATATTAATTAATCTAGATCAAACAAAATTTAAAAATGTAAAAAAAATATTAGAAATAAAAAATAATAAAAAAATATTAATACAAAAACCAAAAACAGGTGAAAAAAATAAACATATCAAACTTGCAGAAAAAAATGCAAGAGAAAACATTAAACTTAAAAAGGCAAGTTTAGAAACCCATCATGAAGCCTTAAAAAAATTAATGAATTTATTGCAATTAAACCTATTGCCTAATCGTATTGAAGTTTATGATAATAGCCATACTTTTGGTAAAGACTCAGTGGGTGTTATGATTGTTGTTGATAAGGAAGGTTTAAGTCCAAAAAATTATCGAAAATATAATATTCGTTATAATGATGTTCATAATTCTACATCGTTAGTTGATGATTATTACATGATCAAAGAAGTGCTTACTAGACGTTTAAAAAAAATTCAACAAGAAGTAGGATCTACTTTACCTGATGTAATAATTATTGATGGGGGTAGAGGTCACTTCAATGTGGCAAAAAAAATGATAAAAGCAAATAAATTAGATTCCATATCGTTAATAAGTATATCTAAAGGAAAGAAGCGTAATATTGGTAGAGAAATTATACATACAATAAATCAAAATATAACATTAAAACCTAATGATCCTCTTTTGTTCTTTATTCAAAGAATAAGAGATGAAGCGCACCGTTTTGCTATCACTGCTCATAGAAAACGAAGAGGAAAAAAATTTATCAAATCTATATTTGATGATATTTCTGGTGTTGGACCCAAAAGAAAAAAAATACTAAAATTGTACTTTGGTTCAATAGAAAACATTAAAAATGCAACTTTATCAGAGTTAAGACAAGTTAAAAACTTGCCAAAAGACTTGATTCACAAAATATATGATTTTTTTCATAGCCAATAAATTAAAGATCGTCTAAAAATTATTTAATGAAATTTAATTTATCTAATATACTCACTTTGTCGAGAATAATTGTAATTCCAATTATTGTGGCGCTTATCTATTTAAAAGGTCCTTTTTATGGATGGATCGCTTTTGCTCTATTTTGTATAGCTGGAATAACAGATTTTTTCGATGGTTATTTTGCGCGTATTAGAAATGAGATTTCGAATTTAGGAACTTTTTTAGATCCAATTGCAGACAAACTTTTAGTTGCTGCTGTCATTCTAATATTAACATCAAAAGGTACAATTGCTGATTGGGAAACCATACCTGCTCTAATTATCCTATTAAGAGAAATTGCTGTCTCTGGTTTAAGAGAATATTTAGCTGAAATCAAAGTAAGTGTTCCTGTGTCAAAAATAGCAAAATTGAAAACTTCTCTGCAACTGACTGCTCTTGGAATTTTAATTTTAAGTGAAAGTGGTATCACAATTGTACCGATTCTTTTATTTGGGAAAATAGGATTATGGCTTGCTGCACTTATGACATTATATACAGGATATGATTATTTAAGATCTGGTTTTAAACATTTCTAATGATTATTAAATATTTTGCTTGGTTAAAAAATATTACAAATAAGGAACAAGAAATAATTAATGATTCTTCAATTAAAGATGTTAGGGCTCTAAAAAAATATCTTTTAATTAAGTATCCAAAAATGAAAAAATACTTAAATGATAATGATTTGATTCGTATAGCCATTAATCTCTCATATACCTTCGAAAATGATAGTATAAAAAAAGACGATGAAATAGCACTATTCCCTCCTGTTAGCGGTGGTTAATGATTAAAATTCAAGAAAATGATTTTTTTTTAGAAGATGAGATTTTAAATATTAAAAAAAAATATTCTGCCATAGGAGCTGTTTCAACATTTATTGGCTATGTTAGAAAAAACAATAATAGTAGAAACGTTATTTCAATTGAATTAGAGGTTTATAAAAAAATGGCTTATAACTCTTTAGAAAACATATCACTCAAAGCCAAAAAAAAATGGAATCTAATTGACTCTTTGATTATTCATCGCTTTGGAAAATTACAAATCAATGAAAAAATTGTTTTAGTAGCTACTTTTGCACAACACAGAAATGATAGTTTTGAAGCATGTAATTTCATTATGGATTATTTAAAAAAAGATGCTCCGTTTTGGAAAAAAGAATTTTATAAAGATAGCTATAAATGGTTAAATAATTCTAAAGTGAAGAATTAACTAAATCAGTAAAGTCATTCATTAACTTGTAAGATATAGTATTTTTACCAGTAACGTAATTAATATCATCAATTGATTTGATTGGTGTAATTTCAGCTGCCGTTCCTGTTAAAAAAGCTTCATCATAATTTTTAATTTCATTTGGAAGAATATATTTTTCAACTAAATTAAAACCTTGATTTTGAACCATGCCAATTACAACTTGGCGTGTAATGCCATTTAGAAAACAATCTGGAATTGGAGTATGAATTTCATTTTTCTTAATGAAAAAAATATTTGCTCCAGTTCCTTCTGCAACATAATTTCTATAATCTAACATTAAAGCGTCATGATATCCTTTTTTTTCAGCATACTCCTTTGACATTGTGCAAATTACGTACGGGCCTGAAGCCTTTGCATTACTTGGAGCTGTTTCAGGAGAAGGTCTTTTCCATGGAGAAGTAATTAATTTCAGACCTTCTAGTCTATCTTCAATTTTAAAGTAACTAGCCCAGTCATCCCAAACAGCAATAGCAACATGAATATCAGCATTATTTGTTGCAAGTCCCATTTGAGCAGATCCTCTCCATACTATTGGACGAACGTAACAATTTAGATAATTCATTTTTTTTAATAAAGCATCCTTAGCTTTATTAATTTCTTCCTTACTAAATGGAATATTAATACCTAAAATTTCTGCAGATTTAAATAAACGATCTGTATGTTCTTTAGATTTAAAAATTTTTCCATTATAGGCTCTCTCACCTTCGAATACAGCACTTGCATAGTGTAAACCTTGATTTATGATATGGCTTGTTGCATTTTTCCAAGGCACAAAAGAACCATTCATCCAAATCCACCCTTCTCTGTTGTCAAAAGTATTATTCATAATTGATCAATATTATTGAATTCTAAAAAATTTTTACTGACATTGGACTATCAGTCATGCATAATTAAGTCAATATGGCTGACCTAAATAAGTTGCTTACACCTTTATTTCTTAGTGAGAAAGAAATAAAAAAAATAATGGAACTCTTGTTTTTTTCATACCGTGACTTTACTTCTGGTCCTGATGAAATTTTAGAAAAAGTTAAATTTGGAAGAGCACATCATAGAATTATTTATTTTGTCGGTAAAAAAAATAATATTACAATTAAAGACCTATTATCGATATTAAAAATTACAAAACAAAGTTTATCCCGAGTTCTTAATCAGCTCGTGAATGATGGATATATTAATGTCTCTACTGGAAATGATAAAAGAACAAAAAATTTATCACTTACTCAAAAAGGAATAGATTTAGAACAAAAATTATCAAATATTCAAATTTCTAAAATAAAAAATATTATTAAACAATCTGAGGAAAAGGATATCAACGGTTTTAAAAGAATATTATATGATATGATTGATGAAGAAGGCAAAAGAAAATTTAATGAATTAAACAAATAATATATGACTAATAGCATACTTATAGTAGATGATGATAAAAGATTAAGAGAACTATTAGAAGATTATTTATTAGAAAAAAAATTTTTTGTTTACTTATCTGAGGATTTTACATCAACAAAAGAAATCTTAAAATATTTTATGTTTGATTTAATTATTATAGATAGAATGATGCCGACAGGTGATGGGATAGATCTTATAAAAATAATTAAAGAAAAAAACTCTACTCCTATTATTATGTTAACAGCAATGGGAGAGAGTGAAAATAAAATTGAAGGTTTAAAATTTGGCGCAGATGATTATATTGCTAAACCATTTGAACCAGAAGAATTATATTTAAGAATAATTAAATTATTAAATTTATATAAGCAAAATTCTGAAGAAAATAATATTATAATGTTTGGCAATTATTTATATAATTTAACAACTCTTCAGTTAAAAAAAGAAAATAAGGATATTTATTTAACTGAAGGAGAAAATAAACTTTTAAATAAGCTAATACTTAAAAAAAATGAAATGGTTCTAAGAGAAGAACTGGCAGAAAGTAATTTTGATGAAAATGAATTAAGAAAAATTGATGTTCAAGTTAATCGGCTAAGACAAAAAATTGAACACAATCCAAAGCAACCTCACTTTATAAAAACAGTTAGAGGCAAAGGTTATAAATTAATTTGTAATCAAATATGAATTATAAAAAAATTATTCCAATCTCTCTTTTAGGTCGCTCTCTCTTAATTGTTTTTGTTCCAATCGTTACAATTGTATTAGTAACAACAATAATATTTTATCAAACTTCTTGGAATATTATTTCTAAAAGATTAGCTCAATCAGTCGTTGCAGATATTAACGTCATTGTTAAACTAATAGATCATGACCTTAAATTTAAAGCCTTTCGAATTGCTCATGAAGATTTTAAAATGGATGTAAATTTTGAAAAAAATAAAAATTTAAATCCTTTATCTCTTCAGCGAATGAAAATTGATCCTGCGAGAGGAATTTTATCAAGAAGGTTAAAACAAGCATTAGAAGATTTAAATAAACCTTTTTTTTATGATTTAAGCAATCTTAACCAAGGTGCAAAAATAGCAATACAATTGAATAATGATTTATTAATTATTAATGTAAACAAAGATCGCCTTTACAATGTTTCTGCCTTTGTTTTTCTTTTATGGATGATATTTGCTTCTTTCGTTCTCCTAATTTTAGCATATATTTTTATGAAAAATCAAATACAACCATTAAAACGACTCTCTATCATAGCTGAAACCTTTGGAAGAGGTCTAGATGCTCCAGAACTCAAAGAGTCGGGTGCACTTGAAATTCGTCAAATAACTAATGCATTTAATCAAATGAGAACAAGAATTAAAAGATTTTTAAAACAAAGAACTGATATGCTGGCAGGAGTAAGTCATGATTTAAGAACTCCTCTCACCAGAATGAAGTTACAATTATCTTTAATGGAAAACAATTTAGCAAAAAAAGAATTAGAAAATGATATAAATGAAATGACAGCAATGTTAGATAGTTATGTTAGTTTTGTGAGAGGAGAAACTCCTGATCCTATTGAGCAAATTAATTTTCAGTTTTTTTTAAATGAAATTTGTCAAAATATTAAATCAGAAAACAAAACACTTATGTTAAAAGCTATTAGTAATATAAAAAGTTCTGGAAGACCTCTGCAACTAAGAAGATGTTTTGTCAATATTATTGAAAATGCAATTAGATATTCACAAAAAATTATAGTTGAGCTTAACGCTGATGATGAAAACATTTTAATTGATATTTCAGATGATGGGCCTGGGATACCAAAAGAAAAATATGAAGATATTTTTAAGCCTTTTTTTACTCTTGATTCTTCAAGAAATAAATTAAAAGGAGAAAGTGGCCTTGGTACTACTATTGCAAGAGATATTGTACGATCTCATGGAGGTGATATAAACCTTTCAAAATCAGCAATGGGAGGACTTAAGGTGGCTATTAGGCTACCAAAATAAATGATTTAGTACAGCTTTCCTCCATTTATTACTTTTTGATCAGGAGAGAATAAAATAGGTTGTTTATTAACATCAGGAAATCCAAGAACAAGAACTTCAGAAATAAGATTACCTATTTGCTTGGGATGAAAATTAATTACAGCTGCAACTTGTTTATTAATTAATTCGTCACACGTATAATTAGCTTTTAATTGTGCTGAACTTTTTTTCATCCCTATTTCATTGCCAAAATCAATTTCTAAAACAATTGAAGGTTTTTTTAATAAATTGTTTTCTTTTGCTTGAATAATCGTACCAACTCTTATATCAACAGAAAAAAAATCATTATATTCAATAAATTTTTTCATATTATTTTTTAAATATTTTAAGTAATGTTTCTGCTCTAATCAAATAATTATTTAAAGCAGTCATTGTTTTATCTAATGAAGTACTCTCATCTTTTATCCAAATCAAAAAAGTAGAAAAATATATTATAAGGAGTCCTTTTATTTTTAGATTTCCAACTATTCCATCATTTTTTATATGTGAAATGTTAGACATTAATATCATACTTTCTATAAACGATGGTAATAAGAAAACAAATTCTTTTGGATTTCCTTTAAAAACATTAAATATTTTTATTAGTGATTTACGATGTTGATTTAATAAATCAAACCTCATCATTAATATTTCAAATATCATATCTTTTGAAGTTGATTGATCAATTAATTTTGATGATTCTAAGATCTTATCATCAAAATATTGATTTATATTTTTTAATAAATCTTGTTTATTTTTTATTAAATCAGAAAATTTTTTTTTAGATATTTTTGATTTTTTAAATATTTTTTCAACTGATATTGTTTTCCATTTATTAAATAATATATATTGAAGCGTTAATATTGCGACTTTAGAGCGTATTTTGTTCATCAGTTATGTTTTGCCAAGTTTAATTGAACGATTATATGCAGCTTTTATGGCACTTCTTATTGTTTTTTTAAATTGAGATTTTTTTTCAAAAATACTTATTGCTGCTTCAGTTGTTCCACCTTGAACTGCGATACTTTCTTTCAATTGTTTAGCATTTTTTTTATCTTGTAATAATAACTCAATAGAACCTATGGCAGTTTGATAAACTAATTGTCTGGCTATTAAAGAAGTAAATCCTAATTCTTTTGCAATAGATTCTAAATATTCAACAAATAAAAAAAAATAAGCAGGACCACTGCCTGAAATTGCAGTTACTTTATCTAAATCTGACTCTTTTTTTAACCAAATTGCTTTACCAATTTTTTCAAATAATTCTTTTGAGGTTTTTTTATTCTTTCTAGTTGTTAATGTATTTGAAACTAAACAAGACATTCCTTTTTCAACAAATACAGGCATATTAGGCATTACGCGCACAATTTGTTGTTTTGAATTAAGATATCTATTAAAAAAACTAAATTTTTTTCCTGCAATTATACTAATAAATAATATATTTTTTTTTGAGATCAAATTAAACTTTTCAATAACTTTTTTAGCTATCTGTGGTTTAATTGCAAAAATAATAATATCAAATTTATTAATATCATAAATTTCATCAATAGTTTTAAACGTAGAAATTTTTTTTGAAAATTTTTGTTTAATATTTTTGTAATTATATGGATCTATCACTGAAAAATTAAATGATGTTTTTTTAAGCCAAGAAAAAAGTAAAGCGGATCCCATATGACCGCATCCAACTAAAAGAATCTTTTTCATAAGATATGATTAAAATAAAACTTGAAAATGTAAAGAACTTAGGCGTTACCTACAACATCAATTCCGCATAATTCTAGAGCCTCTTCGGGGTCACTATTTTCAAACAATATTAAATGAAACGCTGGATAATATTTTTCACACTCATAAATGGCAATATCGACTAGATCTTCTAATTGATTATATAATATTTCACTTCCATGCGATGAGAGAACGGTATGTCTAAAAGCAGGAATGCCATTTTTTGAAGTTACATCAAAATGCCCTATCCATAATTTTTCATTAATTCTAGATAAAAGCTCATATATTTGTTTTGATTTTAATGCTGGGAATTTTAGATCAAATGTAATTGTAAAATTAATAGCTTTAATCTGTTCTGACCAAGAAAAATATAGTCTGTATTGACACCAACCTGAAGTTAATTCCGCAACGAGCTCATGATCAGCTGCTCGGCTGAAATTCCATTTTTTAGAATAAATAACATCTTCAACTATATCTATTGGGTTCTGATTAAAATTATAAATATCCATACTCTATCTAGTAATAATTAATTACTATATACTATATATAGTTTTACAAAATTAATATAGTTTCGCAACAGATTAAAATAAATATCGTTCTAACTTGTGAATAAGTAAGTATTTTATACTATTTTTTAGTTTTTTTCTTACGCTTTGAGACATTGACGGATTTCAAATTTTTTGTATTTTTTAGTTTCTTATTTTCTATAATTATTTTTTGTACCATTTTTTTTAAGACTTCAAATTCTTCCCTTTTAACTAAATTCATCTTATTTATAACTCTGTTTACTCTAACTTTAACTATTGTTTCAATTTCCTTTTTAATTCCAGAAAATGTACTCATTGCTTCTACTGCAATCTTTGATAATTCAGAAAGTATTTTAGTTTTATTGACCATAATATATGTAATAAACCAATTATATTAATAAAAATGATATTAGTACATCCTTTAATTGATCCTGTCATTGTGTCATTTGGCTTCTTGCAGATTAGATGGTACGGATTATCCTATGTTTTAGGTTTTATTATAGGTATTTATTTAATTAAAAATATAAATAAAAATTTCAAATCTTCATTAGATAATAAAACAATAGAAGATTTCTTTATTTGGTCAATCTTAGGTGTAATACTTGGTGGTAGATTTGGCTATATTTTTTTCTATCAAACTGATTCTATATTTTCTGACCCATTAAATATTTTTTATATTTGGAAAGGCGGAATGTCTTTTCATGGAGGATTACTTGGATTAATTTTGTCAATGTTTATTTATAGCAAGTTGAAAAAAATTATTTTTTTTCAACTTTCAGATCTTGTAGCAACTGTTGCACCAATAGGGATTTTTTTTGGACGCCTAGCAAATTTTATAAATATAGAACTTTATGGAAGAGTAACTAATTTTAAATTTGCAATGATATATCCAACAATTGATAATTTACCAAGACATCCTTCGCAATTATATGAAGCTTTTTTTGAAGGAATCATTTTATTTATAATTATGTATTTTTTCTGTATTAATAATTATAAGAAAAAAATTTTTGGATTTGTCTCTGCTATTTTTTTAATTCTCTATGGTGCTTTTCGTTTTT
>CACLJX010000013.1:7500-49999 GCA_902607435.1 uncultured Alphaproteobacteria bacterium | reverse complement strand
ATCAAAAATAATAAAAAGAATAGCTACTAAATAAAAACGAACATCAAATCTCCCTCTTGCATCATCAAAAGCTTCAAATCCACATTCATAGGCAGATAATTTTTCATTATCAGGATTTGATTTACCTACTATAAAAGAAATAGAAATCATGACGATGGCTAAAAAAAAACCAATAAAAATAAATAATAATATTGGCAAATATTCAAAAAGAAATGAAGACACAAAACCTCTTAAAAAAATAATTAACTAATACTTTTAATGAAATATTCAAGTAATACAATCTAGCAGTACCTACTAATATTTTTATAATCTTAATTAAAAAAAAACACAAAACTGGCGCGAGAGACGGGATTTGAACCCGCGACCTCCGCCGTGACAGGGCGGCGTTCTAACCAGCTGAACTACTCCCGCGCGTTATGGTGGGTGTTGAGAGACTTGAACTCCCGACCCTCTCGGTGTAAACGAGATGCTCTACCAACTGAGCTAAACACCCAAACAAAAACGGCTGTTAAAGTTATTTAACAGCCGGTTCAAGAAAAATCCGTAAAAAGTTAGATATTTACTGCTTCTTTTAATGCTTTACCTACAGTAAACTTTGGTCTTTTAGATGCAGGAATTTGAATTGATTCTCCTGTTCTTGGATTCCTGCCAGTAGTAGCTTTTCTATGACTAACACTAAAATTTCCAAATCCAACGATGCTTACTTTTTCATCTCTTTTTAGAGAATTTGTAATCGCATCCAAAAGACTCTCCATTGCTCTTGTAGAATCAGACTTTGATAATCCTGCTGAAGAAGCTACTGATGCAATTAAATCATTTTTATTCATATGATTAACTCCTTATATTTAAACATATGTATAAATATTATTAGTTTGTTATAGTCGTCAATATTAAAGTTAAAAAAATGGCTGAAAATTAGGAATTTGTAAAAAAAATAACAGAATTTATAGATTAATGTGATTTTGATTCGGGTAAATTTTCTTCAGTAATATTAGATTTTATGTCTTTTAATCCATTAGATTCGCTATAATCTAGGGGTATGATGGTCTTAGTAAGTGTATAATCTAAAACTGATTTAGCCTCTGATACACAGACTACATTAATAGTATCTAAAATATTTTTATTTATTTCGCTTAATTCTTTTTTATTTTCTTCTGGTATTAAAACAGTTTTAATGCCAGATCTAACAGCTGCATAAAGCTTTTCCTTCAGCCCCCCTATTGGCAAAACTCTTCCTCTTAAAGTAATTTCACCAGTTAAAGCTACATCTTTCCTAACTTTAATAGTAGTAAAGGAAGATACTAGGGAATTAAATACTGCTATTCCTGCACTTGGTCCATCTTTAGGTGTAGCTCCTTCAGGAACATGAACATGTATATCATTCTTGTCAAAAACTTTTGGATCTATTCCTAAATTTATTGATTGAGACCTAACATATGAAACAGCTGCTTGAACAGATTCCTTCATAACTTCTCCTATTTTACCAGTTATAGTTAATTTTCCTTTACCTATTGAAAGAAGAACTTCTATAGAAAGAATCTCTCCTCCAGCCTCTGTCCAAGCTAAACCATTAGTGATACCAACTAAATTCTTTTTTTCAATTTCTATGTTTTTAAATTTTTCTATCCCCAAATATTTATTTAAATTCTTTCTATCAAATAATATTTTTTTATTTTTAGTTGTTTCTAAAATTTTAACTGATTTTCGACATATTTTAGCAATTTCTTTTTCTAAATTTCTAACACCAGCTTCTCTTGTGTAATAACGAATTATATTATTAATTGTTGCTGATGTGAAAGAAATTTCTTTTTTTTTCAAACCATGAATTTTAATTTGTTTTGGAACTAAAAAATTTTTTGCAATTTGATTTTTTTCATACTCGGTATATCCTGCTATTCTAATAATCTCCATTCTATCTAGAAGTGCCGGGGGTATATTTAAAGTATTAGCAGTACATATAAACATAACATCTGAAAGATCGTAATCTAATTCAAGATAATGATCATTAAAGTTATGATTTTGTTCAGGGTCTAAAACTTCTAACAAAGCAGCAGAAGGGTCGCCTCTCCAATCAGAACCTAATTTATCTATTTCATCAAGCAATATTAGAGGATTAGAAGATTTAGATTTTTTCATAGCTTGAATAAATCTTCCCGGCATAGAACCTATATAAGTTCTCCTATGGCCTCTGATTTCAGCTTCATCTCTTATACCGCCTAATGACATTCTTACAAAGTTTCTACCTGTTGCATTTGCAATTGATTTACCAAGAGAAGTTTTACCAACTCCAGGAGGACCAACAAAACATAAAATTGGTCCTTTAATTTTATTCATTCTTTTTTGAACAGCTAAATACTCAATCATTCTATCTTTAACCTTCTCAAGACCATAATGATCAAAATCTAATATTGATTTAGATTTTTTGATATTTTTTGATATTGGTGATGGATTATTCCATGGAATACTACTAATCCAATCAAGATAATTTCTTATAACAGTTGCTTCAGCAGACATTGGACTCATATTTTTAAGTTTTTTAATTTCAGATTTAGATTTATCTTTTGCTTCAGAAGTAAGATTAATTTCATTTAATTTTTTTTCTAACTCAGCAATATCATCAAAATCTTCTTTATCACCTAATTCTTTTTGGATAGCTTTCATTTGTTCATTCAAGTAATATTCTTTTTGTGTCTTTTCCATTTGACGTTTCACTCTACCTCTTATTTTCTTTTCAACTTGTAGGGTGTTAATTTCAGAAATCAAATAATTATAAACTTTATTTAATCTAACTTCAGTAGATTTGATTTCTAATAATTCTTGTTTTTGTTTTATATCTATATTTAAGTTTGCAATTATAATATCTGCAATTTTATCAGGTTCAGAATATAAACGAATGTTGTTAATTATTTCAATAGGAACTTTTTTATTGATTTTTTGATAAGATTCAAATTGATCTACAACAATTTTTGTTAACGCTTTAACTTTAGGGTTTAATCTATTATCTCCTTTAATAGTAGAATAATTAGCTGTTATAAATTCTTTGCCTTCAGAAATATTTTTGGCTTCAACTCTCTCGAGACCTTCAACTAAAACCTTAATTGTACCATCTGGCAATTTAAGTAATTGAAGAATTTTTGCAATTGTTCCAAAATTATATAAATCTATAGAACTAGGGTTATCTATTATAGATTTTTTTTGTGTAATTAATAAGATTTTTTTATCACTTGTCATGACTTGGTTAAGAGCATTAATTGACAATTTTCTTCCAACAAAAAGAGGAGCTACCATATGTGGGAAAACCACTATATCTCTTAAAGGTAAAACAGGAATATTCATAATTTTCATAAATAATAAGATGATTATAAAATAAAAAAAATCAAGACTTATTTGCCGTTAATTTTTCAAAATTTAATTTTTTAGAAAACAAAAGTAATGGTAGGGATTTTTTTGTCACAACTTCAGAATTTATAACAATTTTTTTTAAATCTTTTTGGTCAGGGGATTCAAACATAAGATCATTTAAAAGATTCTCTATAATAGATCTTAATCCCCTTGCCCCAGTTTTTGTTTTAATTGCCATTTTTGCAATTTCTTGAAGAGCATCTTTTTTAATTTCTAAATCGATATTATCCATTTTAAAAAGTGACTCAAATTGTTTAATAATTGCATTTTTTGGTTCGATCGAGATTTTGATTAACATATCTTCGTCTAGTTCTTCCAAAGTAGCAACAACAGGTAATCTTCCTATAAATTCAGGAATCATCCCAAATTTTAATAAATCTTCATTTTCATGATTAATTAACAGCTCTCCAATATTTTTATCTTCAAAGTTAGATAATGTAGAATTAAATCCTATAGAAGAACCTTTTAAACGTTGATTAATAATAAGCTCTAGTCCAGCAAAAGCTCCTCCACAAATAAAAAGTATATTAGATGTATCTACATGCAAAAATTCTTGCTGTGGATGCTTTCTTCCTCCTTGAGGAGGTACACTAGCTATAGTTCCTTCCATTATTTTTAATAAAGCTTGTTGCACTCCTTCACCAGAAACATCTCGAGTAATTGATGGATTATCACTTTTTCTACCAATTTTATCTATTTCATCAATGTACACTATGCCTTTTTGAGCTCTTTCAACATTATAATCTGAAGCCTGAAGTAAATTTAAAATAATATTTTCTACATCTTCTCCAACATAGCCAGCCTCAGTCAAACTTGTAGCATCTGCCATAGTAAAAGGAACATTTAGAATCCTTGCCAAAGTTTGTGCTAATAAAGTTTTACCAGTACCAGTAGGACCAATTAAAAGAATATTTGATTTTGAAATTTCTACATCTGATATTTTAGCATTTGATAATCTTTTATAATGATTATAAACAGCAACTGATAAAGTTTTTTTTGCCTTTTCCTGGCCAATTACATAATCATTTAATATTGAATAAATTTCACTAGGTTTTGGAATATTTTGCTTAATTTTAGTTTGATTATTTTTAGTATCTTCTTTTATAATGTCCATGCATAATTCAACACATTCATCACAAACAAAAACTGTTGGTCCTGCTATTAATTTTTTGACTTCTTTCTGACTCTTTCCACAAAAAGAGCAAAACAAAGAATCTTTATCTTTTTTTTGTGACATTATTTACGACTTTCTACAATCTTATCAATTAAACCGAACTTTATAGCTTCTTCGGCAGAAAAGAATCTATCTCTTTCCATTATTAATTCAATTTCTTTAATATTCTTATGTGTAAGTTTTGTATAAATTTCATTCAATCGTTTTTTGGTATTAAGAATTTCTCTAGTTTGTATTTCTATATCTGTAACTTGTCCTTGAAAACCTCCACTTGGTTGGTGAATCATAATTCTTGAATTAGGAAGTGAAAATCTCATTCCTTTTTCACCTGCAGCCAATAATAATGAACCAGCAGAAGCTGCTTGACCTATGCAAATCGTCATAACTTTTGATGAAATATATTGCATTGTATCGTACATTGCCAAACCTGACCAAACAATTCCTCCTGGAGTGTTAATATAAAAAGAAATCTCTTTTTTAGGATTTTCAGATTCTAAAAATAATAATTGTGCACAGACGAGACTTGCAATATTATCATCAATAGGACCTGTTAAAAAAATAATTCTTTCTTTCAAAAGTCTTGAATAAATATCATATGCTCTTTCACCCCTAGCTGATTGTTCAACAACCATAGGAATAAGATTATTTGTAAGATTATTTAAAGGATCTTTCATTACACGACCTCTTTAAAATTAAAAGTATCTTCTTGCAATTTAATAAATTGCTTGATTGAAATTTCTATATTTTTATTCTTAGTTTTTGACGAAATATAGTCAATTATTTTATTTTCAAAAATAGGGGCCTTAATACTTTCAAGTTGTGCGGGGTTATTTTTAAAATAATCAAATATTTGCCTTTCTTGTCCTGGATATTGAGATGCATAATTAATCAATGCTTCAGTTAATTCTTTTTCTGTTACTGTTATTGAATTCTCTTCTGCAATTTTTTGCATTAAAATTGCAAGCTTAACTCTTCTTAAGGCTATTTTTTGATATCTTTTCATTAATTTTGCATCAGATAATTTTTTATCATCTTCATCAAGTTGATTATTTTCTTTTGCTTTTTGAACACGATCCCAAATAATTTTAAACTCTTCTTCAAAAATACCTTCTGGAACCTCAAATTTATGTTTATTCTCTAAAAGATCCATTAAGATTTTCTTTTCTACTGCTTGAACTTGATTATTATATTGGCTCTCAATTGTTTCATCAATTTTTTTTCTATATTCTGTTTCAGACTGAAAATTTTGTTTTTCTAAAAAATCCTTATCAATTATTAATTGTTTTGGTTCTTGTATTTCTTTTATTGTTATTAAAAACGAAACTAACTTTTTTTTATCTTGTTTTAAAAATTTTGTTAAATCAAAATTAATTTTTATTTTATCTCCAAATTTTGATTCTTTTTTAATTAATTTATCACTTATATCAGGTAAGATTTGATAATCAGAATCTGTAATTAAAGAAATATTTTTTTGAGAACGCAAATGATCTGGTAAAGATTGATCATCAGATTCTATATCAACAAATACTTTATCTCCTTTTACAATAGCTCTGTTTTTTGACAACTTCACATAAGTTTTTTGAGAACTAATATAATTTTCATAATTTTCTTGATAGGTTTTTTTGTCAATTTTTATTTGATACTTATTTGTTTGAATTTTTTCAAATGAAGTTATAGTGAATTCAGGCTGAATATCTATTTTTATATTTAATTCTATTGGTTCATTTTTTTTATATTTTGTTATCTCAATCTTAGGTTGTCTAAATGGTTTTAATTTTTTTTCATCTAATATTTTTAGAGTTTTATCTTTAACAATTTTTTCAATTATTTCTCCTAGAACATTATTTTCATATTTCTTTTTTACAATATTATGTGGCGCTTTACCTTTTCTAAATCCAGGAAGTGTCAATGTAGGAATTATTTCATTAATCTTTACATTTATTGAACTATCAATTTCACCATAAGGAATAGTTATTATAAATTCCCTTGATAATTTTTTAGAATTTATTTCTTTTACTTTCATATTATACCTTTTTGGTAGGCCGGAAAGGACTTGAACCTTCAAACCTTGCGGCACTAGATCCTAAGTCTAGCGTGTCTACCAATTCCACCACCGGCCCTTTAATAATTTTTTGCTTTTATGTTGAACTCATTATATTCACAACAGTGAATATTAAAAATATATGATTATTGGGGCGAACGATGGGATTCGAACCCACGGCATCAGGCACCACAAGCCTGCGCTCTAACCAACTGAGCTACGTTCGCCATAAATTTATCGTCAAAAAAACAAGTCTTTCTATGCCTTTTTCTTTCCAATAGTTCATTTATAACTTTCATTATAACATATTGTAACTCTAAATCCGATACAATATGTATTAGTTATTATGGTGTTTATTTTATATCTTTTTTTGTTATATAAAATAATGCAAGTTTCAAAAAAAATATATAACTTGGAAACTGAAACAGCATTTTCAGTTTTAGATAAAGCTAATAAACTTCAACCAGAAGGTAGAGATATAATAAACCTAAGTATTGGTCAGCCTGATTTTGCAACACCAAAAAATATTGTTGAAGCTGCTATAAAGGCTCTTAATGACGGGCATCATGGTTATACACCTTCAAATGGTATTATTGAATTACGAGAAGCTGTTGCAGAACATGTTTTTAAAAATTATTATTTAAATATATCTCCTGATAATATTTTAATAACACCAGGTGGTAAACCGGTGATTTTTTTTGCTATACTCATTTTTGGTGATGCAGACGGTGAAATTATTTATCCTGATCCTGGATTTCCAATTTATAGATCAATGATAAAATACACTGGAGCTAAAGCAGTGCCTTTAATACTTAAAGAAAAAGATAATTTTGAAATTAATATAGATGAATTATCCAAATTGATAACTAATAAAACTAGACTTGTTATTATTAATAATCCTAATAATCCAACTGGAGCATTTATGAATGAATCCAAAATTAAAGATCTTGTAATAATGTTAGAGAAATATCCAAAAGTAGCAATTATGAGTGATGAAATTTATAGCAAAATTATTTTTGATAATAATTCTATGCCTTCTTTATTAAAATTTGAATCAATTAGAGATAGATTAATTGTTTTAGAAGGATGGAGTAAAACTTTCTGTATGACAGGTTGGAGATTAGGATGGAGTGTATGGCCTTCTAAATTAATTAATTTTGCCAATAGACTTTGTGTTAATGATCATTCTTGTCCTTCTTCAATCTCACAATATGCTGGTATTGAAGCTCTCCAGGGACCGCAAGATGAAGTAAATAAAATAAATAAAGAATTTGAAAAAAGAAGGAATTTTATTTTTGCAGAACTAAATAAGTTAAAAAATATAAAATGTTTTCGACCAGGAGGAGCATTTTATGCATTTCCTAATATATCAAATAGTAATTTAAATGGGGAAGAATTTTCTAAAGTTGCTCTAGATGATTATGGAGTAGCTTTACTTCCAGGAACTAGTTTTGGTTATAGTGCAAAAAATTTTATTCGAATTAGTTATGCAAATTCATTGGAAAATATTGAAAAAGCAATTAAGAGAATATCTAAAATTTAATTTATGAAAAAAATTGAAGCAATAATCAAACCATTTAAGTTATCTGTTATAAAGGATGCATTACATGAAATGGATTTATCGGGAATGACTGTAATTGAAGTTAAAGGGTTTGGCAGACAAAGAGGTGAAGATGGTTTAGACAATAATCTAGACTATCATGACGAATTTCATGCAAAAGTAAAAATAGAAATTATTGTTGAAGACAATATTTTGGATAAAGCAATGGAGACAATAAAAAAAGCAGCTTATTCAGGAAAAATTGGTGATGGAAAAATTTTTGTATCAAATATTGAAGAAGTAATGAGAATTAGGACTGGTGAAAAAGGCAGTGATGCTATCTAATTTTTCTTTACAATTTAATAAAAATAAATAAAAGCAACCGTAATCGTTCAACTCTTCTTAATTGAATGAGTCGGAAGTAGACAATTTGTCGAAGGAACGCATGCAAAAGTTATAAATCGTTCAACCCAAAAGGGTCGGAAGTAAGCAACAGCTGAAGGAACGCGCATAAAAAGCAGATTTCATAACTAGAGCATGAATTTAACCAGGTTAGTCCTTGGAGGACGACCCTATTAAATAAAGGAAATAGATTATGAAATTTAATTGTTCAACTCCTAAAGAATTGATGTCTAAAACAAAAGATTTAGATATAAAAATGGTTGATCTGCGCTTTACTGATATGCCAGGAACTACACATCACATTACAATACCTATAAAATTTTTAAATGAAGATTTATTTACTAATGGTGTTGGATTTGATGGATCTTCAGTAAGAGGATTTCAATCAATCGAAAAGAGTGATATGACTATGGTTCCAGATATAACTACAGCATACATTGACCCATTCTACTCAGAAAAAACAATAGCTTTTTATTGTTATATTGTAGATCCTATAACATATGAAAGTTATTCAAAAGATCCGAGATTTATAGCTAAAAAAGCTGAGGAATATTTAATATCTTCAGGAATGGGAGAAACAGCTTACTTTGGTCCTGAGGCTGAATTCTTTATTTTTAATGATGTAAAATATGACTCGGGATCGAATTTTACTTTTCATGAAGTTGACTCAGGAGAAGGAGCTTGGAATACAGGTCGAGAAGAAAGTCCTAACTTAGGACACAAACCAAGACACAAAGAAGGCTACTTTCCTCTACCGCCAGTAGATAGCATGAATGATGTTAGAACTGAAATGGTAATAACAATGCAAGACATTGGAATTAATGTTGAGGCTCATCATCATGAAGTTGCTACAGGTGGTCAGCAAGAAATTGATTTAGAATTTTCCCCATTATTATCTATGGCAGATGATTTGTTGAAATACAAATATGTTGTTAAAAATGTAGCAAAACAACATGGGCTTACTGCAACGTTTATGCCTAAACCATTGTTTGGAGATAATGGTTCTGGTATGCATGTACATTCAAGTATTTGGAGGAATGGCGAAACACTGATGTATAAAAAAGGAAACTATGCAGACTTAAGTGATTTTGCATTACATTACATCGGCGGCATTTTAAAACATGCCCCTGCTCTGTTAGCATTGTGTGCTCCAACAACAAATTCATATAAGCGTTTAGTTCCAGGTTTTGAAGCACCTGTAAATATTGCTTATTCCGAAGCAAATAGAACAGCATCTGTTAGAATTCCTAATAATTATACTTCAAGTCCAAAAGCAAAGAGAATAGAGTTCAGGTGTCCTGACCCATCCTCTAATCCTTACCTTGCTTTTTCTTCAATTCTAATGGCTGGCTTAGATGGTGTTAAAAATAAAATTGATCCAGGACAACCTACTGATATTAATATTTATGAAGCTCCTGCAGATATATTAGCAAAAATTCCTTCTACTCCAGGATCTCTTGCAGAAGCATTAGAAGCACTTGAAAAAGATAATACATTTTTATTAGAAGGTGATGTTTTTACTAAAGATAATATTGAAACTTACATTTCTTATAAAAGAGAAAATGAGATTGGCCCTATTAATCTTAGACCTCATCCTTATGAATTTCATTTATATTATGATGCATAGTTAATATTTTGCACAATTTAAAAACCACTATTTTTATTGATAGTGGTTTTTTATATGAAACATTCTTTTCATTTGTTACAGTAGTTATTAATGACTAAGAAAAAAACATATAGTGCAAAAGATATTGAGGTTCTTGAAGGTCTTCAACCTGTTAGAAAACGTCCTTCTATGTATATTGGCAATACCAATGAAGAAGGATTACATCATCTTGTAAATGAGGTTTTAGATAATTGTATAGATGAGGTTGTTGCAGGTTATGCAAAAAACATATCTTTTTATTATGCAAAAGACAATTCTATTACAATAAAGGATGATGGAAGAGGAATACCTATTGATTACCATCCTAAATATAAAAATAAAAGAGCCCTTGAAATAGTTATGACAACACTTCACGCTGGTGGAAAATTTTCTGATAACGTTTACAAAACTTCTGGTGGACTTCATGGCGTTGGTATTTCGGTAGTAAATGCTCTAAGCAAAGAATTAGAGGTAAAAATTTTTAATAAATCTAAATTATATTCTCAAAAATATTCTAAAGGTTTAATTAAAAATAAAATAAAAATACAAAGATGTGCAAAAAATATTAAGGGGACTGAAATTAGATTTATGCCTGATAAAGAAATTTTTCAGTCTATTACCTTTTCTCCCAAAAAATTATTTAACTTAATAAAGATGAAATCTGTTTTAGTAAAAGGTACTAAGATATCTTTTAAAATAGATAAAGAGTTAATTAAAGATAAAACGCCAAACAAGAAAGATTTGTACTATCCTAATGGCTTCATTGATTTTGTAAAAGAAAATTTTGATACAAGAAAAAAAATTATTTCTATATTTTTTCACAGTGAAATTAAACTTAGTGCAAATGAAAAATGTGAAATTTTACTATCCTTTAATGAAAATGAAAAATCAACAATGAGCTCATATTGCAATACTATTGAAACTCCAGATGGAGGTTCACATGAAAATGCTTTAAAAAATTCATTATTAAAATCTATAAAATTATTTGGACAAAAAAATAAAATTTCTAAAATAACAAATATTAATTCTAGTGATCTATTAGATTATTCAGATTCATTGATATCAATATTTATCAATTCCCCAATTTTCGAAGGTCAAACCAAAAAAAGAATTGCGATGCCTTTAATACAAAAAAAATTAGAGCAAGAAATTCAACACAAATTTTTAATATGGCTAAATACAAATAAAAAAGACTCGTTTAGACTTATTAATTCTTTGATAGAAAGATCATTGCTTAGAACTGATTTATCAAAAATTAAAGAATTAGAAAGAAAAACAATAAAAGAAAAGAACCGACTTCCTGGAAAATTAGTTGACTGTACGAGCAAGAGTATCCATGGAACAGAATTGTTTATAGTTGAGGGTGATAGTGCAGGAGGATCTGCCAAACAAGCAAGATTCAGAGAAAAACAAGCCGTTCTTCCATTAAGAGGAAAAATACTAAATGTACACGATGCATCTTTAGCTAAAATCGCAGATAACTCAGAAATACAAAATTTAATACAAGCTCTTGGCTGTGGTATTGGAAAAAATTTTCAATTATCCAAACTTCGCTATGAAAAAATTATTTTGATGACAGATGCTGATGTGGATGGATCACATATAGCTACTTTGTTGATAACTTTTTTTTATAAATTTATGTATAAAATCTTAACATATGGATGCTTATATTTAGCAATGCCTCCATTATATAAAATTAACCACAATAATGCTATTGAATATGCTTATGATGAAAAAGAAAAAGAAAAAATAATAAAAGATAAATTCTTTAATGTTTCGCCTCTTGTTACAAGATTTAAAGGTTTGGGTGAAATGCCTGCTGATCAATTAAGAGAAACGACAATGGACATCAAAAAAAGAAAATTAATAAAAATTAATATAAAAGAAAAAACAAAAGAAATTAGAAAAACTGAATTGCTGTTTAAATCTTTAATGGGGAAAAAAGCAGAATTACGTTACAAATTTATTCAGCAAAATGCAAATTTCACGAACAATCTTGATATATAAATTTATTTAATAAGTATGAAAAAATTTATCTTGTCTATTGATCAAGGTACTACAAGCACAAAAGTAGTTTTATATAGCTTAAAATTTAAAATTATTGATATTGTTCAAAAAGAATTCAAGCAATATTTTCCAAGAGATGGTTGGGTAGAACATGATGCCTTAGAAATTTGGTTAGATGTTAAAAATCTTGTTAAAAAAATTTTAAAAAAAAATAGAATTAAAAGTTCAAACATCATTTCTATTGGAATTACTAATCAAAGAGAAACTACTGTTTTGTGGAATAAAAAAACGGGAAAACCAGTAAATAAAGCTATCGTATGGCAGGACAGAAGAACTTCAGACTTTTGTAAAAAATTAAAAGTAACAAAAAAAGAATATAAAATAAAAAAAATTACTGGATTGGTAATAGATCCTTATTTCTCAGCAACAAAAATAAAGTGGATTATAGAAAACAATATTTTAGCGAAAAAAACATTGAAAAATGGAAATTTATTATTTGGAACAATAGATACTTGGTTGTTGTGGAACCTAACAGAAAAAAAATCTCACTTAACTGATATTACCAATGCCTCAAGAACTATGCTTTTTGATTCTAAAAATGAAAAATGGTCAATAGATTTACTTGCTTTATTCAAAATACCAAAAAATTTGTTACCTAAAGTTGTTGAAAATTCATATAATTTTGGTTCAACAAAATTATTTGGTGAATCAATTAATATTGGAGGAATGGCAGGAGATCAGCAATCAGCAACTATAGGACAATCTTGTTTTAATAAAGGTCAATCTAAAAGCACCTATGGAACAGGTTGTTTTTTACTTATGAATATTGGAAATACCTTTAGAATATCTTCTAATAAACTTTTAACGACAGTTGCTTACAAAATTAATAACAAAAAAATGTTTTGCTATGAAGGTAGCATATTTGTTGCTGGTTCTGCTATTCAATGGCTTAGAGACAAATTATTATTTTTTAAAGATTCCGGTGAGACTAATAAATTGTATTCTAAAGCAAATAAAGGAGAAAACATTTTGGTTATTCCTTCTTTAACAGGCTTAGGGGCGCCTCATTGGCAACCAAATGTAAGAGGAGCTTTTTTTGGATTAACAAGAAATACTTCTATCCCAGAAATAGTAAAAGCAACTTTGGATAGCATATCATTTCAAACACTTGATTTGATAGAATCTATGGAAAAAGATGCCAAAACAAAAATCAAGGAAATTCGAGTTGATGGAGGAATGGCAAATAATACTAATTTTCTTCAAGCTTTATCTAATGTATCGCAAGTAAATATAATTAAACCTGTCAACATAGAAACTACTTCATTAGGAGTTGCTTATCTTGCTGCTATTCAAGCAGGACTATTAAAAGACACAAAGCAAATAGAAAAATTATGGAAAGTAAATACAATATTTAAACCAAAAATTAGTAAAAATATTATTAAAAAGAATATAAATAATTGGAGAAATGCTGTTAAATTATTAATCAATCTTGATTTTTTAAAAAATTAATCCAATTTGATAATTCTAATGTATGCATTTTTTGATTTACTAAATTATCAGAAATATTTAAGGAAACTTTTAGATCATTAAACATCTCGATATTAGAAAAATAATTTTTATAAGAATTTAATTCCTCTAGATTATTATAGATACCCTCATCCAATAATATTTTTTCTCTTTGATTTATCAAACCTGACATCCAAACTGGGTTAAATTCTGGATGATATTGTACAGCCCACACCTTAGAATATTTATTTGTAAAACTAATAGCTTGAATTTTGCTATTTTCATTAGAGGCAAGTATAGTTGTGTTATCTGGAAGAGTTTCAGTATCATCATAGTGAAAACAAAAAGAACTGAAGGTTTTACTTTTTCCATAATACATGGGATGTTTTTCCCCTGCCTCATTCAAGTTAATATTTTTAGCTATAATAGCCTCTAAGCCATTTGGATTTTTTCTAACTTTACCGCCAGCTGCTGTTATTAATACTTGTAAGCCCCAACAACTTCCAAAAATACTATTTTTTGTATTCAATAATTTTTTTGCAAGTTCAATCTGTCGAATTATCGGAGGAGAATCTTCATATATATTTAGAAGACTTCCTGTCCATGCAACACCTTCAAAATCATCCAAACTTAAACCTTGTGGAATAAAATCAGAATTTATAGCTGGATGAATTACAGTAATATTTAAATTATTATTTGCTAACCTTTGAAGAATTTTAGAATAAACATCGTATTGCGTATCCATTCCAAGTTGCACATAATTATCTGATGGTTTTTTTTCATTTCCATCTACAATCAATATATTTAAACTCATAAATAATCTTTTTTTTCAAACATCTATTTAAATATATTTTTTATACCAATCTAAAAAATTTTTAACTCCAATTTTTACATTGATCTTAGGTTTGTATCCTGTGTATTTGTTAAGAGAATTAATATCTGCGTGAGTCTTAATAACATCACCAGCTTGTAATGGTAAGTAATTTCTCTTTGATTTGATTTTAAGATAATCTTCAATAACTTTAAGAAAAGATAATAATTTTTTGGAACTACCATTACCAATATTAAAACATTTATAAGGTATAGGCTCACTTGGAGGTTTTTTAATTAATAGCATGATTCCTTTCACTATATCTTCAATATATGTAAAATCTCTTTCATGATGTCCTTTGTTAAATAATTCAATTTTCTTTTTTTCCAATATCGCTTTTGCAAATTTAAACAGAGACATGTCTGGACGTCCATAAGGCCCATAGACAGTAAAAAATCTTAAAGCAGTACATGGCAGATTATAAATATTTGCATATGAATAAGCCATTAATTCATTAGATTTTTTTGTTGCAGCGTAAAAAGAAAGAGGTTTATCTGTATTAACTTTTTCATTTAATGGAAATGTTGAGCTTTTCCCATATACAGAACTCGTAGAAGCGAAAATTAAATGTTTAATATAATTTTTTCTTGAAATTTCTAAAATATTAAAGAAACCTATTATATTACTCTTTAAATATGATTTTGGATTTTTTATAGAATATCTGACCCCTACTTGAGCTGCTAGATGAATTATATATTTTATATTTTGAACTGATATAATATTCTGTATTTTAGTTTGGTTTGATAAGTCACATTTATAAAAGAAAAAATTTTTGTTTTTTTTTAAATTCCTAAGTCTGTCTTTTTTTAATTGAGGATCATAATAGTTGTTAAGATTATCTATTGCATAAACTTTAAAATTATTTTTAAGTAAATTTTGGCATAAGTGATAACCAATAAAACCAGCACTACCGGTTACAAATATTTTCATTAATTAGTTGGCATCTTAAATTCAGGACCTGGATTAATACTTTTAGGCCATCTGCTTGTTACTGTTTTTAATTTTGTATAAAAACGAACTCCTTCTATACCATGCATCGCGTGATCACCGAATATTGAACTTTTCCATCCACCAAAGCTATGAAATGCCATTGGGACAGGTATTGGAACATTAATACCCACCATCCCAATTCTGGAATTTGTTGTAAAATGCCTAGAAACTTCTCCATCAGAAGTATAAATACTGGTGCCATTGCCGAATTCATGATTATTAACCAATTTTAATGCTTCTTCATAATTATTTGATCTAACAACTGATAGTACAGGCCCAAATATTTCTTCTTTATAAATTTTCATTTTATCTGTTACGTTGTCAAACAAGGTGGGGCCTATAAAATAACCATTTTCATATCCTTGCAGTTTACAATTTCTTCCATCGGCTATTATATTGGCACCCTCTTTAATTCCTAGATCAATGTAATCCCTTACTTTACCTAAATGTTCTTTAGAAATAAGAGGTCCCATATCTGACTCAGTATCAGTCCATGGTGCTACTTTTAAATTTTGGGCTTTATCATAAATTTTTTCAACTAATTCATCTGCTATATTGCCAACTGCTACTGCTACTGAGACTGCCATACATCTTTCACCAGCAGATCCATAAGCAGCTCCAATAATACCGTCAACAGCCTGATCAATATTTGCATCAGGCATAACTACTAAATGATTTTTGGCTCCGCCTAAAGCCTGCACTCTTTTTAAATTTTTAGCTGATTTTTCATATATGTATTTAGCAACAGGAGTTGAGCCTACAAAACTTATAGAAGAAATATCTTTGGACTCAAGAATTAAATTAACAACATTTTTGTCACCATTTAAAACATTAAAAACACCATCAGGTAATCCTGCTTCTGAAAAAAGTTCAGCAAGTTTTATAGAACAAGAAGGATCCTTTTCTGATGGTTTCAAGATAAAAGTATTTCCACATGCTATAGCTATGGGAAACATCCACATTGGGACCATAGCTGGAAAATTAAAGGGGGTAATACCTGCGCATATGCCAAGCGGTTGTCTAACTGACCAAGAGTCAATGTTTGTTCCTACATTCTGAGAAAATTCACCTTTTAACAAATGAGGTATTCCACAAGCAAATTCAACAACCTCCAAACCTCTAGTTACAGATCCCTTAGCATCATCTAATGTTTTTCCATGTTCTTTTGAAACCATTTTAGCAATCTCTTCAATATTTTTTTCTATTAATTCTTTGTATTTAGAAATTATTCTTGATCTTTTAAGAGGTGTAGTTTGAGACCATTCTAAAAAAACTTTTTTTGAAGAATTTATAGCTTCTTCAAAATCAAGAAGATTGGAGTTTATTAATTTACTTATTTCTTCTCCCGTAGAAGGGTCATAAACACTCAAGCTTTCTTTTGAATTTCCATTTGTCAATCGACCATGTATGTAATTTCCTAATTGATTCATTTATTATTTCCTTTTTTATAAATTAAAATTAAATTTCTTAAATAAATAAAAATACCGAATGTTTGACCCGTTATTATAACAGGATCTTTTCTAAATATAGCATAAATTAACAAGGCTAAACCTCCAAATATACTCAAATACCAAAAAGTAATTGGTATAAGACTTTCTCCTTTTTTTTCAGAATAAATCCATTGAACGATAAATCTTGAAGCAAATATTCCTTGACCTAAAAACCCAATTGTTAAAAAAATAATTTCTGTATTCGTTAAAGAATTAAAAAAATTTATCATAATTTTTTGTTCTCTTTTATCATGTGCTTTACTTTAATTAAGTCTTTAATTCCTTTTAATAATCTATCAAATGTGCCATATTTTGATTTTCCATATATTCTTATTCTATGATCAACTTCAATAAATCTTGTTTGATATCCATATCCTTTAAATAAAGCAGGTAAGAATCTATGGATACCATTAAAATAAGAAAAACTCAAAAAAATTTTTTTATCAAAAACTTTTAATGAACACCCAGTATCAATACAATCATCTTCTAAAATATAAGATCTAATCTTATTTGCTAATTTTGATGATATTATCTTAATTATGTTATCTTTTCTTTTTTTTCTTATCCCCCCTATTAAAAAAAGTTTCTCATCTTCAAAAAAAACATTCAATAATTTTGGAATATCGTTAGGATTATTTTGACCATCACCATCTAAAGTTACGATTGTTTTATATTTACTTTTTTTTACGCCATTCCAGATTGAGAAACTTTGACCTAAATTTGATTCATGATTGATTAGAGTTATTGGATAATTTTTTCCTAATTTGTTTATTATTTCAGCAGAATTATCTTCACTGCCATCATTAATAATAATTAATTCAAAGTTTTTATATTTTTCTAAAGATAAAAAAATTTCAGTAACAAGTTTTGGAATATTTGCTGACTCATTATAGACTGGAACTAAGACCGAAAAATTGATCACAGTAAATTATTTAATGCTATTTATTAAAGAACATAATCTAAGAATTTTTTCTTGAGTCAATTGAGGATAATTTCCTAAGTAAAATCCATAAAAATGGATGTGCTCAGTTTCAGGAAATTCAAGATAATATTTTTCTTTAAAGTATTTTTTTAAATAAGGCTGTCTCAATTGATTACCTCCACCTGCACTACCTCTTCTATATTCAATATTAAATTTATCTAATGATTCCATCAGCAAATTAACATAATTATTATCTGGTTCTTTCAAAACTAAATTAAATGCATAATTACTGCTTCCAATTAAATCAAAATCAGTTCTGAAAACTTTATAATTAATATTATCTAAAAAGAGTTTATGATTTTTATTTCTCAATAAAATATTTTGATCAATATTTTTGAGTTGATTCAAACCAATAATTGCACCGATTTCTGTATTTCTGATATTATAAGCAGGATAAGCAAATATAAATTTATCATTTAATGAAGGATTATTAAATTTATAATTATCTTTTATTTTTGTACTACTTGACTCCCGAACCATACCATGAGATCTAAACATTCTTAACATCTGATATATATTTTCATCATTTGTACATATCATGCCACCTTCAATGGTGGACATATGATGCGCATAATAAAAAGAAAAATTTGACATTAGTCCATAAGATCCTAGTTTCTTGGAATTAAAGCTAGCTCCATGAGATTCACAAACGTCTTCTATAAGTGGTATTGAGTTTTTTTTTAATGTATTTAATATTTTATCTGATAGTCCATTAAAACCTTGCGCATATGTCATAAAAACTGCTTTAGTTTGTGAAGTAATTTTGTTGATAATAATATCTTCATCCATACAAAGGTTTTTAGGATTTATATCTACAAAAACAGGCTTAAAACCATTTTGAATCACAGAAGCAATATCTGACACCCAAGTAAATGGAGGCACAATTATTTCACCTTCACCGTATATTTCTTTTAACACTGCCAAAGTAATTAAATTTGCTGACGATCCAGAATTTACAAATACACTATGTTTTACTCCAAGCCAGTTAGACCAATCTTTTTCAAATTTATCCACATTATGTGATTGAGTTAAAATTGGATCATCTTGCTTTAAAAAATCTATTACTTGATCTAAATCCTCCCTTGTTATGTTGTTAAACATCAATGGATAATTTGAGGACATCAGCAAATAATAATTAGTTAGTTATTTATTTATCATTATAGTAATCACCATATTCAACAAGAATGGTACTTTTCCCATCTTTTCTATTTATAGCTCTTTTATAGAATGAGTAAATTTTATTTGGATCATTAAGCTTAATAATTTCAATTGTTGAAGACATTTTTTTAATCGATTCTGTAAAGTCGCCTATATGTTGATGTTGAGGATGTAATGGCCTTTTTGAGCCTATTGAAGTTCTGATAATAGTTTTAATCTGATGTTTATTATTATGCATAATTTTATATTTATCTAAATGATTGATAAGTTGATTTATAGCTAAAAGTAAAAAATTAAATCTTGGATATATACTAATTGGTATATGTCCATTCATGGCCAAACCTATAGTTATTCCCATTTGCATTTCTTCAGCAACTGGTAATTCAAATAGCTTATCTCTTGTTACATCTTTTAAAGTATTTGAAATGGCAGTTCCTTTGTAACTAACAGCTTGACCTATAAAAATAGTTTTTTTATTTTTGCTAATATAGTCCATTGATCTTTTTAATGCTTCAAAGTATTTCATAATCAAAATTCAACTCTCTTGCCTGCTCCGGAGTGGGGGTAAGAATTATTATACTTATAATAAGTGATATATTTATTATTAACTTCTTGGTAAGTTAATTTTTTCGTTTTCCAAGCAATCCTTGTATCTGTGCAAACAGATTTTTTGTTATCTTCAATAATAAAATGAATAGGTAATTTAAAATTTATACTATATTTAATAGTTTCATGAGCTATGCCTGTTTCTGAGGTCATTTCTCCCATAAAACAATAAACCATATTTTTAGATTTTTTTCTTTTAAGAGATATAGCCATACCCAAAGCAATCGGTAAGTTGCCTCCTGCTATCCCGGATGAATATATTCTATATTTAGGAAAACAAAGTGATATGGATCTTCCTTCAATAATTTCTTTTTTTAAAATTTTTTCAGGAACCCCTTTTAAAAGACATTGATAGTGAGAACGCCAAGAACAAAAAACCCAATCATTTTTTTTTATTTTTTTAAATATGTGAATCATAATATTTTCATTTCCTGAATACAAATGAACAGGAGATTTAATTTTTCCCTGATTAAAAAGTGTCGCTATATTAGTTTCAAAATTTATTAAATCTATTTTAGTTATTTTTTTTTTCATTATTTATTAAAAAGAATGATAATTATTTAGTTATTTGTTTATCATTAAAAGTTTATTATAATTTTGAATAACATTAAATTAAAACTAGTCCCTTTCTAACTAAATCAATGATTAAGCCAAGCTGTTTTTGCTACTAAAATTATATTATAGCCCACTGTGATTTTCTATTATTTTTCTTTTTAATCTAATCGAACTCATTTCTACAATATTTTGTACAGCCTTACTGCCAAATTTTTTTTCTATTTTATCTAAAAAAGGCTTGTAACTATGATATGCATGGAAACAATCATCTCTCTTTTTTAAAATTTGAACAGCAGTTAGTTTTTCATTCCGAATAGGTAAAGTATTGTATGAGTGAAAAGAATACCCTTCATAATCCTCAGGCAATTCATAATTATTTTCAATTGCTTTTTTATATAATGCACTCCCAGGTAATGCCATTGCAGCATAGGTATTCCATCCCAGTGTACAAAGTCGTTTACTCAATTCAAAAGTTTTATTAATCGATTCCTCATCATCTCCTGGAAGTCCAAAAATATAATTTGCTATAACATTTATATCAGAATCATGAATTTCTTTGATAACATTTTCAATATCTACATCTTCAAATTTGCCTTTAGATATTTCTAGTCTAATAGATTTTTTGCTACTTTCTATACCAATACCAAGCCATTTTATTCCTGCTTCTCTGACAATTTTTAAAATACCAGGCTTTTTTATAGTATCAATCCTCGAATATACCCACATTCTAAGATTATCTTTTATATTTCTTTCCTTTAATAATTCACATAAAGGCAAATAATATTTTGGATTCAACAAAAACATTTCATCAACTATTCTAATTGTTTCTACTCCATAATTAATTAATTTATCAAATTCCTTTATTATAAATTTAGGAGACCAATATCTCATAAAACTATAATTGCCTGCTACACCAATTGAACTATTATCATTTCTATTAATCATATTAATCATACAAAAATCGCAACCAAATCTACATCCAAGTGATGTTTGAAGAGCTGCATAAGGTGTTCTTTTTTCTTCATCATATTCTGCATGCCACATTGGAGATCTATAAAGATCAAAAGGTTTATTTTTAAAAGGAAGTAAATCCCATGCGTATCCTGGTAAATCAATATCCATTCTTTCTTGAGGTACAATTTTTTCAGGTTCTGTTAAAAATATTTCACTATTTATTCTATACCCTATTCCTTTTACATTTTTTAAATCCTCAATATCAAATTTTTTTAAACTCAATAAATTTCTTAAAGCATAAACGCCTTCATTTGTAAAAACGATATCAATACTCTTTTCTTTTTTTAATGATTCATGAGGTAAAGCTTGGACATGAGAACCTATGTATGCAATTGGGGATGTGATATTTTTTCTTTTTAAGTAATTAGATAAAGAAACTGCCCCGCTCATACTTGTTGTTCCTGCATTTACATTTTGACCATAAACTACAAAACATATCATGCGAGGATTAAGATCATTAATTCTCATCAAAATTTCTTGCTGTTCTAATTTCTCTGCATTTGCATCTAAAATAGAAACAGTAAAGCCAACTGATCTACAAGACTGAGCTAATAACAAAGACCAAGTGGGGGTTTCAATGGCTGAAAAATTTTTTGAAAGTTCTTGATAAATCTTATAAGCATTACTTGGAGTTATAAATAGTACATCAATCATTTTGAATTCAATGCCTTATACCAATTATAAGTTTTGTTAAGTGACTTTTTGATATCAATATTATATTTCCAACCAAGATTCTTAATTATTGTATTATCTAAAACTTTTATAGGCATGCCGTCAGGTTTGTTTTTGTTAAAAATTAATTTGCCATTAAAACCAACAATTTTTTTAATCATATAAGCTATTTCTCTTATAGAATAAGATTGACCATAGGATATATTGATAGGTTTTTTAGAATTATACTTTCGCATTACAAACAAACTTGCAGAAGCTAAATCATCAACATAGATAAAATCTCTAATTGGCTTGCCTGATCCCCAAATTATAACATTTTTTTTGTTATATAATTTAGCTTTATGCATCTTTGAAATTAGATTAGGTATTACATGAGAACTATTATTAAAATCATCACCTGGTCCAAAATAATTTGCAGGAATAGCAGTAATAAAATTTGTTTTAAATTGTTTATTATATGCATCACACAATGTCATTCCAGCTATTTTAGCTATTGCATAATGCATATTTGTTGGCTCAAGTGCATCATTCATTATTTCAGAAGGATTTGAAAAACCAGTATTATTTTTTGGATATATGCAAGAACTTGAAAAATAAATTAATTTTTTTACTTTAAATTTATAAGCATAGGGTAATATTTCTAGTGCAGTGTTAAGATTGCTCATCATTAGTTCAACTGGATATTTTTGATTAAAAGTAATTCCTCCAGAAATGCCTTCATTTAAAAAAACATATTGAGGAGAATTTTTTTTTAAAAAAGGTAAAATTTTATTGTTATCACTGTTAAATAATTGAACATTTTTAAACTTATTTTGTTTCAAAATTTTGATTAAAGATTTTCCTAATTGTGTTTTGCTTCCTATTATTGCTACTTTCGAATTTACATTCATGTTTATATTTCTTTAAACTTTTTCAATTGTTGAAAAAATCTATTATTTTCCTCATTAGGATATTTTTTATGAATAGATTTATAAATAATTTGACTACCATCAAAATCAAATTTTAAAGGAATATAAAGAAGATTTGATAAAGCTTTTTTTAAACTTTCCTGTTTGCTCTCAGGCACATAAAATATAATTATACCACCTCCTCCAGCACCTAATAATTTACCTCCTAAAGCACCGTTTTTCATAGCTTTATTATAAATTTTATCAATAGTTACATTTGAAATTTTGGAACCAATTTTTTTTTTTATTTCCCAAGCTTCATTTAATAAATTTCCAAATTCATCAAAATTATTTTCATTTAAAAATCTTAATGCATCATTAACAAAAGAATTTAATTTATGAAGATAAATGCTTTTTTGATCTAAATTTTTAACAAAAGTTTTAGTTATTGTTTCAGCTGTTCTAAATATACCAGTATGAAATAACATGAATTTATTTTCAAATTTTTTATTATTTTTTTTTGAGAGAAAGATAGGTTGCACAATAATTCTTCCATTTTTTTTAAATTTAATATGATTTAATCCCCCAAAAGCAACACTTGTTTGATCTTGGGAACCAACATTCTCACCAATTAATTTTTGCTCAATAAATATACTAGTTTCAGCTAATTGTTTTTTTGAAATTTTATTCCCTTTAAAATTCACAAGAGCGTTTAAAAGCCCAACAGTAAAAGCTGAGCTTGAACCTAAGCCACTTTTAGCAGGTAAATCACCATCGTAATGTATTTCAATATCTCTTTTTATATTAAGATATTTTAAAACTTCTTTCGCTGAAGGATGAATTATTTCATTTGTATTTTGGCATATTTCAATTTTACTATAAACAAGTCTTATTCTATGTTGAAAAAAAGGAGGTAAATACCGACATAATATATATATATATTTATCTATTGAAGATGATATCACCTGACCTTCGTTTTTTAAATACCAAGAAGGATAGTCTGTCCCTCCACCAAAAAAAGATATTCTATAAGGTGTTTTTGAAATAATCATTAAAATTTAGATATTACCATATGAGGAAATTTTTAAAAAACTATAACATTTAATTAATTCCTTAATGCCATCATCTAAACTATAACTCGCTTTCCAACCTAATGCTTCTAATTTGTCATTGCTGACAATATAATCTCTTTTATCAGGATCTTCGCCAATCTCAGCTGTATGAATATATGTATCAGGTAAGTATTTTTTTATTTTTTCAGCCAATTGACGTTTGGTTAAGTTAGCTGAACTTAGACCAACATTAAAAGGTTGCCCTTTCATATTTTTAAAATTTTCAATTGCAAAAAGAAAAGTACTTGCAACATCTTTTATATGAATATAATTCCTCCTGAAATTTTCTTCAAATAATATTAAAAATTTATCTTTATAAGATCTTAAAACAAAGTCATTTACTAGTAAATCAGTTCTCATTCTTGGACTTACTCCAAATACAGTAGCTAGTCTAAATGTAACAGAATTGTTTTTTTCTAGAATTGCTTTTTCAACTTCAACTTTGTGTTTTCCATAACTTGAAATTGGATTTAAAGGTGTGTTTTCATCACATAAATTTTTTGTATTACTTGTTCCATAGCCACTGTTAGTATTAGGAAACAAAACTATCTGATCTCGAGATGATGTATTCATTATATTCATACATGCATCATAATTCACAAGTTTTGCCAAATGTTCATTTTTAGAACATGCTGGTGCTCCAACTATTGCCGCCAAAGGAATAATGATATCATGCTTACTAATTAGCTGATTAATTAAAGAAAAATTAGTTATATCTTCATTAATAAAATTAAACTCTGGATATGAACAACAATTGATTAAAGAGTTTTGATTATATAAAAGATTATCAACTACAGTAACTCTATAATTATTAGCAAGCAGTATAGGACATAAAACTGATCCTATATACCCTGCTCCACCGGTGACCAAAACTTTTTCCATACTAATGTATCTATTAAAACTCTTATAACAACTATTGAATAGAATTAAATATTTTTATAATCTTTTTTAAAAAAATAAAACATCTAATGAATGTTAAAAATTATATAATTTTTAATTTTTTAAGCAATTTTCCCCATTGAGCTTCTCCACTATATTTAGCAATATATTTTGCACGCCCACTTCTTGCAATTTTAATTCTCTCATTTTCATGATTTAAATAATATTTAATTTTATTGAGCAAATCATTTTTGTTATCAAAAAAAACAAAATCCTCACCGTTTATAAAGCAATGTGTAATCTGGTTATTTTTTGATTCTAGTAAAAGAGCTCCTGATAACATTGTATAAATAGCTCTGCCTTTCAATTGATGTTTATCAACACTAAATGAAAAATTAAGTCCTATTTTTGCCTGACTTAAAATTAAATCGTGCTCTTTTACACTAACCTGATGCTTTCTATCAGTAGCTAAAAAAAAAGTTTTATAATTTTTAAGATTATTTTCAAGAAATTTGATAAATTCGAATCTATAGCTCCTATAGGAATTCGCTGAACCAAAAAAAACTACATCATATTTTTTTTTATCAATTAATTTAAATCTATCTGATCTTTCAGGTGAATTAAAATCAAAATAAAATGTTTCTTTATTAAGCTTAGAAATGTTATTAACATCAATATCAGCTGCAGGCCTATCAGTAAAAATATGAAGATCAAAATATTTATGATCTATTAAATGATTAATTGTTTGAAGAAAGTCATTAGTACCAGTATCCCACCAAATAAATGCAATTTTTGAATTAATTATCTTTTTAATTAATTTTAATAATAAAGATGAAGGATAATTAAAATTATGTTGAGAATAGGCACTTAATAAAATTAAATCTGGTTTAGTATTAAATACTTTATCAAGGAACTTGTATTGAATAGAAAATCTATTTTTAATCTTATCCCAATAAAATTCATGTATGTTAAAATCAAGTTTATTTAACCAATAATGAATATAATCAATTTCTGGAGAATTTTCTTCTAAATAATAATATGCATTACTACATATAAGAATTGTCTGCTTTGAAATTTTAGTTTTCTTTTTTTGATAAATTAATTGAAATAAATACTTCAAAATTACAATAGATAATAAAAACCAGGAAAGTGCAAAAAAAGGTATATGAGATAATCGTTTTAAAATATTGTAGATTTTAAAAATAACTAATTTAAAATTCACAATATTATATTGTATCCATAAAATTTTTTTCCATTTTTGAGAATAATATTAATCCAAAAAATAAAACTAGAATAGTAACGATTAAACTGATGGTTATTTCTACAATACTTATGCTACTTGACCCTAAAGAAAAATATCTAAATATTTCTACTACTGATGTCATGGGATTCATAGCTATATAAATTCTGTATTTTTCAGGCACTATACTTAATGGATATACAATAGGAGTTGCAAACATCCATAATTGTAAAAAGAAACTCATTACAAATGATAAATCTTTATATTTTGTTGTTAATGAAGAAATTAACAAACCAAATCCTAAGCTTAAAATGGCCATTTGAAATACAATGATAGGTAGTAAAACTATGTACAAACTAATTTTTAAATCACTTCCCTGATAAATAAAATAAGTTAAAAAAAATAAAAAAATTATAAATTGTATTAGAAACTGAAGAAGACTAATTATTACATGAGATATTGGAACTGTTATTCTTGGGAAAAAAACCTTTCCAAAAATATCAACATTGTCTGTAAAAGTTTTGCTAGTAAGATTGATACAAGATGAAAAGTATGCCCAACAAATTGATCCAGACATATAAAATATAAAAGGAGGGATTCCCTCTGTTGAAATTTTTGCTAACTTTCCAAAAATAATTGTAAATACAATTGCATTAATTAAAGGCTGTATTATGTACCATAAAGGGCCTAAGATTGTTTGTTTATAAAAAGTTGTAAAATCTCTTTTGACTAATAACCATATTAAATCTTTATATTTTAATATTTCAATTAGTTTAAAGTTTAGTAAATGAATATTATCATGTTGAATTATTAAATCCCAATTTTCATTTTTTTTTGTCATAATTTATTATTTATTAAATTACAAATTATATTATAGAACAATCTATATATAACAGAATATAGATTTATAAATTTCATAAGAATGATTTCTGTAATCTTTTTAAAATATGGTATAAATATAAAATTACTTCACGAATTGTCCACGCAAATAAAACATCTCTGAAAAGAAGAATTTTATTAAATCTATCATACTTCTGCAAAAACATTGGCTCAAGAAACTTATATACACTAACAGGATTGAAATTGCTTCTTCGTATAAGTGAAGAAGAGCACGCCATTCTTAATATATTTTTATTATAATAACTTGTTATAAAATTTTTATTTTTATTAATATCAGTTATCGTATTCATTCTATTTTTTAAATATAGAGGTATTCTATTATTAGGGAAGATTAAATTATTGAAATTCTTATCAAACATATTTTTTTTACTTAACAGATCTTTTGTTGAGAATTTATTAAAATTACTACATAATTTTACTTTATTCTGAAAATATCCTTTTGGAATAAACAAAGGATGACACCAATAAATTCTTATATTGACATGTAAATAAGCTTCAAAATGTCTAACTACTTCTTTGTGTGGAATGATGGTTATCATATCAGGTACTTTTACACTCTTGTCCCTATATATTTCATCATCAATTCTAATTATTTTTCCTTCAATTTTGTTATCAATAAAAATATTTTTAAGTATATTTTTGTTATATATTGAAACACCATCATTATTGTTCCATTTAATTATTGTGTAATATTTATTTTGTTGCAAAATTTTTCTTGGATATCTTAATTTTTTAGATTTTTTTTCTATTAATGAAAATATTTCAGGCCAATGTGAAAAATAACAAGAGACATATTTGTGTTTGAGTTGCAATTTATTTAATTCATTTTCAATTTTTTTTAAATAATTCAATTCCCAATCAACAAAAACATGATCATCTTCACATAAAAACCATATTAAATTATCATTTTTTATTTTTAAAATTTTGTTTATTGCAATCTTCCAGCTTTGATGATCACTTAATCTAAAATTTGATATTTCTGGTTCTTTAAACAATGATTTAATATAATTATTTAATTCTTTTTGATAATGTTGAAAATCCTCATCTAATTCGCAATATATTATTACCTTAGACCATTGAATTTCTGATAAACTTGATAATGTAAATTTGAAAATATCCAATCTTGATGGCTGGGAATAAAAATACTTATAATTTATTTGATTCATTTTCCTTTGATCAACAAATCTAGGATCGTCCGATTTAACGAATCTTTTTTCAGTAATAAAAGTGTTTATAAAAAGTATCATAAAATAATTTTTAATTAGAATAAAAACTTCAATAAAAAAACATTTTTTAATTTAACAATTAAGTATTTCTTTTATATAGTTTATTTTTTGAATATTTTTCCCAATAGAAATTCTAATCCAAGTTTTTCTTTTGTCTCCAGTTACATTTATAGGTGTTCCAGTTTTTGAACCTTTTTTAAAAGCTACTCCATATTTGTTAAGTATTCTTAATGGTTTGTCATTATTTCCTTTTTTTTGATGAAAATGAATTGAATTAATATGAGACCTAACTACATCATAACCATTATTTTCAAGTAAATCACACAATTTATCCCTATCATTTTTCACTTGTTTAAAATGTTCATTTAATTTTTTAGAATTCTGTAAAAGATATTTAATAAATTTAATTGAAATACATGATATAGGAAATGTCAACTGAACATTCATTAAAAGCTTTATAATTTTTTCTGATGCAAAAATATACCCGACTCTACATCCTGCTGCACCCCAAGCTTTTGAAAATGTTCTTGAAATAATTAAGTTATCAAATTGATTTAATAATTTAATCATTGAGCCAGGGGAAAATTCTACATAAGCTTCATCAAGTAATAAAAAAATATTTTTTTTCTTCAATTCCCTAGTAAAATCTTTGATTTCTTTTATACTCTTGTAATCGCCATAAGGGCTATTTGGATTTGCTAATATAACCATTCTTGTTTTACGATTGATTGATTTTAAAAAACTAAGTAATGGCAAGCTTAAGTCATCATTGTATTGAATGTTTGTGGATTTTACTCCAAAACTTTGAGCATATATTGAATACATAGGAAAAGACGGTGTAGAAGATATAAAGTTTGATCCTTTTTCACACAAACATTGTATGACGTTTTTTATACAAGCGTCAGAACCTGAATCTATATAAACTTTTTTATAGTTACAATGATTGTACTTAGCTATTAATTTTATTAATTCAAGGTATTCTTGATATGAAGGATATGTAATTAAATCCTCTTGTTTAATTTTTTTTAAAAAATTATTAAAAAAAATATATGAAAAATCATCCAATCTTTCAGCCATATCAAGTCGCAGGTTAGTTTTTTTAGTTTTTCTAAAAAGTCTAATTCTCTTAATATTTATTAACCAATGATTTAAAGTTAGTTGTTTCAATTTTAATTAATTATTGACTATTTGTTTCAAGGCTAACATTAGATTTCTAAAACAATTTTATAATTTCTGTTTTTGGGTTAATATCTAATATACTTTTAATAATTTCGTTTGTATATGGCGCATTCCAAATAATTACTAAAGGGTCATTTATTTGAGATAAAATTTCAGGTGAATCAGCAAATAAATTTGTACCGTAAAGTCTTTTCTTATGTTTCTTTATATCATTATCTATTATAGAAATAATATTATCTACATTTAGACCTAAATAAATTAAAAATTGAGAATTAAAATGACCACCAAAAAGATATTTTTTTTTAGAGCTAGTATTTATTTTGTTATTTATTTTTTCAATAGCTAATTTATATTTCGAAAAATAATCAAAAAATAATTTTTTATGTAAATTATAATTATTTGTTAAAAAACAATTTAAATTAGAATTAGTTATTTTTTTAGTAGCATAAAATATAGAATGGTCTGGTCCATAAAACTGCTTTTCAATTATTGCAAAACCACTTTTTTCAAGCAAATAATCGATTATGTTTTCAGTTAAATATATATTATGCTCAAAATCTAGAAAAGAAGTATAAAAATTTTCAAACCAAACTTGCATTCTTGGAACAGAAAAAAAATGAAAAAAATTTGTTTTTAAATTATTATTTACATTTTTTAAAAAATCGAAAGGATCATAAGAATGTTCTAATGTATGTGAATGCACAATAGTATCATAATGACAATCAAAATTTATATCCTTATCAAATATTTTTTTTATTATTTTAATATTAGTATTTTTTTCAATATTTGGATTTGGTTCTAAAATTGTCCAATCAATATTGGGATTATTTTGCATAAATTCAAATGCTAGTGAACCCGTAGAACCCCCAATTTCTAAAAGAGATAAGAATTTATATTTTGAAAGAAAACTAGCAAAAGATTTGTGGTGCTCTTTCCACAAATTACCTACCGCATTAAATTTTCTATTATATAATATTTCAAGAGGGATTAGAGGATTAAGTTGTATTACTCCAGTTTCTTTACTAATAAAATAATTCATATCAGCTAATAAGTCTTCATCAAATGAAGTGTCTACACAATGTTGAAAAATAGGGAAATTATTAATTGAATATAATAATTCAAGATCACCTTTTTTTGAAATTACGTCTTCATTTCTTTGAATTAAATCCATAAAATTAAGTTTAATTTTTAATAAGATTATTTGTTAAAATCACGATACATTTTTTTTGCATCAGTTAAGTTAAGTTTTCTTTCTAATTCCTTTTTAACAAAATTACTGCGAAAAAAAGTTTCTTTTTCAAAAATTTCATTATCTTTTTTAAGAAGTTTTTTTTGAGCTTGAAGTACCACAGCCTTTCTATCATGAGGTGATAGGTTTGTTCCTGATCCATGTACTAAAAGATGATTAAAAATTAACATGTCTCCAGCGTTTAAAATAATATCTTTGATACCAAATTTTTTAAAAGCGAAGTTCATATCATCATACTTTACTCTTCTTTTATGAACTAAATTAGAATTAATTATGTCTTCATATTGTAATAAGCCTAAAGTATGCGATTTAGGAATAATTTTTAAACAGCCATTTTCTTTTGTTTGATTATCTAAAGGTATAAAAAATTGTACAAATTTATCCCAATCTTTTTCAGGAGAATATCCAGGTGCATATGTATTAATATTAAAAGCTTCTTGATGCCATTCAACATCTGGACCAATCCATGCTGCTTTATTATTAATCATTAAATGATTAAAGAAATAATCACCCAAAAAAGTTTTACAGAACTCCACTATTTTATCATTGTGAATTATATTACAAATAGGTTCTTCATCAATTAAATTTCCATAACCCCAAGGAACTGTACTATAAGGTATAGTAAAAGCTGCTTTTTTTGACTTTAAAAACTCCTTATACTTAAGGCAGTCCTCAGGACTGTAAGCTGATTTAAAAATAAAATAACCTTCATCGGTAAAATTTTGTATAACTTTATTCATTACTACAAACTAAAATATAAGAGGTAATTATATTTATTACAATGAAAAACATACAATTTAACTAAGAAAATTCTTTATTTGATAAACTATTCTACTATTTTTTAAATAAAAAATTACTTTAAATAAAAAAAGATATTAGATTTGTTTTCTAAATTTTAAAAATTCTTTTTAGCTTTTGCACTGGAGGTAAACAATTATTATATACTTCAAATTGTTTTACTGCCTGATAAAAAGACATCTCAGCCCCTGTATAGTAATTTTTATACTTATTTTTAAATTGCATTACTAGAGGTGTAAGTTTATTTGAAACAACGACATCAAAGACATTTTGATGATTTTCAACATATTTATCATCAATAATTGTCCTATTTCTATAATTTTTATTTTGAGGCATTCCAAGTGGCGTAGCATTAATTAAAAGATCTGATTCTATAGAATTTCTTTCACTCCATTTAATTATACTTATCTTTTTATTTTTTTTCCAATAATCAAATCTTTTTGGATTTCGTGATGAAATAAAGATCTTTTGAAATCCTAAATTAATTAATGCTTGAGATATTGATTTAGAAACAGCCCCTCCACCCAAAATAAGAGATGTTTTATTTGTTTTTTTAATTAAATTTGATTTTTCAAGCAGTCTCTCTGCTCCATAAATGTCTGTATTTTTTCCATATAATTTATTCTTTTTTATAAGAATTGTATTACAATTCGAAGTTGATTTAACATTAGAATCATAGCTATTTAAAAACTTCACTACTTCTTGTTTAAAAGGCATAGAAACAGAACAACCTCTAATACCAATTTTTTTTATTGCGCTAAAAAAATTATCCAGCGAATTTAATTTAAGAGGCACATAGATGCAATTTAACTTTAGCAATCTAAACGCAGTATTGTGAAACAAACTTCCAGAATTTCCTGGATTAGAGGAAATAGAAATAAATATTTTCGTATTTTTATCAGGAAAAAATTCTGTCATTTAGAGTTTTAAGAACAAAATCACTTAATGAATTAGGATCAAGCATATATTTTTTTTCTAATTCTTCAGGGGTGCCACTTGAAACAAAGTCATTTAGTCCTATTATATATACTTTTGTATCTAAATTATATTTTGATAAAATCTCACATAAAGCACTACCAATGCCACCTTCCTTCATATGATCTTCTACAGTAAAAACAATTTTTGTATTTTTAAATATTTCTATAATTTTATTCTCATTAATTGGTTTTATTGAAGGAAAATCAATCACTCCCAAATTAATATTGTGGTTATTTTTTAAAATTTCACTTGCTTTGCAACAATTATGAACCATTGGTCCGGAAGAAAAAAAACACATATCCTTAAATTCTTGAATAATAATAGGATCGCCTTCTACGAAGAAAAAATTTTCATCGTACAGTTCAGGAACTACATTTCTAGAAATTCTAATATAAGTTGGTTGATCTATTTCCAAGCAATGGTCTAATATATTCGCTGTTAATATTGGAGTTGAAGGCTGGAATACTTTGAACCTAGGCATTGATCTCATAATTGAAATATCTTGAATACCTGACTGAGTAGCTCCATCTGGGCCTATAAAACCTCCGTGGGTACCAATTAGTACTACAGGTGAATTATTGTAAGCTATCGATGTTCTTATTTCTACGTTTTTACCAATTAAAAATGCAGAAAAAGAACTCAGTACAGGCTTGTACTTTGAAAGACCTAATCCAGCTGCGATACCGATTGCATTAGCTTCAGCTATACCTACCTCAAAAGATCTGTTTGGAAAATTTTCATAAAAAATATTTGATTTAGTTGCTACTTTTAAATCTGCACTTATTAAAACAATTTTTTCATTTATTTTGCCTTGCTCTGCTAATCTTTCACCAAAAGCATCTCTAATAGATTTCATTTTATATATTTTGATTCTAGTTGTTTTATAGCTTTTTCATAATTACTTTTATCAAGATTTTTTGAATGCCATTCGCTTTTATTTTCCATAAAGTCAACTCCTGAACCCTTGATTGTGTTAGCAATAATTACTGTAGGCTTATTATTACTTTTAAATATGTTAAATGCACTAATTATTTCATCTACAGAATGACCATTTATATCTATACAATCCCAGCCAAATGACTCCCACTTATTTTTTACTGGATAAAAATCTAAAGTTTCTTTAACAGATCTTTCATTTTGAAATTTATTGTTATCTATTATGACACATATGTTATCTATTTTTTTGGAACCTATATACATTGCTGCTTCCCATATTTGACCTTCTTGCATTTCACCATCTCCAATAACACAAAAAACATTTGATGTTTTATTGTCTAGTTTAAATGCCAATGCATAACCAATAGCAATTGAGATACCTTGCCCTAAAGCTCCTGTACCCGCATCAAAATATTTAAATATTGTCATATCTGGATGACCTTGCAATTTACTATTAATTTTTCTTAAGGTTAATAGCTCATCCATACTAATCCAACCTAGTTCTTGATACACTGCATATAAAATCGGTACACCGTGGCCTTTTGACAAAATAAATTTATCGTTATTTTCATTACCCTTGTCGTATTTCATTATTTTAAAAAATAAGCATGCTAAGATTTCAGACATAGATAAAGATGAGCCAATGTGTCCCGATTGAGCTCTGTAAATTGCTTCTAAAGTTTTTATTCTTAACGAAATAGAAACATTATGAAGTAAAACTTTATCAATATTATATCTAGTCATTTTAAATGTTAACTAAATTCAATTAGAGATATCGACATGGTTTTTCAAAAGCCCTACCACTATATGAGAAATTGAATTTTGAAAATCTTCAATGTGAAAATTATTATCGTTTTTACCCGTTTGACCAGGAAAATCTGATTTTCCTTGAATAATTATAGGAATATCGACTAATTTTGAAGCCTGTCCGCCACCTCTTCCAGAAATACAGCATGTTTGAAATTGATTTTCTTTAGCATAATTTATTGCTTTTAAAACATTTTTAGAATTGCCTGATCCAGTCAAACAAACTAGAATATTTTTTTTAGTTTTTTCCTCTCCTAATCTAACAAAATTCTTCATTTGTTCTGAAAATACATTTTCAAAACCAATATCATTTGATATTCCTGTTAATAGGCCTGATGACTCTGTAAGGGAGATTACTTTTAATCTTCTAATATTCATAGAAGAGCTTTTATCCTCTGAAACAAAAGGGTGGGTTCTTAAATCTACAGCAAAACCTTCAGCAATAGATGCAGATCCTCCATTTCCTAATATAAATACATATGAATCCATTTCATAAGTTTCAATAATAGTATCAACTAAAAGCTTGATGTTTTTAATATTTATTTCATTAGCAATTTTAGACTTTTCATTAAAATATAATTTAATTAAATCATTATTTATCATTAACGTTTAATAATTCATTCAAACAAAATTTGCTATGAAAAAAAAGTAATTTAGAGTAAGGACTATGATGCAAAGGGGCAATGTTTAAATAAATTAAATAAGAGATAAGTTTTACTTTGTATAAATCATACTTTTGATCCAAAATGAATTTTTCAAATAATTTTAAATATTTAATTAGATTTGATCTAGTTTGGAATTTATAGTTTACTTGATTTATACCAATCTTCACTGAGTATTTATTGGTTCTAATTATATGGCCACTAATAATTAATGCATGATAAATTTTAGCAAGATCATAGTATACGTCGCCGTATTTAATACTTCCTCCAAAATCTTCTCTCCAATCAATCATAACAAATTTTCTTGTTTTTTGAACAATTACATTTTCAGGCTGAGGATCGCCATGAAAATATGAAAAAAATCCATTTGATAAATGCTCCCAATTAACCATTTTCAAAATTTTAAAAATGCTAGGAATATTTTTTTTATTTATCACTGTAATATTATCAATATTTTTATTGTTATCTAATAATAATTTTAATCTTTCATAAGTTTTATTTTTGTAAAATTTAAAACATATATTCTTTAATTTTGAAATTTCCTTTTGATTAGAGCAATGATATTTCCAAAGTTGAGAATTTATATGATGTATAAAGTCTTCAAATAGATAAATATTATTTGTCTCAGATAAAATTTTTCCTTTTTGAAATTTGTATATCAAATAATGTTTTTTTATATTTTGAACAGAAGGTATTATATTGTTTAAATACTTTGATCTTAAAAATCTTTTTTTACACCTGTCTTTATCTTTAAAATATTTAATTACTATATTATTTTGAATATATAAAAACTCATCTGGTTTAATCAAAAAATTATCTTTAAAAAAAATTTTCGTTTTAAGATAACTTTCATCACTTCCAGTATCAAACCATTTAAATGTTTTGCTGATAATTTTTTTGTTATTTTGTAAATATTCAAGAGCATTTGATACTTGTAATTCATTTTTTTTTAATTTTTTTACTTTTTTAAAACCTTCCCAAAAAATTTTATAATCTTTAATGCCTGCTAGTCCTATAAAAGCATCAAATTTTTTTATTTTTTCAGTTGTTTTTGAAATTAATTTTTTATTAATATAAATTTCGTCCTTTTTATCAAAAAATTTAGTTACTTCACTTTTATTGTTTTTTTCTATTACTAGAAAAGATTTTGTTTTGTTAACCTTGGAAATACCTATCCAATTATTTCTCGGGGAAGATGGTTTTTTTAAAATAATTGTATCACAAGCCATAAATATAAAAGGACAATTAAGATATTTTTTACATTGTACTAATGAATATCCTGGCCCCGCTCCTTTTCCAATAAATTTATCTACTTTAACAAATTTAATATTTCTATCCGGATGAGTAATTTTTAAATATGAAATCAGTTTTGCAGACTGATAACCAACAGCAACAATTATTTCAATTTTTTTTGAAAATATATTGATTATTTTAGATATTACAGCTTCCTTATTAATTGGGATGAGAGCCTTATTTACATCTTTAGAGTAAGATAATCTACTACCTATACCTGCGGCAGTAATACATAATTTGTAAAACATTAAATATGTTCAGATTTAATTAAACCCGAGCTTCTATTGCTATCATCCTCAATTCTGACAACATCATCCAATTCAGGAGTAGAAGCTTCAAATGCTGTATATGAGTCAATTGAATAAACTCTATGGACTTCTCCTGGAATAATTGTCCAATAATCACCTATTGTCATATTTGATAAATTCATTTCAATATTTTCAATTTTATTAAAGCTTTGTAATGCGGATTCTTCATCTATATTTTTATCAAAAAAAATAGATTTTAATACTTTTGCTTTACCAGACACAATGTAATTTGTCTCATTTTTAACACGATGAAATTGTAAGCTACATTTATTACCTTGAATCATAAATATTTTTTTCAATACATGATGATTTTTAAACCATGATATCCAAAACTCATGTCCCCAAGGTTTTATGACTTTTTTTGGATTTTGAATTAACTTGTAGTCATTAATTTCAGTTTCAATTCTTTTACCTTTAACATCATTAATTTCGATTAGTTTATGTTCATTTGGTAGCGAAGAAACCGCTATCAATTTTGCTTCATTTTCAATAATTTGAAGTTTCAAATGTGAAGTCAAAATTATTCCTTCGTCTTTTTTAATTGTAATAATTTTATTCTTTAATTTACTTGAAATAGAAAACTTAATGTAACCTTCTTGTACAAATAAAGTAGTTACTGCAAAATCTGATAGAAAGTCAATATGACTATCTGAAGAATCTAAAGACATCATTGTAAAAAGTTTGTTAGAATCAATTATCGTAGGCATATTATGGGAGATAGTTTAAATAATTTAAGCAATAACTTTTTAAATTTAAAATATTTTTTTTAAGCATTATTGATTTCTTCACTTAGCATATATTTTCCTAATGAGAATAGGAACCTAGAATAAAGATCATGGTGTAAAGGAGAAATATTTATAAAAATCAAAGCTGTTAATATTCTTACCTTTAGAATGTCATATTGATTTATTTCTAACCAATGAATAAATTTTTTCTCTATTTCAACTAAATAATACTTCCTATTTATATCGAAACTGATTGCTTTATTATTCCAATTTATTCTAAATAAATTATCATTTATTATTTTATGAGAGACTATCATGCCATGTAAAAGTTTCGCAAAATCATAGTAAATATCTCCGTAATCTAATAATTTTTCAAAATTTTGCCTCCAATCTAAAAAAATAAATTTTTTATTACCTAAAAATAAAATATTTTCAAAATGATAATCCCCATGAAATCTGCTTGGTATACCTTTGGATAACCATTTCCAATCAATACTATCATAAAGATCAAAAATTTTAGGAATTTTTTTTCCATTAATTATTTGAATATTATCTTTTAATTCAAATTTTTTAAAAAATAATTTAGTTCTATTTATAGTTTTTATTTTATAAAAATTATAACAATATTTTTGAAATTTATTTTTTTGTAATTTGTTTATTTTTTTTATTTTCCAAAATTTTTCACTATGAGATAGAAAATGGTCAAATATTTTAAAGTCTAAAATTTCTGACATTATTTGCCCTTCAACTTTTTTGTATTTATACATATGACTATTGCTAGCTATTATTTTTGGAGTAAATTTATCTAAAAGTTTAGCTCTTTTAATTCTATTTTTTATAAATTGTTTATCAGTGGAATATTTAATTACTTCATTATTAACAAGCCAAAGTGCTTCATTCTTTTTTTCAAGAATATTGAGAGATTTTTTTTTTCTTAATAACTTTCTTGTTTTATGCAATGACTTTGTATTACCAATATCGTGCCATTTAAAATCATATGCTTTTATTTTATTTTTTATTAAATTTTGCATTCCATAAACTTCACCTTGGATAAGAGAAATATTCTTTCCTTGAATCATACTTTTCCAGAATTTTTTAAAATCATAAATTCCTGACATACCTATATAGGTCTTTAAATCTTTATATTTTTCTCCTTTTTCAAAAATACTGATAACTTTCTTTCTATGAATTTTAAGAGATCGATATTGAGAAATATTTTTTCCTTTTGAAAAGCCCATCCAATTATGATCAGGTTTTTTTACTTTACCCTCAAATAATGTATCACAAGATATATATATAAAAGGTAAATTTAATTTATTTCTACAACATAATAAACTATAACCCAAACCTGAGCCTTTACCTCTATATTTAGGTACTTTTACAAATTCAAATTTATAATTAGGGTGAGCTATTTTTAAATAAGATCTGACTTGTTCACCTAAATAGCCAACAGCAATCACAAAAGTTATTTTACGGGAAAAAGATTCAATAATATGAGAAATGGCAGGTTTGTTATTAATTGTTATTAAAGACTTGTTATAATATTTTGTTAATTCTTCTAATCGGGATCCTATTCCAGCTGCAGTAATGCATATTTTATAGTTCATTTAGTAATTCGGTTATAATCATCATTTAATCTAATTACATCTTCTAAATGTGGTGTGCTGCATTCCAAATATACGCAAGTTTCCACACCTTTCATTCTATGAATAGTTCTAGGGAAGATAGTAAAATTTTCACCTTTACAAAAGTTTTTTGTTTCTAATTGATTTTTATCTATTCCATATGAAATTTCTAAAATCCCTTTAAGAACATAAATGGTTTCTTTTTTTAAATCATGATACTGAAGACTACATCTATGATCTTTCAGCATAGTCAATCTTTTAAGCATATAATGCTGATTAATTTCAATAATTTCTTCTTGGCCCCAAGGTTTCTTAATTATCTTCATTTTTTTTACTATAAATTAATATTAAGCCAATACAACAATACAAAAATAAATACGGATCGTATTCTAAAATAAATATAATAATATATATCTTATATTTTAAATTTATTTAAATGTGGAAAATTTTCGAAAAATTTATCATAAAAATTTTTTGAATAATAAATCATAGCCCATTTACTTGAAAATCCATATTTTTCTCTCATCCATTTTTTTCCTTCATCAATATAAAGTTTTTCATTTTCTTGATAATTTTCTGTCTTAATTTTCTTATAATATTTTTTAAGTAATTCTTCATTTTCATATGTTGTTACAATATTAGTAATACCTGCTGCATAATCATTGACATAACACTTTGCTATAATTTCAATTTCAGTTCCATAACCTCTGAAATTATTACCATCAAATAAAAATTTTTTATAGGAATGGTAATTAAAATTTATTATTTTTTCAATAAACTCTTTTTTTAATAAATAAGCATGATTATGTATGTAATAAAAATATTTTGTTTTCAATTTTCCAAGAAATCTTTTTTCAGCCCAATCGTGACCACAAGGAGATAAAATACCTAGTTTAGAATGTTTATTCAATTCCTTGAATAAAGGTTCAATAAAGGGTTTGTTCTTTACTTGGGTATCATTTGTTAAAAGCAAAAATGCTTTATATTTAAAAAATATTTTTTCTTTCCAAAGTTTGTAAAGTCCATAATTCATTCCTCTTGGAAATCTTAGTCCTAATCTAATGACTTCAGGAGTATTTAAATGCCAAGTAGCATATTTAGATAATTTATTTATATCTGATCCAGCCTCTACTACATAAAAATCTGATATATTGTTGTCGTATTTTTTTAACTTATCAACTAATTTATCAACTATATAAGGTAAATTTCTATTTAAAATAATTGTTGCTACTTCTTTCATAAAATTAATATTTTAATAAACGAAAAGAATATAAATATCTTTTTATACATAATTTGATTGATTCCCTTAATTGCTTATCTAATTTCAAATTATATTTATTTAATTTAATATCTAAATCTTTTTTTAGTTCAATAACTTTTGGATGACAAAAAACATAATGTCCACTAATTATAGATTTATCATATGATGATGAATTACTATTTTTTATTATCCATTTTTTCCATTTATTTGATTTATAAGAAATTTCTAAGAAATCATCTCTTTGCTTTTTCATTTTGAATTTATTAAATAAGTTTATAAGAGTTTTTGTTTCTGTAGTGCCAAATTCAGGAGCTACATTAGCAGCATGTATCGAAAGTCTTGGATGCCATTTTAGTGCATCATCAGAAAGATAGTCAGCATTATGTTCTTTAATAAAAAAATTATTTTTTTCTGCAAGTTCGACAATTTTTGGTACTTGTATTTCTATTGGTAATTGATTTTTTTCTCTAATATCAGAATCAAAAGATCCTATATTCTTTAATTCCATTACCTTAGTTCCTGTTTGAGTAACAATAAAAAAAGGAAGCGGCAATTTATTTGTATTACAAAATACTTTAATTTTATTAATCCAATATTCTATTTCTTCTAATGTATTTAAACCTGAATTTTGTTCCTCAGTTCCTAATTCAAATATAATTTTTTTTTTAAATTTTTTTGATGTTGAATAACAAAATTCATATAATTCAAATATTCTAGTCAAAATTGCTTGAATTGAATTTTTTTTATTAGGATCTATACTTGGATCAATATGAATAATTTTAAAATTATTTTTTATATCATTTTCAAAAGAAATTTTTGCTGAAAGCATTGCTTTTTTTAAATTAAACTTATTTTTATATTCAAAATCATTTTGCCAAGGACCTCCATGATCCCTGCATAGAATAATATTTCTTAATTTATCTTTTTTACTTACATAATCTGAAAATTCTTTTGTAGACCAATTTTCTACATAACCTTTTCCATGCTCTTCTGAATCAACTTGCCTTCTACTTGCTATAAGCATCAGAGGAATATTACGTTGATTGGAGATTTCAATTGCAGCATCAACGATATTTTTACTCATAGGACCAATACCTAGTAACGTACTTTTATTTATTTTTATTTGATTTTTTAATCTAAGTTCAAAATCCATAAAATTAATTATTCAATATTTTAGGAAAATTTTTAAGAGGAACTTGTACTTTAAAAAAATAATTTAAGATATGGATACATGCTTCAGCTACAGCTCTATTACCTCCAGAACATTTTGTTACAATATTTGCACTTTTTTTTGCTATAATATTTGCATTACTAGGGGCAATAGAATATCCGACAGAATCCATGACATAATTATCAAATATTCCGTCTCCCATATATATAACTTCGCTTAGCTTATATTTACTAGCAATCCATTTTTTTCTATCAAATTGGCTTACTAGTTCTAATTTATATCCCATATCATCAACTATTCTTTTTTTGCTAATGGGAAATCCTTTGGAGTCTGATGTCACAAAAAGTATATCAATATATTTACTTAATATACTCAATGCATCATTATCATCTGGGCCAAAAACTTTTAAAAGCTTGCCTTTTTCACTGTAAAAAAATTGGCCTGTAGTCATTACGCCATCAACATCAAGAATAAAAACTTTCATACTTTTTTTGTAACACATTTAATCTTTGGTCTTAAAGCCGGACTTCCCCAGGGATATGGGTAACTTCCCCTCACAGAATTTAATTCATCAGATTCATGTACAATAAAATAAATAATTTCTTTTTCATCTATAATTGTATTTTCTCCAGCAGGTGATCCTGGTGGAGAAAAAATTCCTAAATCTATTTTAATTGTTCCTACATCTAGTAAATTTTCAGGTATACAAAAAGTAGCCCTATAATTACCTGTTTTCTTTATTTCACTTTTACCCCATGGTTTTTCAAAATAATCATCAGGGCTATAGAAGAGCCATACATTTCTAGAATTAAAAAAATGCAGACCTAAACAAAGTTGTTTTTCACTTTTTAAAATTTTGTACTCAACTTCCACAAAAATTTTCTCTGTAACTGAAAAATTTGATTTTATTTTATTATGTGAATTTCTTAAAGATACAGATTTCAATTCAACTAAACTATTATCGGAGTTATTTATAGATGGCCATTCTCTGTTACCAAAATATTTATTTGCTTTTTCTTTTTCTTTATTAAGATAAAAATCGATCATTTCATCAGTATTACCTTCATTTATTATTTGTCCCTCATCCATGACAACGACTCTATTACACAATTCACTAATAGAATCAAAGTTATGACTTACAAAAAGTACAGTTCTATTTTGGCCTTCTGTTGTTAATTCACTCATTTTATTAACTGCTTTTTTTCTAA
>CACLJX010000013.1:0-5000 GCA_902607435.1 uncultured Alphaproteobacteria bacterium | reverse complement strand
CGCTATCTTTAAAGGATGGCTGCTTCTAAGCCAACCTCCTGCCTGTCTTGAACTCTCTACATACTTTTCCACTTAGCCATTATTTGGGGGCCTTAACTGGTGATCTGGGCTGTTTCCCTTTCGACTATAGACCTTAGCACCTATAGTCTGTCTGCTGTGCAGAAATTGCTAGTATTCGGAGTTTAGTTAGGTTTGGTAGGAATCGCTTCCCCCTAGCCCATCTAGTGCTCTACCCCTAACAACATTAACACAACGCACTACCTAAATAGTTTTCGCGGAGAACTAGCTATAGCGGAATTTGGTTGGCCTTTCACCCCTTACCACAAGTCATCCAAAAACATTGCAACGTTTATTGGTTCGGTCCTCCGATGTATGTTACTACATCTTCAACCTGCTCATAGTAAGCTCATCCCGCTTCGAGTCTAATCCGTACAACTAAAACGCCCTATTAAGACTTGGTTTCCCTACGCCTACACCTATCGGCTTAAGCTTGCTGCACAGACTAAGTCGCTGACCCATTATACAAAAGGTATGCTATCACTCCATAAAGGAGCTCTAACTGCTTGTAGGCATTCGGTTTCAGATACTATTTCATTCCCCCTATCGGGGTGCTTTTCACCTTTCCCTCACGGTACTTGTTCACTATCGGTCATCAAGGAGTATTTAGGCTTGGGAAGTGGTCTCCCCATATTCAGACAAGATTTCACGTGTCCCGCCCTACTCAAGAACAAGAATAATTTTTACCTATACGGGACTATCACCCACTTTGGTCTCACTTTCCAGAAAGTTCTAGTTATTATATTTTTGTTACTGGCCTGATCCGCGTTCGCTCGTCACTACTAGCGGAATAGATTTCTTTTCCTCTAGCTACTAAGATATTTCAATTCACTAGGTTAACTCTTATTTGCTATGTATTCACAAATAAGTAACTCTGAAGAGTTGGGTTTCCCCATTCGGATATCTAAGGATCAAAGTGTGTTGACAACTCCCCTTAGCTTATCGCAGCCTGCCACGTCCTTCATCGTCTCTTGATGCCAAGGCATCCACTAAATGCCCTTTTGCGCTTGATTGCAATTACGTACAGAGAAAAATTTTGTACGTATTTTAATCTAATTTAATTTAATTTATTTGATCAGTTATTAGTTTCATATTTACAATTTAAAGAACAGAATAAGACTAATAGATAGTTTTTGGTGGAGGATATCGGGATCGAACCGACGACCTCCTGAATGCAAATCAGGCGCTCTCCCAGCTGAGCTAATCCCCCAAAAAATAAATGGTGGGCCAGGGAGGACTTGAACCTCCGACCTCACGCTTATCAAGCGCGCGCTCTAACCAAACTGAGCTACTAGCCCAGTTTACCAATAGGAAACTCCTAGCACTAACTAATGTTATAAAGAGATATATAGACAACAACCCGGATAATTAGCGAACTAATCATCATTATCCTTAGAAAGGAGGTGATCCAGCCGCAGGTTCCCCTACGGCTACCTTGTTACGACTTCGCCCCAGTCGCTGACCCTACCGTGGACGGCTACTTCCTTGCGGTTAGCGCACCGGCTTAAGGTAAAACCAACTCCCATGGCGTGACGGGCGGTGTGTACAAGGCCCGAGAACGTATTCACCGTAGCATGCTGATCTACGATTACTAGCGATTCCAACTTCATGGACTCGAGTTGCAGAGTCCAATCTGAACTGAGATGGCTTTTGGAGATTTGCTTTTTCTTACGAAATAGCTTCTCACTGTCACCACCATTGTAGCACGTGTGTAGCCCAGCCCATAAGGGCCATGAGGACTTGACGTCATCCCCGCCTTCCTCCAGCTTATCACCGGCAGTTTTTTTAGAGTGCCCAGCTTAACCTGATGGCAACTAAAAATGAGGGTTGCGCTCGTTGCGGGACTTAACCCAACATCTCACGACACGAGCTGACGACAGCCATGCAGCACCTGTGTGTGTGCCAGCCGAACTGAAGAATTAAAATACTATAATTCAAACACACCATGTCAAGGACTGGTAAGGTTCTTCGCGTTGCTTCGAATTAAACCACATGCTCCACCGCTTGTGCGGGCCCCCGTCAATTTATTTGAGTTTTAATCTTGCGACCGTACTTCCCAGGCGGAGTGCTTAATGCGTTAGCTGCGACACCGAGTCTAATGACCCAGCGACTAGCACTCATCGTTTACTGCGTGGACTACCAGGGTATCTAATCCTGTTCGCTACCCACGCTTTCGTATCTCAGCGTCAAAAATGGCCCAGATAGTCGCCTTCGCCACTGGTATTCTTTCCAATATCTACGAATTTCACCTCTACACTGGAAATTCTACTATCCTCTACCAAATTCTAGATCATTAGTTTTAAATGCAGTTCCTGGGTTGAGCCCAGGGATTTCACATCTAACTTTTTGATCCGCCTACATACGCTTTACGCCCAGTAATTCCGAACAACGCTAGCCCCCTCCGTATTACCGCGGCTGCTGGCACGGAGTTAGCCGGAGCTTCTTCTTCAGTTAACGTCATTATCTTCACTGATGAAAGAGTTTTACAACCCGAGGGCCTTCTTCACTCACGCGGCATTGCTGGATCAGGGTTGCCCCCATTGTCCAATATTCCCCACTGCTGCCTCCCGTAGGAGTCTGGGCCGTGTCTCAGTCCCAGTGTGGCTGATCATCCTCTCAAATCAGCTATAGATCGTAGTCTTGGTGGAGCTCTTACCTCACCAACAAACTAATCTAGTGCGGGCTCATCTAAAGGCGATAAATCTTTCTCTTTGCAGACACATCCGGTATTAGCTACAGTTTCCCGTAGTTATTCCGAACCTTTAGGTAAATTCCCACATGTTACTCACCCGTGCGCCACTAAGTCCGAAGACTTCGTTCGACTTGCATGTGTTAAGCATGCCGCCAGCGTTCGTTCTGAGCCATAATCAAACTCTTAAGTTAAGTAAAAAAAGACCGAAGTCTTAAATTTACGGAACGACCGTTAAAAGCGGAACACTTTTTGTACTAAAAGTACAAAAGTATCTTGTTAGATACGTATTCCACAAACGAACGTAAATAATCATTTACGAATTGTTGCCTACGTATCTCTTTATTGTCTTATTAACATTTCAAAGAGCACTGCCAAATACATCGAATTTTATAAAAAATTCAATTTTGACACTTTTTTTTTACAAAAGAATGTAGGGATATACTAGGATAAAAAAACCTTGTCAAATCATAAAAAAAAGTAATTTTTTCCTTTTTTATTGGGATAAATTAGTTCGTTAATTTAGATAATAAAAAATAAGAAGAATCCTTAGTTAAATTGGTTGCGGGGGTAGGATTTGAACCTACGACCTTCAGGTTATGAGCCTGACGAGCTACCGGACTGCTCCACCCCGCGCTATGGCTTTCTATTACTCTAAAACATTAAAAAAACAAATAAAAATTAAATAGTTTTATAAATTTTATAAAGTTGTATTTGATTGATCTCAAATCAGTTTAAATTATCACGCAAATATTTGAATACTTGCATGATGCAAGAAAACAAGATGTAAGGTAATGGATAACAAAATTATTAGCAACTCTGTAAATAGATCTTTTTGGATTTTTAATCAAAATAGTATGATTGCGTATTCAGATTCAGTAGATTATAAAAGAAATTATACCTAAAAGCTAATAATCTTTAACAAGCTTAATATAATAATTAATTTAAAAAAATGAAAACAAACTATAAAGAAATAATATCAACTTCACAAAAATACTTAAATCAAGAAAAAAATAATAAAGAATTATTCATTCAATATCCCAATAGTTGGAAGTTTTCAAAAATGAAGTCAGGTATGTGGAGTAATAAAAATAAATTTAAATTATGGCAACTATCTGAATCTAATTCATTAGAAAAAATTATTCATGAAGCTCAAGAAAGTGGGCTTATAATTAATAAAACTTATTTTAATCCATCAAAAAATTTTGGGCCAATATTAGAAGGTTTAATTTATTACTTAAAAAACACATTAAATTTTGACTTAGACAAGGTTCCAGAAAAATACTGTGAAGTGCCTTTTTCAAGTCCAAAAGTTTCAATTTCAATAAATAATAGGCTTCTTTCTATTCAATTTCTATACAAACTAATAATTTCATTAGGTCTTAATAATACTATAAATTTATCAAATGCTAAAATAATTGAAATTGGAGGAGGTTTAGGTACTTTTGCTAGATGTAATAAACTAATCAATAAAACAAATCATTATGCTATAATTGATTTACCTGAAACATTATATTTTTCATACGTTTTTCTTAGATCTTCTTTTCCTGAAGAAAAATTTCTTTATGTTGAGAATGAAAAACAATGTCAAGATCTTGAATTGGAAAAATATGATTTTGTTTTTATACCAGCAAGATTAGCTCAGTGTTTACCAAAAGACATGAAGGTAGATTTAGTTTGTAACACTCATTCTTTAGGAGAAATGAGACAACAAACAGTTGCACATTATATGCAACTAATTCAAAAACACCTTAATGTTACTTTCTTTTATAGTTTAAATCGCTACCTTCAAACCAATGAAGATATAAACATTCATATGCCTGAAGATTACCTCGCAAGTTGTAGTTTAGTCTTAGATCAATTTTGGAAAATAAAACTATGGAATTATAAGCCTCAATTTTCAACAATTATAAATAGCAATATTGACTCACAAACGACTCTAGAAGTTCTCATTGAAAGAATACCAACTAATGAAAGAAGGAAGATTGATTTTACAAAACAATCAGAAAAACTTTTAAAACAAGCTGAAAAATATTCTACATTAAAATCTGATAAATGGATAAAAATAATGTGGGAAGTTGTTAATCTTAATCCTACTTCTAAAATAATCAAGATGTATTATGATTATCTTATCAGTATAAATGCTCGAGAAACTATTTTTTATTACAAAATTATGAAAAAATTTGATCCTAATATAGCTTACCCAAAAGATTTTTATATAACATACCCTGAGAAAAATATTTTAATAAGAATT
>CACLJX010000012.1 GCA_902607435.1 uncultured Alphaproteobacteria bacterium | reverse complement strand
AAGCAGGATCTAAGGTACACATTATTGATTCACGTAAAACAATTAGTCAGAATATTATAGAGAGCACTAAAAGAAATGGTATTGAAGTAAGTTTAGGAACCGCTCCATTTAACATCAACGGTAGAAAAAAAATTAATAGCTTAGATGTGGCTGAATATGACGGACACAAATATAATAAAGTTAATCAAATTAAATGTGATCTTGTGTTGGTATCGGGAGGTTGGTCACCCGCTGTGCACCTTTTATCACACCGAGGAGTTCGACCAATTTGGGATCCTGTGAATTTATGTTTTTTGCCTAATGAAACACAAGAACCAATCACTGTGACTGGATCAGCTTCGGGCATATGGAATACAGATGATTGTGTTAAGTCCGGTGTAGCAGCGGGATTAAAAGCAGCACAATCACTAGGAGTAAAAACAATTAATTACTCTTTCCCCAAACCTGGAGGATGGCTAAATCCTATTAGTCCCTTGTATGAAGTTGGTTATAATAAAAATTATTCTAAAAGTTTTGTTGATTTTCAGCATGATGTTAAATGTGATGATGTGCGATTAGCTCACCGTGAAGGATTTATTTCTGTTGAGCATTTAAAAAGATACACCACTTTGGGCATGGCTAATGATCAAGGAAAAATGGGAAACATCATAGGTTTAGCTCTAATGGCAGAATTATTAAATAAACAAATTCCAGAAGTTGGTACTACTGTTTTCAGACCCCCTTACACTCCTGTTTCAATTGGAGCTCTTGCTGGACGCAATGTTGGAAAACATTTTAGGCCTTTAAGGGCAACTCCAACGCATCAATGGAATTTAGATCATGGAGCTATAATGATTGAAGCGGGTTTATATCAACGTCCTTGGTATTTTCCTTTTGATAAAGAGTCTTTGTCCGATGCATATATTCGTGAAGCTACAGTTGTTAGAAAAACCGTAGGATTAAGTGATGTTTCTTCCTTGGGAAAAATCGCAGTTCAGGGCCCCGATGCCACAGAATTTTTAAATCGTATTTATACTAATCCTTTTGCAAAGGTTGCCATAGGTAAAACAAGATATGGGATTATGCTCAGAGATGATGGAATTGTAATGGATGATGGAACATCATGGCGATTGTCTGAGGATGAGTATTTTATGACAACTTCAACGGCTCAAGCAGCCAGGGTGATGGCGTGGCTGGAAGAACTTCTGCAGACAAGGTGGACTGACTTAAAGGTTCATATAACAACAGTATCCGAGCAATGGGCAGCTGCAGCTGTGTCTGGGCCGAAATCAAGGGATACACTTAAACAATGTGTGGAAGATCAAAATGTTGTCTCAAATGATAATTTACCTTTCATGGGATTAGTACAAACAAAACTAAAAGAAGATATACCTTGCAGGATTGTAAGAATTAGCTTCTCAGGAGAATTGGCTTATGAGGTTTATACTCCATCTGACTATGCAACTAAGGCAATGGACATGCTTTGGAACAGCGCTAAGAGTTTCAATGGATGTCTCTATGGATTAGAAGCATTAGGCGCTCTTCGAGTTGAAAAAGGTCATGTTACAGGAGCAGAACTGGATGGACGCGTTACAATTGATGACGCTGGATTGGGAAAAATGGCATCAACCAAAAAATCTTATATTGGGAGCGCTATGAGAAAAAGGGGTGTGCTTGGTGACAGTAACCGGGAAAAATTAGTAGGCATTTTTCCAAAGGACAGACAGCAAACCTTTGATGCAGGAACCATTATTTGCAAAAAAAATGAAGTTAAAGGATTTGGAATTGGACGTGTAACCTCAGTTACACATTCGCCCGAGTTAGGTCATTGGATTGGATTGGGATTTATCAGTGGCGGATTTGAAAAATGGAAAAATATTACAGTCATAGGCAGTGACCCAGTTCGAAATAAGGAATTAGCACTCGAGATTGTTTCCCCCCACATGGTTGATCCAGAAGGAGAAAGATTACATGGTTAATAGATCTTCAGCTCTGGAATCAAATTATTCGGTTGGTCACAACCCTACCAACAATGAATCACGGCTTCAACTTAGTGAGATAAAAAATTTACATCTTACGCAGGTTGCTGCATGGTCTGATTCAATAAACACAGTCGGATCAAATCTTTCTAAACATCTAAACTTCAAAGAATATGCTTTGCCCAATAAGGCAATTGAAAATAATTCTGTTGTTATGATGAGAATTGAACCTTTAAAATGGTGGATTGTAGGTTCAGAAGTTCCAACCTTATCATCCAATGAAGGTACAACACTGGATCTGTCACACTCATATACCCATCTTGAAATTTCAGGACCAAGCGACACTCTTTTCTTAAATCGACACTTACCCTTAGACCTTCGTGACAAGTATTTTCCCGTTAATTCGGTAGCTTCATCCGCCATTCATCATGTGAGTGTGAAACTATGGCGCTCAGATTCAGGATACCACTTATTTATCCCAAGAGGTTTTGCACTTTCATTGTGGGAAATATTTTTAGAAACAGCAAGTCAATTTGGGTGTGAAATAAAATAAATACTTGTTAACTGTTAATCTAAAATGACAGTAATATGAAAATTATTCTATTTATTTTTTTTTATAAAGAATATTCTTCTATTATTTTTATTTTGACAAGAAAAAATTATAAAAATATACTTTTATTATTTGTTATGTAATAACAATCGCTATAAAAGGTAATAATAGCCGATTTGATGATCAGATTGCGGGCGAGTTTTAAATACAGCTAAAGAGATAGGTTTTTTCCTAAATCTTTATCTGATTAATAAAAATGCATTAGTTTAATTGCTTATAGTGGAGATATAAATGAGTAAAAGAGGATTATTGAAAAGATTAGAAAAAGGTTCAGTAATTTGTGCTGAAGGATTTCTCTTTGAAGCTGAAAGAAGAGGATACTTATCTTCAGGAGAATTTGTTCCTGAATTAGCATTAGAAAATCCAGAAGCATTGAGAAATATTCACCGGGATTTTCAACATGCTGGATCAGATGTAGTGGAAGCTTTTACATATAATGGTCATCGAGAAAAAATGCGTGTAATTGGCAAAGAAGAATTATTAGAACCTCTTAATCGTATGGCATTACAAATTGCTAAACAAGTTTCTATTGAAACTCCAGAAAATGAAGAACATAATTTAGTAGCAGGTAATATTTCAAATACTAATATTTGGAATCCTGAAGATATCAAAAGTCAAAAAGAAGTTCGTTCTATATTTAGTGAAATGATAGGATGGTCAGTCGAAGAAGGAGCAGATTTTATAATTGGTGAAACATTTTATTATGCAGGAGAAGCATATATGGCACTAGATGAAATTAAAAAATCAAGTTTACCTGCTGTCATTACAATTTCTCCAATGGGGGAAAACATTATGAGAGATGGTGTTTCCATCATTGATACGTGTAAAGAATTAGAACAGCGAGGAGCTGACGTTATTGGGATGAATTGTTTTCGTGGACCAAATACAATGATGCCTTATTTGAAGGAAATTAGAAAAGTAATTAAAAGCCATATGGCAGCTTTACCCATCCCGTTTCGTACAACTGAAGATCAACCAACTTTTTTTAATTTAGAAGATAACAATGGTTGTACATGTCCAGCACCCCATGGAAGAACATTTCCAACAGCTCTTGATCCGATGTATTGTAATAGGTACGAAATACGAAAATTTGCCCAAGAGGCACACGCTCTTGAAATTAAATATCTAGGAGTTTGTTGTGGCGCAGCTCCTATGCATATTCGTGAAGTAGCTGAAGCAATTGGAAGGAAAGTTCCTGCCAGTAGGTATCGGGAAAAAATGTCTAATCACTTTATGTATGGAACTAACGAAAGAATACCAAAACATATTAGTGATTATGGTGATAAAGCATAAAACTAAATATAAATAAAAATTTATGCCTTTTTTACAAAATAAAACATATATATTTGATGGCGGAACAGGCCAAACCTTGTTAGCAAAAGGTCTAAGGCCTGAGGGAACACTATGGTCAGCTACTGCACTCATTAATGAAGATTATCATGGTCTTGTTGTGGATACTCATTTAGATTTTATTAATGCGGGAGCAGAATTAATAGTTACCAACAACTTTGCTGTTAGAAAAATGCGTTTTATTGAAAATAATTCATTAGAATATTTAGAACAAGCTACACAAACGGCAGGTAAATTAGCTAAAAAATCTAGAGATTTATCAAATAAATCAATATTAATTGCAGGTTCTTTGCCAACTCAGGGAAATACATATCAATCAGAAATTTTTGAGAGTGATCAAGAAATACACCAAAGTTTTAACGATACTGCAAAAATTTTAGAACCTTATGTAGACCTTTATTATCTTGATGTTTTATGCAGTGTAAAAGAAATAAAAATAGCTCTTGAAGCTATTAAAAAATTTAATAAACCTATTCTTGTAGGTCTACATTTTAGAAAAACTGGTCTCCTGCCTAGTAATGAAAGCGTAAGTGATGTTAACAAAGTAATTAAAAATTTTAATTGTTGCGGACTGATTGCAGCATGTGTTGCACCTGAAATTGTAGAACTTGTTTTGCCAGAATTTCAAAAACAAAATCTTCCATATGGATTTAAAGTAAATGCTTTTGAAAATATTCCTGAAGATTTTATTATAGACCCAGTATCTTCTCCTCAACCAACAAGCGTCTTAGGTATAAGAAAAAATTTTAATCCAAATATATTTAAAAGTTTTGTAAATAAAACAACTAAACATGGAGCAAAATTATTGGGCGGTTGCTGTGAAATTAAACCTGAACACATTCAATCAATAAAAAATATTGCATTATAATTTTAAAATAAAAAAAAATTTAATGAATTTAATAAATAAAACAGATTCAAATATGCAAGAGATTAATTCAGTTGAATGTTTTAATAAATTATCTGAAATTTCTAATTCATATTTAATTGATGTTAGAACAAAACCTGAATGGGAATTTATTGGAATACCTGATTTATCTTCTCTTAATAAAAAAACTATATTTATTTCCTGGCATCTTTATCCGGAAATGCAAATTAATTCTTTTTTTGAAAACATGTTATTGGAATCAAATATTAAAAAAAAGGATAAACTTTTTTTAATTTGTCGCTCTGGTAATAGATCATTTCATGCAGCTAAGTTTCTAGTCTCATGTGGTTATAATTATAGTTACAATGTATCGGATGGATTTGAAGGAGATAAAAACAACTTAGGTCAACGATCTACAATTAATGGATGGAAATATTATAACCTTCCTTGGAAACAATAATGTCTTTCAAAAAAAATCAGAATTACAATCAATATAGAAATCAGACAAAACTTGTAAGGGCGGGATTGTTTCGTTCTGAACATGGAGAGACGAGTGAAGCTATTTTTATGAATTCTGGTTATGTTTTTAACAGTGCAGAAGAGGCTGAGGCAAGATTTGCAGGGGAGTTAGAAGGATATCTTTATACTCGCTATGGCAATCCAACAGTGACAATGTTTGAAGAAAGAATGGCTCTTTTTGAGGGAGTTGAAGCTTGTTTTGCTACAGCAAGTGGCATGTCAGCTGTTTTTGCTTCTTTATTGAGTTATCTTAAAAGTGGAGATCATGTTGTATCATCCCGTTCTTTATTTGGCTCATGTTACCATATCCTTGACCAAATATTACCTCGCTATGGTATCGTTACTCATTTGATTGATGGCACTGATTTGTCACAATGGCAACAACACATAACAAAAAAAACAAAATGTGTCTTTCTTGAATCCCCTTCTAATCCAACAATGGAAATCATTGACATTAAATCAGTGGCTAAGATTGCTCATCAATACAACGCTTTAGTAATCGTTGATAATATTCTTGCTTCACCCGTTTTGCAAAAACCTATGGATTTAGGAGCTGATATAATAGTTTATTCAGGAACAAAGCACATTGATGGGCAAGGGCGTAGTCTTGGTGGAGCTATTCTATCTTCTAAGGAGCATTATGAAAAACATTTAAAACCTTTTATTCGTCACACAGGTCCAGCTATTAGTCCTTTTAACGCTTGGGTGTTGCTTAAGGGCCTTGAAACTCTGCAGATCAGAATGGATCAGCATTGTCAAAATGCACTTAAAGTTGCTAATTACTTATCTGGACATCCAAAAGTAGAAAAAACTATTTATCCTGATTTAAAAAATCATCCACAATATGCATTAGCCAAAAAACAAATGCTACAAGGAGGTTCAATTGTTACGTTTATTATTAAAGGCAATAATGCTTTTAAGTTTATGAACGCATTAAATATTTTTGATATTTCTAATAATTTAGGTGACACTAAGAGTCTGGTTACTCACCCTGCAACAACAACACATCGTATTATTGGCGAAGAAGGCAGAAAAAAATTAAACATACCAAATACAATGATTAGATTATCTATTGGCTTGGAAGACGTGGATGATTTGATTGAAGATATTGAAAATGCGTTAAAACAAATTCATTAATTATTCACAAAATATTTATGAAATGAATAAGATATTTATTATACATGAAAATGATGAATGGATTGAACCATTGCGAGTTCAAATAAAAAAGTTAAATTTGCCTTTTGAAGAATGGCATATGAATAAAATGACCATTAATACTTCAAATGTACCTCCTGTTGGTGTTTTTTATAATCGTATGAGTGCCTCATCTCACACCAGAGGACATCGGTTTGCGCCTGAATATACTGCAGTTATCTTAAACTGGTTGGAATTTTATAATAGAAGAATAATCAATAATTCACAGGCACTTGCATTGGAGCTATCTAAAAGTTTGCAATACAAGGAATTAGAAAAGGAGGGCATTAAGGTTCCCAATACACTTTATGCTAAAGATAAGGAACAATTATTGTATTTAGGAAAAAGCTTTCCATTTCCTTATCTTACCAAACATAATAGAGCAGGTCGAGGACTTGGTATTAAGTTGTGTCATGATTACCAGAGTTTTAAGCGGTACATTGATAGTAATGAATTTGAGAACTCTGTTGATGGAATAACTCTTTTACAAGAGTACATTAAGCCCAAAACATCTACCATAATACGTACTGAATTTGTTGATAATACATTCCTTTATGCTGTACAAGTAGATACTAGCAAAGGATTTGAGTTGTGTCCTGCTGATGCATGTAACTTAGAAGATGAATATTGTCCTACCAATGCAACAGGCAATAAATTCATGATCTTAAATGATTTTTCCAACCCTATCTTAGAAAAGTATCAAAAAGTTTTGAAAAATAATCATATTGAAATTGCAGGTGTAGAATTTTTAGAGGATGATAAAGGTCAATTATATTCTTATGATATCAATACCAATACAAACTATAACTCTATTGCGGAAAGTTTGTCAGAGAAAAAAGGTATGAAAGCAATAGCTTATTTTTTAAAAAGAGAACTAGAAGCACTATCCTAAAAATTCCTCTCAACATTCATCGTGGTTGATGATATAATTAATTTGAAATTAACACAAATAATGATGTATTTTTAAATAACTAATTATTAATCAAGGGCAAAATAATTGATTAACAAATTAATAATAGAATTTATTGACATTTTTGCACTTATTTTTATTGGAGGAGCAGTAGTTGTTCAAAGCGTGGATGCATGAATAAAAGTGGAACGGATTATTTTTTAGAACAATCTTCTAATAAAGATGGAAAAGCTGGGATTATTACAGCTAAGTTTAATGAACTTTTGACATGGGCTAGGACAGGTTCTTTATGGCCAATGACTTTTGGTTTAGCTTGTTGCGGAGTTGAGATGATGCATTCTTATATGAGTAGATATGATTTAGATCGATACGGTGTTATTCCTAGAGGTAGTCCCAGACAATCAGATGTAATGATTGTAGCAGGAACATTATGCAATAAAATGGCACCGGCCTTAAGGAAAGTTTATGATCAAATGCCAGAACCTAGGTGGGTGATATCTATGGGATCTTGTGCAAATGGAGGGGGATATTACCATTATTCTTATTCAGTTGTAAGAGGTTGTGATCGAATTGTACCTGTAGATATATATGTCCCAGGGTGTCCTCCAACTGCTGAAGCTTTGGTATATGGAATTCTTCAACTTCAAAAAAAAATAAGAAGACAAGCTAAAGAAAGCATTACATAAACGCTGTCATTCACAACTATAATAATGATGATTAATAGAAAATTTTTCTATATATTTTTAAAATTAAGAAAAATATTATAATTTTAACAAAAAAAAGTTGAATAAAACGAAAATTATTCTATATTATAGATATTCGCCGATTTGATAGTCAGATTGCGGGCGAGCAATAAATACAGCTAAAGAGATGATGTCTTTCATCCCTATAAGCTTACGGTATTTTTGAATAATTATTCAAAAAATATTTTTTAGACTTTGAATGTTTAAATATATCGAAAAGAAGAAAGAAACAAAAATGAAAAAATTAATTTCAATAATAATAGCTTCAGTTTTTAGCATATTATTTTCAATAAAGTTGTTTGCAGCCGAACCTTTAGTTAGTGTTGAGTGGCTAAATAATAATTTTACTAATAATAAATTAGTTGTTCTAGATATACGAAATAAAATTGATGGGGGCTCAAAAGAAGATTTTGAATCGGGACACATTCCTACAGCAGTATATAGTAACTATCTTACTGATGGATGGCGGACTACTGTTGATGGAATCGTAGGTAAACTTCCACCTGTTAATGATCTTGAGATTTTAATTGGAACTTTAGGCATTGGTAATGATAGTCATGTTATAGTGGTTCCTGGGGGAGTGAGTTCTACAGATTTTGGTAGTGCTGCCAGAGTCTATTGGACATTTAAAGTACTTGGTCATAATAATGTTTCAATTCTTGACGGGGGCTATGCGGCGTGGATACAGCAGTTTTCCAATCAATTTGAAACTGGCGTAAGTAATCCTGAAACAACAATATTTAAAGCTGATTTTCAATCTCAGTATTTAGCAACAACAGAAGATGTAGTTAATGCTTTAGCAAATAACTCTTCAGTACTTGTAGATGCTAGGCCAGAAGAACAGTTCTTGGGTAAATCTAAGCATGGAAAGGCATTAGCTTCGGGAACTATTCCCGGTTCATTTAATTTGCAACAGCAAACCTTGGTAGAGGAAAATACAAGCTTCTTTAAAGATGCAATTACTGTAGCGCAACTGGTTAAAGAAGCAGGTATAGAATCTACAGAAGGTGAAATTGCCTATTGCAACACTGGTCATTGGGCAACTGTGTCATGGTTTGCTCTTAGTGAAATTCTTGGACATAATAATGTCAAGAATTATGATGGTTCAATGGTAGAGTGGACGGCAGATCCTGCTAGACCTCTTGAAAATAACACATAATTGTTCAATCTATCTCACGCTGCACAAAAAAATTTCCTTCCTAGATATCTTAGTGCAGCGTGATTAAAACTTCTATATTTTGTATTTTAAATGAATAAAATAATTTCAAGCCAATTCAGAATCGATAAAACAGCTTTTACATTGGGAATGATTTTATTAATTTTTGGTTTATTTTTTCTACTTATTAATTATTCTATCAAGCATTCTCTTTTACTAATTATTGGTTTTGGATTAGGTATTAGTCTTTATCACGCTGCTTTTGGTTTTACTGGAGCTTGGAGGCGATTTATCGTTAGTAAGCAAGGCAATGGAATACGATCACAACTTTTCGCTATTGCTCTTGCAAGTTTATTAATTCTCCCATTTTTAAAAAGTGAAAATTATTTTGGAAATATAATGGTAGGTTCTTTTGGTCCTATAGGTGTTTCAGTACTTATTGGTTCATTTATATTTGGTTTAGGAATGCAACTGGGAGGAGGTTGTGGATCTGGCACATTATTTACTGTCGGGAGTGGTAATATACGTATGATGATTACTCTTATAAGTTTTATTGCTGGCTCAGTTTTAGGTACTATGCACTTACCTTGGTGGATATCTTTGCCATCTTTAAGTCACATATCCCTCTCTGAAAATTTTGGCACATACCAAACTATTTTATTTCAATGGATTATACTGGGGTGCATTGCTCTTATAACTATTCATTTTGAAAAACAAAAAAATGGGAAATTACAAAATATCTACAAAAAAGATAATCGCCCATTAATTCAGATTTTCATCTATGGAGGTTGGCCCTTATTGTGGGGAGGCTTAGCGCTTGCTGTGTTAAATTTTGCCACACTTTTGGTAGCAGGACATCCGTGGTCTGTTACTTTTGCTTTTGGATTGTGGGGAGCAAAAATTCTTTCCGTTCTAGGTGTAAATGTTTTTCAATGGGAGTATTGGACCTGGTCGTATCCAGCTCAAGCTTTAAGAAATAGCGTGTTAAATGATTCCGTTTCATTGACAAATTTTGGATTAATTATTGGTGCTTTGGTAGCAGCAAGTTTTGCTAAAAAAGTATCACCTAAGATAAACATATCACCCAGCTCTTTAATCGCAGCTCTTATTGGGGGTTTACTAATGGGATATGGGGCGCGTTTGGCTTTTGGCTGTAATATTGGAGCGATGTTCAGCGGCATAGCTTCTGGAAGCATGCATGGATGGCTGTGGTTTGCTTTTGCTTTTCTTGGTTCTTATTTTGGTGTTAAGTTGCGACCGTATTTTGGACTTTCATTATAATTATTTAATATTTAACATGATTATTCATCAAAAAATTATAGCATTAATCGCCTTGATTGTTTCTTTGTTATTAATAACATTAGATTATTATTATGCAAAAAAAATAAATTTAAATAATATTGAGATCAAACCAAATAATCAAGTTTTAGATTCCGAACAAAAAACAAGTGAGCATCATGATGGTGAATCATCACCATGTGGTATGTGACCTTTAAAATTTTTCTAATTTATTCTTCTCAACATTTCTCGGTGTTGATGATAGGATGAGATATATATTTTTAATATTTAATACCTCATATTATTGTTAGTAGGAAAAAATGTTTTTAAAACCACAAAACTTAAATAACAAAAAAGCTTTAGTGACTGGAGCAGGAAAAGGAATTGGTAAGGCTTGTGCTATTGCATTAGCAGAAGCTGGAGCAGATTTAATCATTATCAGTAGAACCAAAAAAGATCTTGATAAAGTTCAAAACACTATTCAAAAAATTCAAAAAAAATGCATTTCCATAGTGTGTGATGTCTCTAATCATTTGGAGGTTGTAGAGTTATTTAGTAAAATTAAAAAATTAGATATTTTGGTTAATAATGCTGGAACAAATAGACCACAACATTTTACTAAGGTAACTAAACAAGACATGGATTATGTTGTGGATTTGAACATCAAGGCTGCTTTTAATGTTGCTCAATATGCTGCTAAAACTATGCTTCTATCCAAGAAACGAAAACAGATTGGCGGATCAATTATTAATATGTCATCGCAACTTGGACATGTAGGAGCTCCAAATCGCAGCGTTTATAGTATGACTAAATTTGGTATAGAAGGACTAACTAAAAGTATGTGTGTTGATTTAGCAAAGAACAATATCCGTGTTAATTGTGTGTGTCCCACATATGTTGAAACACCTATGGTGAAGCATTTTTTTAAAGATAAAAAATTTAAATCTTCTGTATTGAAAAATATTCCTCTAGGCAGATTTGCTTCTGAAAGTGATGTGGCAACAGCTGTAGTTTTTCTTGCTTCTAATGCTTCGTCAATGATTACTGGCTCATCACTATTAGTTGATGGAGGTTGGACAGCCAAATAGATATCATTAAAAAAATATATTTAATTTTTTTTTAGTTTTTATATCCATATTTTCTTAAACGAAGATCTCCTGTTCTGGCATGAGCTTCCATACCCTCCAGTCTTGAGATACGTGCAGCAACAGCTCCTATCTCTTTATTAGATTCTTTAGTCATACTTTGGAATGTTACTGTTTTAATAAATTTTCCAACAGATAATCCTCCAGTATATTTTGCCGCTCCTTTTGTCGGTAAAATGTGGTTTGGACCAGAACATTTATCACCATACGTTACCGTTGTTTCTTCGCCCAGGAAGAGGGACCCATAATTTTGCAATGTATCCTTCCACCAATTAAGATTTTCTGCCTGTACTTCTAGATGTTCAGGTGCATATTGATCGCTTACTTCACAAAGTTCCTTATTGGTATTACATAAAATCACTTCCCCGTAATCACGCCACGCAGGTTCAGCATTATTTTTAGAATGATCAGGAAGATCAGCTATTAATTCTGGTACTCGTTTTAATACATAATCGCATAATGTTTGATCTTTTGTGAACAACCATGCCGGTGAGTTTGGCCCATGTTCTGCCTGACCTACAAGATCCGAGGCAATAATTTCTTTATCAGCTGTATGGTCTGCAATAATAGCAATCTCGGTTGGTCCAGCAATAAGATCAATTCCTACTTTGCCAAACAATAGTCTTTTTGCTTCTGCTACATACTGGTTACCTGGACCAACAATCATATCTACTTCTGGATTACCAAAACAACCATAAGCAAAAGACCCTATGGCAGCTATACCTCCTAAATTCATAATAATATCTGCACCACATAAATTGGCTGTGTAAACTATAATAGGATTAGCACCATTTTGATCTTTTGGTGGGCTGGCGGCAATGATTGTTTTAACTCCCGCAACCTTAGCGGTCGTAATACTCATAATTGCTGAAGCGATATAATTATTCCTACCCCCTGGCACGTAGCATCCAACAGTATTCACTGGAATGAGTTTTTGTCCTGCGATTAAACCTGGTGAGAGTTCAACTTCAAAATTATTATTGAAATGTTTAAGCTGATGTTCAGCAAATTTACGGACGCGATCGTATGAGAATTGCACATCGTCTTTTATTTTTTGATCAAGAGATTTAACTATTTCTACGATTTTTTCTTGAGGAAGGATAATTTCTCCTTCGTATTTGTCAAATTTTTTTGAAATTTCTTTAATACCTTCTTCACGTGTTTCTTCTATTTGTTCCAAAACTTTTTGTACACTTTGACGTGTTTCAAATTCATCAGATGACGGTGTTTTAATTGCTTTTTTAATATATTTGATAGTCATTATTTATTTTTAATCATTTGTATCACATCTACATCCATTTGTTTTAATATATGAAGGATATCTATGGGTACCCAATTTTCTCTTATAAGACCTTCGTCATGTAAATAAAAGTCCATAACCTTCATCGTTATTGAATTTCCTGTTGGATTATATCCTAGCCATTCTTTACTTCCATGTTTAGCTACAATACTATGCCAGCCTGAGGTTGCGGAATATTTTCCATCTCCAATTTCAACATAATGACCAATTGTCCAATAATTACGATCCCTAAATGTTTTTCGGAATGGCAGTTGGTGATGGTCCACAAATCCTGATAATCCTCTTCCAGTACCGATACCACATGGTCCGTACCACATCATTTTTGGATGCCAGTATTTTTTTTGAGGATGATTTAATAATTCACTTCTTAATTGTTCATCGGTTATATTATCAGTGATCTCAGGCTTATAATCACCTAGAGTTTTTTGCATAGCTAGTGCTTGTTCAAGAGTTTTGTTTGACACTTCAAGATTTTGCTCTTCTAATACAATACCATCCCCAGTAATTGGGCCTGGCCACATTTCTTCAATACCAAGTGATTTGTTGATTGGCCAAAAATCTGCTTGACGAATAAAGTCCATTACATCAATCAGCATATGACTTTGTACAATCTTTTCGTTTTTTATTTGGTGGAATTCACTGGTTCGTAAATGAACAGTTTTATTTGTAGCTGGAATATCAAGCCATGAATTTTTAAACGTGCCGGTGAGATGACCTACAGTACCAACAAAAGATTTATTATTAAAATCACCTCCAATTACAATATTATTTCGTCGCTCTAAATCTGGAAAAGCCTGTAATAGAGGACGCCATACCTTTATTTCTAAAGCTTCTAAACCTTTTATATCTTCTAAAGGATAAAAACCCCTCCATTCCACTTCACTGTGATATGCATTTAGTAAATTTTTATTGATAGTGGTTAAAGATGATTCGGCAATGCTCTTCATCTTCTCAATAATTATTTTTTTATTCTTTAGTATTTGTTCTGAATTAGTACTCATAAATAATTTTCTTTCTCTTATATCTTAGATATCTTATAAAACTAATGCACATTAAATCTACTTGCTTATTTTACCATTAGGCAATATTTATTGTTTAGTATGTCCATTGATTTAAACACACGTTTAGCAAAATTTGAAGACTTGGTGGCAAGCAAAGTTCCTTTTGTTGAGGGTAAATTAGAAGGTCATCGTGACCGTTTGAATTACTCTGTTATTGGGCCAGGTGTCAGTGAGGATGCAAAGCAAAATGTAAAAATTGCCGAAGCACATGGATTTAACATAGGTGGTGTAAACGCGGCTCCTATGAATGGATCAGGTCTTCACAGTCACACAACAGCAGAAGTGTTTCTTGTATATCAAGGGTGTTGGCGATTTTACTGGGGTGTAGATGGTCAGGACGGCGAAGTATTTCTTAATAGAGGAGATGTAGCATCATTTCCAACTAACATGTTTCGAGGATTTCAAAATGTAGGAACTGATCGAGGTTTGTTGTTTGTGGTATTAGGTGAAAATGATCCGGGTGTTATTACCTGGACACCAAAAACATTATCAGCAGCTAAAGATACTGGTATGGTTCTTTTGGATGATAACACACTCGTAGATACTGATCTAAAAAAAATACCAGAAGATAAAAAAATCTTAGATCCCCTTAATGAAAATGAAATTAAGACATTTGATAGCTATTCAGTTGAAGATATTGAAAAATGCGTTGTAAGGTTTGAAGATATCAGAAAAATGAAAACTACTGATAATGCCAATGAAAACTACATAGCCTATATTGAACAATTAAAATTAAATGGACATAGTATTGAACCTTTAATTTCCCACCATCCAGGTTTTAATTTAGGGGCGGTTCATGGGAATGATGTCAGAGTAAAGGAATTTTATACATCAAATAAGCATGAGGTATTTATGTCTTTAGATGGCCAATGGAAAATATATTGTGAAGATCAAGAAATAGTTATTGGGCCAAAGGATATTTTCTCGGCACCTGTTAATACCAAAAGAAGATTTGAAAAAATTAATTCTGAATTTGGATTTATGTATCTTGTTCGCGAGTAAACCAATTAAAAAATGAAGGGTTTCGATCAGCAGTTCAAAGATCTTCCTGATTATATTTTAAAAATTACATATCAAATTTGGGAAGATAAAGATGTTGAAGCCATTAGAGATTATTATGCTGATACACCATCAGTTAGTCTTCCAACCCCAACTCGTTCACCATCAGGAGTTATTTATGGAGCAGAACCTGTTATTAAAGCTACCTACGAAACACTAAAAATGTTCCCTGATCGTCAATTATTGGCTGAAGATGTTATATGGATAGGTAATGATGAAGAAGGGTATTTGTCCTCACACCGTATTCTCTCAAGAGCAACTCATTTACACGATAGTGCCTATGGAAAAGCTACTGGTAAAAAATTAGTTTATAGAGTTATCGCTGATTGTGCATGTAAGAATAATAAAGTTTACGATGAATGGTTAGTTAAAGATCAAGGAGCAATAGTAAGACAATTAGGAATTGATCCAAAGCAATATGCATCTAATTTAATTGCTAGTGAAGGAGGTCCAGATAATGCTGCAGCTCCATTTAATGAACATACACCATGTGAATCCTTATATAAATCACCTAGGTTACCTAAATCAAACCCTGGCAAAACTTATGCTGAAATTCTAAAAGCAATTATGAGCAGTAATAAAGAAGCTATTGAAAAAAATTATGATAGGGCAATTCAACAATTTCAACCAGGTGGGTATGTCACACATGGAAGACAAGAAGTTACAAGTTTTTGGAACAATCTTAGAGCAGTTTTCCCTGATGCTTTGTTTAATGTTGAACATGTGAGTTTTACACAAGAAAAAGATCAACCAATAAAAGCTGCAATTCGTTGGTCATTAGTTGGAAAACATGATGGACAAGGAAATTTTGGGGTACCTTCAGGAGCCAACGTGTATGTAATGGGTATTAACCACGCAGAATTTGGTCCTCGTGGAATTAAAAATGAATGGGTTCTTTTTGATGAAACGATGATTTGGAAACAAATCTTAATGAAAACAGGTTAAAGTATATGGTGTCTTCTATTTTGACAACTCATGTGGGGAGTTTACCCCGTTCCAAGGAATTATCAGAATTATTATTTAAGAAAGATAAAGGTGAATCATTTGATGAAAATTTATTTGATGATGTAGTTAAAAAAAATGTAGAGCAAGTAGTTAATCAACAACTAGATATCGGTATAGATGTTGTTAGTGATGGAGAGATGAGTAAAATCAGTTATGCAACATATGTTAAAGATCGAATAAAAGGTTTTTCTGGAGAAAGTGAAAGAAGAGCACCTGCAGACCTAGATGATTTTCCAGAATATAAAGATAAAATAGCAAAAAGCGGTGGCACTCCAACATACACAAGACCATGTTGTACAAGCGATCTTGAAATTCAGGATGAGGAATCACTTAAAAAAGACATTACTAATTTTAGTGAAGCTATGAAGATTACCAATCATAAAAAAGGATTTATGAATGCAGCCTCACCTGGAGTGATATCAGTTTTTATGCCAAATAAATTTTATCAAGATGATGATGAGTATATGGAAAAATTGTCATTGCTTATGGCAAACGAGTATAAAGCAATTACCGATGCGAATATTCAATTGCAATTAGATTGTCCCGACTTGGCTCTAGCGCGACATATGAGTTATAAATCTCTATCTGATGAAGACTTTTTAAAAAAAGCAGAAAAACAAATTGAATGCCTTAATAATGCATTAGTTGATATACCAGCAGATATGATACGCATGCACATTTGCTGGGGGAATTATGAAGGGCCCCATACACACGATATCAGTCTAGAAAAAATACTTCCAATAATTTTAAAAGCCAAAGTTAAATATCTCTTAATTGAGTCATCAAATCCAAGGCATTCTCATGAGTGGAAAATTTTTGGAGACATTAAGCTTCCTCATTATAAAGTTCTAGTACCTGGCTTAATAGACTCAACCTCTAATTTTGTAGAACATCCCGAGGTAGTTGCTGATCGATTGATACAATTTTCAACTGTAGTTCCAAAGGATCAATTAATGGCAGGTACTGATTGCGGCTTTAGTACTTTTGCTGGATTTGGAAAAATAGATGAAAATATATGTTATGAAAAACTTCATGCTTTAGTTCAAGGCACGTTATTAGCTTCAAAAGTAATCTAAAATTTATTTTTCTACATCAGGTCTGTTAAGTTTTTTGTATTTATCTAGTAAATCAACTCCCAGTCCTTTTAAAAAATGCAGATGATCAATAAATATCCAATTTTCAGCAAGTTTATCACTACTTCTTCTATAAAGATCAACAACACGCATTTCTGCAATTTTGTCACTTGCAGATGTTAAGCCCATATAGTTGTCCTTAGCTTTCATTAATAGGTTTGGCCAACCAAACCACCCACCAACATCCCCCTCAGCATTCTCTAGGATATGTCCTGTGAAACTTACAAAATCTAAATTATCTTCAAATGGTTTGGTGTGGCCTTTTAAGTATCCTTTTTGTGTGTAAGAAGCACCTATGCCTCCTGGTCCCCACCAGAGCATATCTTCAGTCCAGTCCAGTTCGAGATCAGATTTAGTTGTTTGCATACTCCCACCAACCAATCGTTTAGCCATTCTTGTAATAAGATTTAGTGTATCAATACCTTCTTGTTCAGGTTGTTTTTCAAATTTCAAACCATTATGTGTCATAGGTCCTGGAGTTATACCTACCACACCAGTCGACTCAGGAATTATGCTCAAACCAAGTTGTTGCATGAAGTTCATGATGTCTAGAAAGAAAGCTCCTTCAACAATTTTTTCATTTTCAATTCTATAAAATTCTGCATATCGGAGGAAAGCTGCTTTTTGAGTTGCTGTAATACCTAAAAAAGGTTCTTGAAAGAGTCCTAAAAGGTGTCCCATGTTTGTTACCCATCGTGTTTCATGGTTATCAATTAAATTAGATCCTGCATAAAATATATCCATACGTCGTTGAAGCGGCATGAAAGATTTTTTTATAGTTGCCCAAAAGTTTGAAGCAATTTTTTCTGCACCTATTAAGTCATTAAACGGATGAACACATCTCAGGTGAAAGTTTGGGCTTGCGTACTTATTAATTACTTCAGCAACTGATTCTGGATCAGATTTATCAATCTCTTTTAAATAATTAAGTACAAGATTTTTTTCAAACTGAAAATCCGGCATAGTTAACTTTTAGTTATTATACTTCATCAATAAAATAAAGTTAAATTTGAAAAGAACTGAATTTTCATTTAGAGGACTGCTAGATTTTATTTGTATCAAGTTACGATTGATATTAAGAATAATTAGAACTAATTTTATAAAATTATTAAAATACAATATGAAAAACAAAAAAGAAAATTCTGTTCAATTAAGAGTTGAAGAGCTGAAGGATCAACACATGCCTAATAATTTTGATATTTCATTAGAGGCATATGGAGGAGGTGGGACAGATAAATTTTTAAATCAACCACCCAAAGATTTGGTGACTCATTCAATGAAAGGATTTGAAGCTCAATATAAAAACATTGTTGATTATATAGTCAGAATTACGCATCGAATTTGGGAAGAAAAAGATATTGGTTATATATATGACACTTATAGCCATGATTGCCGTGTATGGGATGATTTTGGCTTGCAATCTGGCTCTGAGAAAATTGTTGCTGATACTGTTCATACAAACAATGCTTTTCCAGATATACGTCTTCTCGCTGATGAAGTTATCTGGGCTGGAGATGAAGATGCAAGTTTTCATACATCTCATAGAACAATAATTTCAGGCACAAACACTGGTTATAGTAAATTTTCTGAACCAACAGGAAAATCTGTTAGATTGTTGTGTATTGCAAACTGTGTGGCAAAAGAAAATGAAATTTATTATGAACATGTAGTTTACGATACAGCTGCAATGATTAAGCAATTAGGATTAAACGTTGAAGAAGTTGCAAAAGAAGTTGCTAATAATAGAGATGCCGGGCCATTTGGTCCAGATTTTAGAAATCTAGAACCAAAGAGAATGTCTGTTCAGGCAAAGCCACCAAGCTTTGAAATCCCAGAAAAAATTACTAACGTGAGAGAGTTTGCGCACGCAATATTTAATACAATTTGGAATAGAAGAAATTTTTCTGCAATTGATCAAGTTTACTCTGATGATATTGTTTTTGAAGGTTCAACAGGACGGATATACAGAGGAAAAGAACAACTAAGAAGTTTCGTAATATCAATGATTACATCTTTCCCCAATCTCGCCTTAAGTGTTGAAGATATATATTGGATGGGCAATGAGCAAGATGGATATTTAGTTTCAGTTCGTTGGGGCGCTATTGGAGCACATAAAGGGAATGGCTCTTTTGGGCCTCCGACAGGTAAAGAATGTTATATCTGGGGCATTACACAGTGGCTTATTGAAAACAATAAAATAAAAAAAGAGTGGACGGCTTTTAACGAGTTTGGAATATTAATGCAGTTACTTGGAGATTCTAAATAATGAATGCCGAATACAACAAAAAGTTAGTTGCTGATATGTATGTTGCCTTAAATACAAAAAATTTGGATGCTCATGATAAGTATTGGCATCAAGATATGATATGGCATGGCCCTCCAGGTTTTGGAGATATTCATGGATTAGAAAATTTTAAAGAACAGGTTATGAAACCTTTTTATGCTGCCTTTCCTGACTATTATGTTGAGAATGATATCGTTGTTGCGGATGACACTTGGGCGAGCGCAACAGGATATCTTACTGGCACACATAAAGGAATTTATTTGGATATTGAGCCAACAGGCAAACAAATTAAAATGCAATTCTCAGATTTCTGGTTGATCCAAAATGGAAAGTTTTCGGAAAATTTTGTAATGGTTGATAATTATTCCGTTTTGCAACAAATGGGAATCACATTTAAATAATTTTAAAACATATACTTGTATAATTATTTATATTATTGCAATATTATCTATTAATTGAGAAATGTGCGTATTGTGCACTATATTTTAGGGGGACTATAATGAAAAAATTTATTTATGTAGTTTTGTTCTCACTTGTAAGTACAGGAGTTTTTGCATCTTGTAATGTTACAAATGGAACAATAAACATACTTGCAAATGAGTTTGCAACACTCAGAATTTTAATGGAAGAAGCAAAAAATTGTGCAGGACCAGACGCTGATTTTAGTGTTACACATTCAGTTGATCACCAAAAACTTCAAGGCCCAGCTTTAGAAGCAAATCCTTCAGAATTTACTGCTAAAATTGTTACAAATGGATCTATCACACCTTTAATGAGTGCAGATCTTTTACGTCCTTTGGATGATTTAGTTGCCAAGTATGGTCAGAATTTGCAAAAAAGTCAGCTTATAACATTTGATGGCAAAATTTACGCAGTTGCATTTATGGCTAATGCTCAACACCTTTGGTACAGAGAAAGTGTATTTAATGAACTCGGTATTGCAGTTCCAACAACTTACGAAGAAGTTATTGCTGCAGCTGAGAAAATTCGTGCTTCTGGTAAAATGCAAAATCCTTACGGAGGCGCCTTCAAAGCAGGATGGAATTTATCACAAGAGTTTGTAAATATGTATCTTGGTCACGGAGGTGAGTTTTTTAAACCTGGAACAGCAGAACCAAGCATTAATAATGCAAAAGGTGTAGCTGCTCTTAATGTTATAAAAAAATTAACTGAGCTCAGTAATCCAGACTTCTTAACTCACGACACTAATGCAACTAAAATTGAATGGGAGTCAGGCAATGTAGCGGTGATGAATTTATGGGGATCAGGAGCTGCAACACTTTTAGATGATGAAGGTGATCAAGCTATTAAGGCTGATACAAGATTAGCACCACCACCAACTGTAGGTGGAGGAAGCAATCCCGCAACAACTTTATGGTGGGATGGACTTGCTATAGCTAAAAATACATCAGATGAGAATGCAGAAGCGTCATTTAGAGCGCTTGTTGGAGCTGCTTCCTCTACTGAAATGGCAAATGCAAATCCTAATGCAGCAGTATGGCTGATAAAGGGTTACACTCCAGGAGCTGCAGCAGTTGGTGTTTTAGCTTCTGCTCAAATGGGTGCAACACCTTATCCTAGCATACCTCACATGGGCTTATTGCACGGTGCTTTAAGCACAGAAATGGTTGAATTTCTACAAGGTAATGAGTCAGCTGAAAAAGCTCTTGCTGATGTAGAAGCTGCTTATAGAGCTAAAGCTACAGAACAAGGTTTCTTATAAACCTTTGAATTTTTAATTTTAAAGAGTGGAACAATAAAATTGCTCCACTCTTATTTTTTCAATATAAAAGTAAGCAATGCCCCATAAAACTTTTTTTTGGTTCTTTTTTCCTAGTGGATTGGCAATGATTCTTTTTATAGGCTTACCTATATTTTCAAGTTTTTTTCAATCTCTGCATATTGAAACCGAGCAGATATTAATTGAAGTTGAGACCTGTGATCCATTTGGTTGTGAAATGGAAGTGCAGGTCGATCAAGAAGCAACTGGACTGTTAAGAGAAGAAAGTCCTTTAGGTCGTTTTAATGGCTTTGGCACGTATCTTGATAGAAATCATTTAGCATTTGATGATTTAGGTGCAGGCTGGGAAACTAAAACAAGCATTCGAAATTTTATATCTATTGTTTTGAACCTTCCTTTTTATAAAAGTTTATTGTTCACCTTGACTTTTTGTTTTTCTGTTACTCCTGTAGTTGTATGTTTAGGATTTGTAGTTGCGTTAAGTGTTAATGCTCTTGCTAAAAGTATTAAGGGTCCAGTTATATTTGGGACAATTTTACCCATGATTGTTACGCCGTTAATTGGTTCTTTGGTTTTGTTTTGGATGATAGACGCTCAAGGGATATTAGGTGCAACACTTCAAAAAATACTCGATGATCCGAACTTATCTCTTAAAGCTTCAAGAAACTTAACTTGGATAACATTAATAATTTATGGAATCTGGCATAACACACCTTTTGCATTTGTAGTATTTTATGCAGCGCTTCAAACGGTTCCGCAAGAGCCTGTTGAGGCTGCAATAATTGATGGAGCATCAAGATTTCAGCGGGTTAGGTATATTGTTTTACCTCACGTTTATCCTGTAGCAACCTTTATAGCACTAATATGTTTGATGGATAATTTTAGAGTTTTTGAGCCAATAATTGGTTTTAGTGCGGAAGGAGTTGCACAATCATTGTCTTGGATGATTTATAAAGACCTTAGAAATGAAACTCTAATGTTATTTGGATCCGCAGGCGCAACTTCCATGTTAACAATTCTTGGAGTTGCAATTTTGTTAACACCAGTTCTCATAAGAACATGGAAAGAATTCAGAACAGATCGATAAAATGGAATCAAAAGTAAATAAATATTCAAAACAATTTATATTATTTAATTCAATTTTTATATTTTGTTGGTTAGTTATTTCTATCTTTCCTTTTCTTTGGACCTTCTGGGGATCATTCAAGGTTAAGGCAGATTTTTTTTCAAGAGCGGATTGGTGGTATACAGTAAGTGGTGTTAATACTCTTATAGAAACCGGGGGAAGGTCTACATTAGAGGCTTATATAAATTCTTGGATAGAAGGTGAGTTTTGGCGAGCTGCAAGAAACACAGCAATAGTTACATTTTCTGTTGTGACTATATCGCTATTTCTTGGCACTTTAGGTGCTTACGCTTTATCAAGATCGACATATAAATATGCTTTTTGGATTCTAATTGCTGCTTTAGTTTTTAGAGCTATGCCCCACATAACACTTGTATCAGGATATTTATTTCCTTTTTTTCAACTTAAAATTTGGGGGATACTTCCAACAACAATTATTGTTCTTGTGGCAATCAATCAACCCTTCACACTGTGGTTACTTTATTCATTTTTTAAAACAGTGCCAAAAGAATTAGATGAAAGTGCTTTAATTGATGGAGCCTCGTACTTTCAAGCTTTTCGACATATCATTATGCCTGTTATGTGGCCTGGCGTAATAACTGCAGGTTTATTTAGTTTAATGTTGGCTTACAATGACTTTACAGTTACCGCATTGCTTCTTAATCAACAAAATTACACTATGGTCCCAAAAATAAATGCATTTTTGGGAACAGTTGAACATGGAGGCAATTATATGTGGGCCGTAGCAAGTGTTGTATCAGCAACAGCACCATTATTTATGATTGTAATGTTTTTTCAACGTCAACTTATAAGTGGTTTAACAACGGGAGCAGTTAAGGGATAATAGCTATTAAATTTAACCCTCAACTTTTTTCTTTGTAGGTGGTATGCTTTAGATTGATTTTGCTTTATAGAATCTAACATGTAATCAAGGAGATAATATGAAATATGTTTTACTTGGATCAATTTCACCATCGTGGCTTAGTAAACAGGCTGAACGACTAACAAAATCAAATGAAAAATTAAAACAACTAGGAATAAAACAGGATACAGTTCTTTATACGCAAGGACAATATGATTTTGTTGAAATTATTGATGCACCTGGACCATCAACAGTACTTGGTTTTACCATATGGTATGCTAAAAAAGGTTTTGGTACTATTCAGACTCTTCCGGCTTTTGGAGACAAGGAAATACGAAAGATAATTAAAAAAGGATAATTAAAAAAAAATTTAAATTATTTAAAAATTAAGAATTTATAGATAATAGAATAATTTTTAACATTTTTTTTCTTCAATCAATATTTTTTTTTGATATTCTCTTGCTTTTAAAACTTCCTGATTACAATTTATTTCAACATCATCAATTCTAATAAGCTCATCTTTTTTAATCGATTTTTTTGTTTTGGCACCATCGGAAAGGCCAAGAGGTAAAAAATTATTGTTAATACTATTATTAGAAGTAACTAATTTTCCTCTTGCCGTAAAACCTCCTTCACCATCAAGTATTTCTCCTACTGTTAGATCTTTCTTAGCTATAGAAACAACATCTGCATTAAAATATTTAGTATGACCTGTTGGTTTGTTATCTAACGCAATTGAATAAACTGATTGTGCTAGTTCTAATCCAATATAATGATAAGGTCGCCAAATTGCAGAATAAACACCGGACTTATCTGTCACCATTCCATATTCTTTAAAACAATTTTTGGCATAATTGTTTTGAGCTTTGATAACAATATAGACACCCCATCTTAAATCGTTGTTAATTTGAATCTTGTTACGATCAATACTTGAAATTACCTCGACTTGTCCTTCATAGTCAATGTAGCCACCTTTGTTTTTGGGGATTAATTTGTTAGCAATATCATAGACTCCAACTGGTGGATAGGTAAGACCATTTTCAGGACATTGTAATCCTGATGCATTAACTACCGCTGCCATTTCTACTGAACTTTTATCTCCAGTAACAAATGAGTTAAACATTTTTGGATTCATGCCAGCATTTTTGGCTACATCAGCAGTTATGCCGTAATTGTCCCAGACATTTTCTGGAGTGGAATACTCAAAACTTGGGTGATATTTTGTTCCTTTGCCAGCACAGGTTACAAAAAACCCATTTAATTCTGCCCATTCAATTTGCTCTAGAATTAACGATGGTTGATCTCCATATGCCATGGAGTAAATAACATTATTTTTTTTTGATAAATCCGATAAATATTTTCCACACAAAACATCAGCTTCCACATTAACCATGATGATATTTTTTTTTGCTTGAATCACTTGATAAGCATGTTTGGTGCCTACGATTGGATTTCCGGTGGCCTCAATAAAAATCTCTATATCTCTACTCAATATTTCATCTAATGAATTTACAAAATTTATTTGTTCAATGGTTTCTTTCGTTAGACCACTCTTTATACAATTTGATTTTGCTTTTTTAATATCTAAATCAACAATTGTATCAATTCTAATCTTTTTTAGATGATTATATTGAGACAAAAACATTGATATAAATTTTCCACAACCAATAAATGCAATATTAATATTCTTTTTGTGATCCTTTAGTTTTGAATGGAGATACATAATTTAGACTAACTCATTTTTTTTAAACTAGTTTTACTAGTTCATATTATTCTGATAGTTCTTGAAGAGAAGTTTGAAAAGCACTAGCTGGTACTCCATTTTCCCAAGGAAGATTCACATCATATTCTCTTACAAGACAATCATCAGGTAAGCATTCAATAGGAGTAAAATCCCGATGAGCGATATACTCTTTGCGTTTAAATCTACGGATATGGTTAGTTACAGCACAAAGACTAAGATAAACACTAATTCTGTTAAAGGGAGATAGATTATTGCTGGAAGCATGAACTAGACAACCATGAAATAAAATTACCGATCCTGCTGCTCCCTTTGGACTAACAATCCCACCTTCTTTTCCTCCAGCACGATCAACTAATTTTGTTATAAGTTCATTATCCAGTGTCCAAAGAGGATAACTAGTTGTAGTCAGATCATGTTTTGCTTTGATGAATCCTTTTTTATGGCTGCCAGGTATAAACAATAAAGGACCATTAAACTCAGTTACTTCATCAAGGAAAATAGCCACATTCATCGCGCGATCAGACGGCATTAAATCATCATTTAGCCAGGTGCCATAATCTTGATGCCATTGCCATACGTCTCCTTCAAAAGCCATCTTCCCATTGATTTTAAATTGATGCATATACAAACGTTCGCCAAGTAATTCTTCAACTGGTTTGATCATACGAGGATGCCGAGCAAGTTTTGCAAAAGGTTTGCTATATAAATGAGCAGCAAAATTAGTCCGCACGGCTTCGCTTCCTTTTTCACGGAAATTGTATTCTTCTCTGCGTTTGTAAAGTTCAGGTACAGCAGCTTTAAGATATTGAGATTCTTCTTGTGAAAAGAGGTTTGGGAAAAAAAGGTAACCTTCTTTATCAAAATGATTACGTTGTTCTAGTGTTAGTTCCATCTTATTTAGTTTTATATCTTAAAATGATTTAATAAAAAAAACAATAATACTAAATAATAGTTTTATCTTATAAATGTATTAATTTTGCAGTTTCTTTATTAATAAATATAAAGCACTATGATCTAAATTAGATTTTCCTTTTTTCACAATTAAATTATATAATTCTTCAATTTTTTCAGATAGCGGCAAATGTATATTATAAGTTTTTGCTGTTTCAACAATATTATTCATATCTTTTAATTGCGTCGAACATTTACCTCCTGGTTTAAAATTTTTTTCTAAAATTCTTTTACCGTGGTTTTCTAGAATTGGACTTCCAGCAAATCCAGTTTTGATAGCCTCTCTAACTGCTTTAGGATTTGCTCCAGCAGCTTCAGCAAGAATTAATGCTTCTGAAACGGCACCAATAGTAATTCCTACAATTGCTTGATTGGCAAGTTTAGCAATTTGTCCAGAACCTGTTTTTCCTACATAAGTTACAGTTCCCATGCTTTTTAATAAATTTCTTATTTTTTCAAATATTTTTTTTTCACCACCAACCATGATTGCTAATTTTCCAGTTTCTGCACCTGATGTGCCACCCGAGACAGGAGCATCCAAAAAATGTCCTTTTTTTTCTTTAATTTTTTTTTCAATTTCTAATGCAGTTTTTTGTGTTGTGGAGCTCATATCAATTAATATTTGATTTTTTTTTAGATTTTTATTTAAGACTTTAGACATATCTAAACAAATTTTATCATTCACTAACATCATTATAATAACTTTGCATTTGTTAGGTAAATCACTTAAATTTTTACATACTTCCGCACCTGATTTTTTAATTTCTTTTAAATTTTTTGTTGATCTATTCCAAACTATTAAAGGATATTTGTTTTTTAAAATATTTTTTGCCATAGGTAAGCCCATTAATCCTAAGCCAACAAATCCAACTTTAAATTTATTCATTAAATTTCTACTTTTTAAAAAATATTATAATTTTGCTATTAGGTCTATTTCTATAGAAGCACCAACAGCTAATCCTGTTACTCCTATACACGTTCGTGCTGGAAGTTTATCTGGCTCAAAATAGCTTTCATATATAATATTCATTTTGTCAAAATCTTTAAAATTAACTAAATATATACGGACAAAAACTACATTTTTTAGTGATGAATTTGAAGCTGTTAGTACAGTTTTAAGATTTTTCATAACTTGATGGGTTTGATTTGAAATATCACCGTTAATTAGCTTTGTAGGATCATTTAACAACGTAGGCATTTGTCCTGTAACAAAAAGAAATCCACCAGATTTTACTGCATGACTAAATGGACCTACTCGTTTTGGGCCTTGGTTAAATACCAAATGTTCAATGTTCAAGAATTCATTCTCTTTCAAAAATTTATTTTTATTAACATATATTTCAAGGAATAGCGATGGATTTGCTTTCAACATTTCTCATAGTTAGTGGTAAAACAATTATTAATGTAGAATTGTACAAAGAATTTGCTAGAATTAATCGCACCCTAGTATGGAATGAACGAAATCTTAAAGAATAATAAAAATAATTAATCTTAATTTATGCAAACTGTTTTATCTATTACTATTCCTTTTTTTTCTATTATTTTTTTAGGAACTTTTTTTAGAGCCAGAAATTTTTTTAATGAAGCCGCGTCAAGAATTATCACAAAGTTTGCTTTTTTTGTTACTCTTCCACCTTATGTTTTTTTGAATATTGTTAAATCATCTCACACAAATATTTTCCAGTGGGATTTTATTATCAGATTTGAAATAGTAACAATATTAATTATTACATTTTCATTTTTATTTTCAAAATTTTTATTTCAATATAATAATAGAAAAGCTTCAATTTTTTCATTGAATTCTTCTTATCCAAACTATGGTTTTTTAGGCATACCATTATGTATATTAGCGTTTGGCAAAGAAGCAGCTATACCAATAAGTATGATATTGTTTGCTGATACAATTATATTGTTAACTTTCGCTACTTTTTTTGCTTCTGAAACAAATGAATCAAAAATTTATAAAAAATTATTTTTTATTTTGTTAAATATGATTAAAAATCCATTGATAATAGCAGTGTTAACTGGATTTATTTTTGTAGTTTTTAATATTCCTCTTTATTTTCTTATAGATAAAGTTTTAAATATGCTTTCAGTTGCTGCTCCTCCAACATTATTATTTGCATTAGGTATTATGCTTTGGAGTAAAGTTGATATTAAATTTGTTAGATTAATTACAGTAATTACAATTTTTAGACTTATAATTCATCCATTATTAGTATTTTGTATTTATTATTATTTTCCCTCTTCTGTGTCTCCATTATGGATCAATGTTGCAGTTTTATCTTCTTGCTTACCAGTTGCAGCAACTACATTTGCAATGGCAGGATATTATGATACTTTTATTAAAGAAACATCAAGCTCCATTCTTGTTACAACAATATTATCAACTATTTCAGTTTCAACTATTCTTTATTTGTTGTTATAATCACTAAAAAATTCCCATATCTTGTTTAACTTCAATGTAACAATTGTTTATGTTAAGATATTTTAAGATAAGTAGTTGAATATTTAATATGAAAAAAATTCTTTTTACTAGAAAATTAATCAAAACAAGCGAAAAACATGCTTTAAATTTATTTAAGGTTAAATTGAATGTTGATGATATTCTATTATCCAAGGAAGAGATCATTAATAAAAGCAATGATTGTGATGGAATAATTTCAACAATAACAGAAATATTTGATGAAAAAGTTATTTCTAAACTTTCTAAAAATATAAAAATTATTTCTAATTTTGGTGTAGGATTTAGTAACATTAATATTGAAGCAGCTAAAAAAAGAAATATTATTGTAACTAATACCCCTGATGTTTTAACAGCAGCTACTGCAGAAATTGCAATTTTGATCATTCTTGGTGCCGCAAGGCGCGCTACCGAAGGTATTAAATATGCTAGAAATAAAAACTGGAAATGGGCTTCTAATTTTTTAGTTGGCAAAGAACTTAATAAAGCAAGACTAGGAATTTTGGGAATGGGAAGAGTGGGGAGAGCAGTTGCCAAAAGAGCCAGATCATTTGGAATGAAAATTCATTATTACAATAGGGTTAGACTATCACCTGATCTGGAGCAAGAGTCTATTTATCATGATAGTATAAAAAGTTTATTTTCTGTATCAGATTTTCTTTCTATTAATTGTGCATCAACAGCAGAAACAAAGCATATTATTAATAAAAAAACTTTGAAATATTTTCCTAAGGACGCAGTTATTGCAAATTCTGCTAGAGGGGAAATTATAGAAGATGATTCAATGATAGAAGCTTTGAAAAGCGGTAAAATTTTTTCTTTAGGTTTAGATGTCTATAACGGAGAACCAAATATTCATCCGGAATATTTAGCTTTACCAAATGTTTTTGTTCTTCCCCATATTGGCAGTGCTACTTATGAAACAAGAAAAGCTATGTCTGATTTAGCTATAAATAATCTTAGAGAGTTTTTTGAAAATGGAAAATGCAAAAATACTGTTAACTAAATAAGTAATATTTTCTAAATTTTTAATCTTATATAGGACAAAACTTACGATTTATTATGTTTATAAGAAAATATGTTTTATAATTTTTGTAAAAATTTGTAAAAATTATACAATTTTTTGTAAAATATTAAAAATAATTCTTTTTTATTTCTTTGTTTCGATGATACATTTTTTAATCTTTTTTATAAATGCGGGAGGTAATTATGAAAAAAAATTTAAAACGACGTGACTTTTTAAAAAAAGGCGCAGTTGGTGGAACAGCAGCAGTTGCAGCTGCTACTATGGGATTTCCTAATATTGCCAAAGCTGCTACTACTTTAAAAGTTCAAGCTGCTTGGGGTGGCGGAGTTTTTCTAAAGAATGCTCAAGACTATGTTAAAAGAGTTAATGAAATGTCTGGAGGCAGTCTCAAGATTGATCTTCTAGCGGTAAATTCTGTTGTGAAAACAAGCCAAATGCAAGATGCTGTTCATAGAGGTGTTCTAGACGGATGTCATTATGTCCCAGCATATTGGTATAGTAAAGCAGTTTCTGCTTCTCTATTTGGAACAGGACCTTGTTGGGGTTGGAGTGCACAAGAATTGCTTGGATGGATCCACTATGGTGGAGGTAGAGAGCTATATAATGAACTTATGAGTAACTTAGGTTTAAATCTTGTAGGTTTCTTTAATAGTCCAATGCCAGCTCAGCCATTGGGATGGTTTAAAGAACAAATTAAAGATGCATCTCAAATGAAAGGTTTGAAATATCGAACTGTAGGATTAGCAGCAGACGTACTTGGTGAAATGGGTATGTCCGTTGTTCAGCTACCTGGTGGAGAAATTCAACCAGCAATGAAAAGTGGTTTGATTGATGCTGCTGAGTTTAACAATCCAACTTCTGATAGTGATTTTGGTATGCAAGATGTATCAAAACATTATCACTTAGCAAGTTTCCATCAATCACAGGAAGCTTTTGAGGTTGCTTTTAACAAAAAAACATTTGATGGTCTTGCTCCAGAACTACAAAAGATTCTTGAATATGCTTCTGAAGCTGAGAACTCAAACTTTTACTGGGGTAATACTTTAGGTTATGCTGATGATCTTGTGAAATTGAAAAACAAGCTTGGTGTAAATGTTTACCGTACACCTGATAGTATTATGCAAGCACAGTTGGATGCATGGGACATAATTGTAGACAAGTTTAATGCAAAAGACGCATTTTTCAAAAAAGTTGTCGAGTCTCAAAAAGAATATGCAAAAAAAGTTATGGCATATCTTTTACTTAATTCACCTGACTATGGTATGGCTTATAGACATCACTTTGGCGAACCTGCTGAAGCGATATAAGTATATAATTTAAAAAAATAAATGAGGGCGACTTTTAACAGTCGCCCAAATTTATTGAATTTAAAAAAAATTTTGTATAAATTCATTTAAAGCAGAATAAATAGCATATGGAAAAAATCATCTATTTTATTGAAAGTTTAAGTATATGGGTGGGAAGAGCCTTTGGCTGGTGTATTATTGTCCTAACACTTTCGGTAACTTATGAAGTGTTTATGCGATATGTACTAAATGCTCCTACGGTTTGGGTTTTTGATATGATGGTTCAAATGTATGGAGGATTGTTTTTAATGGCTGGGCCCTATGCTTTAGCACAGGATGCGCATGTGAGAGCTGATGTATTATATCGATTATTTCCTAAGCGTGTTCAAGCATGGTTAGATTTAATACTTTATCTACTTTTCTTTTTCCCTGGGATGCTAGCTTTATTTTGGTTTGGTTATGAAATTGCCTCAGATTCATGGAGATATAAGGAAGTAAGTTGGAATAGCCCTGCACGTATTCAAATCTATTATTTTAAATCCTTAATTCCACTTGCTGGAGGATTATTAATTATTCAAGGAATCTCTGAGTGCATGCGATGTATTTTGTGTATCAAAACCGGTCAATGGATAAAAAGGCATGAAGATGTGCGGGAGACAGAAAAAAAAATAATTGATCAACAACAAGAAGATCAAAAACCGAAAGAAATATAGGAGCATAAATGACAGACCCTCAAGTAGCCATTTTTATGCTTTCAATATTTATTGTTCTTGTCCTGTTGGGATTTCCTGTAGCCTTTACACTTGTTGCAATAGGAGTTGGTTTTGGATATTTTGCTTATTTTCAAATAGATAATTTAATTTACAATCAAATATTTTATCTTCTTAACCAAAACACATATTCCGTTATGGAAAATGATGTTCTGGTCGCCATACCATTGTTTTTATTCATGGGCTATGTGGTTGAAAGAGCAAATATTGTAAGTCGTTTATTTTATAGTTTGCAATTAGCCACTCGTCATCTTCCAGGTTCTATGGCTGTAGCAGCTTTAGTGACGTGCGCCATATTTTCGACAGCAAGTGGAATTGTTGGTGCCGTTGTCACATTAATGGGATTGTTAGCTTTTCCCGCTATGGTTAAAGCTAATTATGATAGAGGTTTTGCATCTGGAGTAATTTGTGCTGGAGGAACACTCGGTATCTTAATTCCTCCTAGCATTATGCTTATTGTTTATGCAGCGATAGCAGAGCTATCTGTATTAAGACTTTATGCTGCCGCCATGATCCCAGGGGTAATGTTAGCAAGTTTTTATATAATCTATGTGGTTGGAAGAGCATATTTTAATCCAAAACTTGCACCAAAACCTATAGAGGAAGAAGTTCCTTCAACAAGAGTCATTATTTTTCAAATGTTGACTTCTGTTCTTCCTTTATCAGCCTTGATTTTTGGAGTGCTCGGATCAATATTGATGGGATTGGCCACTCCAGCTGAAGCTGCAGCGATAGGGGCTGCTGGAGGATTGATTCTAGCCTTTTGTTATAAGGCGCTTAATTGGACTACTTTAAAGCAATCAATTTTTTTAACAGCAAAAACTTCTGCCATGGTATGCTGGTTATTCGTGGGCTCCTGGACTTTTGCATCTATTTTTTCATATTTGGGAGGACACTCTCTAATCGAACACTGGGTTCTTGCTTTGAATTTGCAGCCGTGGCAATTTCTTGTTTTGGCACAATTAATAATTTTTTTATTAGGATGGCCTTTAGAATGGTCCGAGATAGTAATTATTTTTGTTCCAATTTTTTTACCAATGCTTGATGCCTTCGGGGTTAATCCATACTTTTTTGCAATGCTAGTTGCTTTGAATCTTCAAACTTCTTTTTTAACCCCTCCTATGGCCATGTCTGCTTACTATTTAAAGGGAGTCGCAGGTAACCAAATTGAATTAATAGAGATTTTTAAAAGTATTATGCCCTATTTATTTATAGTTATATTTACTATGGTGCTTATGTATAATTTTCCTGGAATAGCATTGTTTTTACCTGATTATTTTTTTGGAGTTGAATATTAATTCTTTATGCCTTTATCTAATTTAACAGCAGTAAATATCGTTCAGTCTTTGAAGAAAGGTGAGTTTACTTGCTTGGAACTTGTTAAAAGTTACATAGACCAAATTAACAAATATGAAAATAAAATAGAAGCTTGGGAATTTTTTGATGAAAATCTTATATTGAATCAAGCCAAAAAATTAGATGAAGATCATCAATCAGGAAAAGTCCATGGTGATCTTCACGGTGTTCCAGTTGGAATTAAGGATATTTTTGATACTGCTGATATGCCTACTAGAGATGGTACAGAAGTACATAAAGAAAATCCAAGTTGGAATGATTGTACTGTTGTATCGAAATTAAAGCAGGCCGGAGCTGTTATAATGGGGAAAACTGTAACAACAGAACTAGCTTATTTTTCTCCTGGAAAAACCAAAAATCCGCATGACATAACAAGATCTCCCGGCGGATCTTCAAGTGGTTCAGCTGCGGCAGTAGCTTCACATATGGTTCCACTATCGTTAGGAAGTCAAACTAATGGTTCCGTTATTAGACCAGCTTCTTATTGTGGTGTTGTGGGATATAAACCTACTAAAGGATTAATTTCACGTCATTTAGTATTACAAATTTCTCGTACATTAGATCAAGTCGGTGTTTTCTCTAATACTATAGAGGACGCAGCTTTAATTAGTGAGCAACTTTTTGGTTATGATAAACAAGACCCCGATACTTCCTTAAGTGCTAAACCAAAACTTTTGTTTGCAAGTAAACAAAAACCGCCCGCAGAACCTGTATTTGCATATATTAAATTACCTTTTATGAATGAGCTTGATGAAGATACAAAGCAAGGTTTTGTAGAACTAAAAGATGAGCTTAAAGGAAAGGTAGATGAAATCGAATTACCGGAGGGTTTTGCGGGCATACCAGATTGGCATAAAATTATTATGGAATCGGATATGGCTAGATCGTTTTCAGAGGAGTATTCAAAATCAAAAAATAAATTAAGTGATAAAATAATTGAAGCTATAGAAAGAGGTATGAAGTATACTGCAGTTGAATACAATAATGCTCTTTCAAAGATAGAAGTAGCAAATACTTATTTTAATCAATTTTTTTATGACTATGATGCGATTTTAACACCTTCTGCAACTGGTGAAGCTCCTAAGTACTTACATTCTACGGGTAATCCCATATTTTGCACGATTTGGACTTATTGTGGAATGCCTTGTATTAACTTACCATTGCTTAAAGGAAAAAATGGTTTGCCTGTTGGAGTACAATTAGTTTCATCCTTGTATGATGATGAAAGATTATTTAGGAATGCAAGTTGGTTAACTAAAAAAATTAAAAAATGAGAAAATATTTATCATGAGATTAAGTGAAAAATTAACAATACTTATAGGCATTTTTTTAGTTGCTGCATTTCTTATAGGTCTAGCCTGGAGCATAAGTACAGGTTTAGCGGGATTTTATAAAGGCCTTCCTTTTTGGTTTATTATCATATTTGTTTTAGGTCTTGTGATTTATGATTCAATAAAATCAATTAAGAAATAATTAATATTTACTACTGGTTATCATTATCTATGTTTCTTAATATTTCTCATTAAAAGAGGTGGAATGCATTATATAAAACAATATCTATTATTAGATTTTCTATAATGATAACTAAATGTTCGAAAAAAGATATTACCAAGATCCTTTATATAATTAACGATGCTGCATTAAAATATAAAGGCATGATTCCTAATAACTGCTGGCATGAACCATACATGTCAAAACAAGAACTAGTGGATGAGTTTGCCAGCGGTATTCGTATGTTTGGATATTTCAAAAACAACAAATTAGTCGGGGTGATGGGTATTCAGGAACTAAAAGACGTTACTCTAATAAGGCATGCTTACACATTAACTTCTTATCAAGGAATCGGCATCGGAAAATCATTGTTGAAATATTTATTAGAAATAAATCAAAATAACTGTTTATTAGTAGGTACTTGGAGAGATGCCACTTGGGCTATAAAGTTTTATCAGAAGTTTGGTTTTGTCTTGCACTCAAAAGAGAAGACTGAACAATTGCTTAAAAAATATTGGAGGATACCCTTAAAACAAATTGAAAATTCAGTAGTATTGGAAAGGTAGATTTTTTACTATCAACATACTTTGGGGTTGATAATAGCGCAATATAAATTTATGAATTTTAGTAATTATAGTTATATCAATGCATTTTTCTTCTTCAGAATTTCATAATCGATTAAAAAAAACTAAAGCTTCTATGATTAAGAACAATATAGAAGTTTTGATTATTACTGATCCTTCCAATATGAATTATTTAACAGGTTATGATGGTTGGTCATTTTATGTTCCTCAAGGTGTCATTATTTCTCTAGATTATGATGAACCAATTTGGTTTGGTCGAATGCAAGACTCAAAAGGAGCAAAAGTTACAACCTTTTTAAGAAAAGAAAATATCCTAGGTTATCCTGAGGATCTAATTCAATCTCCACCTCTTCATCCTTATGATTATCTTGTAGATTTTTTAAATAGCAAAAATTGGGCAAATAAAAATATAGGCGTTGAAATGGACAGTTATTATTATTCAGCAGAATGTCATGCAAGATTATTAAATCAGTGTCCTAATGCTTCTTTTCATAATGCGTATTTATTGATTAATTGGATACGTCTAATAAAATCGGATAACGAAATCAAATATATGAAGGATGCTAGTATTCTTACACAAATTGGAATGCAAAGAGCTTATGATTCAATTAAACCTGGAGTTCGTCAAAATCAAGTATCTGGAAATATTCAACAATCATTGTTATCAGGTAATAAGGATATTGGCGGTGAGTATTCAGGTTTAACTTTAATATTAGCAAGTGGAATTTCAGCTTCAGCTTCACATCTAACACCTACAGACAAAAAATTTAAGCAGAATGAGGGCACTATAATAGAGTTAAGTGGTGTTAAAAATAGGTATCACTGTCCATTATCCCGAACAGTGTATATTGGCAACCCAGATTCAAAAACTCAAGATACATTAAAAATTACTAACGAAGGTATTGAAAGTGCTATAGAAAAAACTAAACCAGGAAATACTGCTCATGATGTAGCAGTAGCTTTTTGGGATGTGCTTACAAAGTATGGTTTAGAAAAAGACTCTAGATGTGGTTATCCAATAGGAATAGGTTATCCTCCTGATTGGGGTGAGCATACTTTAAGCATTCGCAAGAATGATATGACTGTTTTGCAACCAAATACAACTTTTCATTTGATGGCAGGCATGTGGATGGATACATGGGGCCTAGAATTAAGTGAGTCAATTCGCGTTACTGAAAATGGATGTGAACTATTTTGTAATTTTTCAAGAAAGTTGTATTTAATTTAAAAATATTTAAACGCACTCAAATGAATTTTAAACCCGAAATATCTTTTGGTACAAGAATAAGAAAGTCTCCTTTTTTTGAATCAACAATGAAGTGGGGATGTAAAGGATTTACCGTTTATAATAAAATGTACATGCCAACATATTATAAATCTTTTGTTGATGATTATTGGTCTTTAGTTAAAGATGTTACGTTGTGGGATGTAGCAGGGGAGAGACAAGTTGAAATTAAAGGAAATGATGCAGAAAAATTTGTCGAATATATAACCCCCCGAGATATTTCTGAATGTAAAGTAGGTCAGTGCATGTACGTTCTTTTAACTGAAAAAGATGGTGGTATTGTTAATGATCCAGTACTATTAAAACTAGCTCAAAATCATTATTGGTTATCTATTGCAGATAGTGATGTTTTGTTATGGTGCAAAGGTATAGCATCTTCAAAGCATTTTGAAATTGAATTAAATGAGCCAGATGTTTCTCCTCTATCTCTACAAGGTCCACAAGCTCCAAATGTTATGGAAAATATCGTTGGCTCGTGGGCTCGTGAATTAAAATTTTTTCATTTCAAAAATTATCATATTCAAGATATTCCAGTCGTAATTGCCAGAAGTGGATGGAGCGGAGAAAAAGGATATGAAATTTATCTTTGTGATGGAAAGTTAGGGAATGAGTTATGGGAAATAATAATGAAAGCCGGGGAAGAATTTAATATAGCTCCTGCTTCCCCTTCTCAAATTAGTCGTATTGAATGTGGAATGCTATCTTACGGAAGTGATATGTCTATAAAAGAAAATCCTTATGATGTTAGTTTAGGTAGGTTAGTAAATTTAAATAAAAAAGCTGATTTTTTATCTAGAACAGCACTCATGGAAATAAAACAACAAGGTAATACCAGAGAGTTAGTCGGAATAGAGATTCTCGGAGAAATATTTAGTGATTATACCCCAGATCATTTACCTATATATATTGATGAAAAAATTGTAGGCAAAACAACTTCATGTGTTTTCTCTCCTCAATTAAATAAAACTATTGGACTAGCATTGTTGAATATTAAAAGAAATCTTAAGCCAAAAACTATTACAGTTAACATCAATAATAAAGTAGCTGAGGCTAAAATTTGCAAACTTCCTTTTTTAAGGAATAAATAATTTTATTAATGCCTCTTCGAGATCTTATTATTGCTATATCTGTACCCTTTTTTTGGGGGATTGGTTTTGTAATTACCAAACCAGGCATGGAACAATTTCCTCCGATGCTTATTAATGGATTACGTTGGGGATTGACAGGTCTTGTGCTTGTATGGTGGTTTCCAGTACCAAAAAAATATTTAAAAAAATTATTACTAATTTCATTTGTAGGTTGCACTATCCAATATTCATTAACATTTTCGGGTTTAAACATGATTGATGCTTCTTCAGCAGTACTTTTGGTACAATTTGAAGTTCCCTTTGGTATTTTGATTGCTTATTTTTTTTTAAAAGAAAGACCTAGCAAAAAAAATCTTCTTGGGCTTCTTTTTGCATTTGTTGGTGTAGTAATTTTATCTGGAGCTCCAAACCTTCTAGGTAAAGCAATGGGAGTTTTTTTAGTTTTGAGTGGTGCTTTTACTTGGTCTGCAGGACAAATTATTGCAAAACCAGTTAGTGAGAAACTTAATGGCATTGTTCTTACAGCTTGGATTGGAATATTAGCTGGACCACAATTAATTATTGCTTCTCAATTTTTTGAAGGCGATGTTTTGAATAATATTATTACAGCTGATTATAAAGCTTGGCTTATAGTTTTATATTTAGGTCTATTAATGAATGTATTAGGTTACAGCGCTTGGTATTATGTATTAGGTCGTTATCCAGTAAATAAAGTTCTTCCGGTTATGTTATTACTTCCAATAACAGGTGTTATATCGGCCATGATTTTTCTTGGAGAGAGACCAGATTTAAAAGTATTTATAGGAGGTTTTATTATTCTAGTAGGAGTTGGTATAATTTTGCTTGGGAAAATAGAAAAAAAATCTTAATTGTCTAATCATTATCATCTCCTCCTCCCGCACCTTTTTGCCTTGATTCTTCTGATTCAGGAACAAAAGTTCTATGGGCTAATTTAGATATTATTTTCCAATCATCTGCATTTGGATTTAAAGATTTTTCAAGACATTGTTGTTTAAATTGAGCATTAATTTCATATTCAATTTTATGAATATTAAATTTTTCAATTTTAGAAGACTTTCTGTTTGTAGAAAATTGCAAAAATACTTGTTTTTTAAGTGGAACAATTTTACTTTTTAATTCGCCCACTATTGTTTTATTTTTTATAATTTTTATTCCTATAGTTTTATTTTTATCATTTTTCCAACAAGCACTTACAAAGTCTAATTTTGCTGAAAGTCTTTGAGCTAATGGAATGAGAAATATAGGGTCTATACAATTATTTAATATAATTTTTATATAATGATTTTTTATTGTCTCTTGATAAAAATAATCAAACAAACCAGGCCCTTTCATTAGCAAGGATGAGTGATCAATATTAATTAATGATGAGGATTTAATTTTTTCTAAATCAATTTTAGCATCAAACTTTTTGTCAATTTTTTTTGATAGTTTAGCTAATTTTTTTATTCCCTTAAACCTATAAAGTTCCAACCACGTAGTCATAAAAGCTGCATCTTCATCTGCCCCGAAAGGAAAACCCATACCGTTAAAAGCTCTTAGGCTTGTAATATAGATTTCATAATAAGAAAAATTCACAATTTAGTGATATGAATTCATAGTTGCAAATCCCCATTCTTCAACACTATTTCGATTAAGATCATGATAAAATGGAGCTCCAGGAAAAAAACTTACTCGAACCCATCTATCTGATTTTGGGTCATATCGAGAAGCACCAAAAAAAGATAATTTAAAACGCAGCATATTGATAGGTCTAACAGTTTTAGCAAGAATATTATCTCTTATTTCGCCATATTTATAATTTGCTAAAGTTTGAATGCGACGAACGATGCCTCTATACTCAGGATATAAAAGTAAGAACTCTGCTATTGTTAAAGAGAGGATTTGCTTATCTTGATTATTAATAAACTTATATAAATCATTAACCATTTTACCAATCCCAAGAGGTTGTTCTAAACTTGCTCCTGGTTCGTTATATCGTTCACCTAACCTAGGTTCTAATTTTTCCTCTGAGACATACCAAAATAGATAAGTATTAACTTTTTTATTAAAGTTAATGTTAATTGCCCAATTATAATTTTTTATAATCAATTGCTTTAATTCATCAACTGTAGACTCGGAATCTATAAATAAATCATCTGATATAGACATATCTTCAGCTAATGGATCTGTAATATTAGGATATAATTCTAAAATTTGAACTTTAACTATTTCTTGTACATCAAAACAAACATTGATTTTAGCAAAGGTAATAATATCGTTCCAATTGAAACTTGCAGGAGATTTATTTTTTATTATTTTACAAAATTTAATTATTTTTTTTATATCTTTATAGGATTTTTTATTTTTTTCTTTTTGTAACTTATCATACGTTAACACTTCACTGAGATAAGTTTGAGCTTTAAGTAACAATATTAAATATTTTTCAAATCTATTATTTTCAATAGATTTAATTTGTTTTATTTTATTTAAAGCATTTTCAAATTGATAAATCCATTTATGTATAAGTTTTGGATGTTTAATTACAAAGGGAGCCATTCCTAAACCAGTAGAATTTCCAATTCCTAAATGTTGTTTAATGTTCTTTTTTAGTTTTACTGCTTTTTTAGGATTACGATGGAAAGCGATATGTTCTACTAAATGAACACTAAATTCACGTACTAAATATACAGCTAACATCTCAGCTCTAAATGGTTGATTAAAATGAGTAACTTTTTCTGTTCTCATGAAATCTGAAAGGCCAAATTTTCCACTTCCATACACAGCGGTAGTTCGCAAAAGATATCCTACATCATTTATGTCTCGAATTGCAGGTTGTAAGCCTTTTGACAACGAACAAACAACTTTTTCAAAAAGTCTGACACTTTTATTAGCCCTACTTATTACTAATTCTTTGGAAGAGTTTCTCCCAGCTTCTTGTAAAGGAATATTAGTTTTTAATCGCTCAAAATCCTTTGTTGATATTTTTCCAATAAGAAGAGCATACGATGTATCCCATTTTTCTGCTATAACCCTATCACTTCGTTCACTTTCATCAATATACTGTGAAAAACATATTAGTGAATATAACTGTTTTGGTGTTTTGATTTCGTAAATAGCGTACCCATAACCTTCTTTATCTAATTGAAATCTAACTCTGTTAACGCACCAATTTTCCTTAATCATCCTACGAAGCATACTTCTGGAAAAACTTAATCTGGATGGATAACGGCACCCCATTCTTTCAAGCGACATCATATCTGAAGGAAAAATATTTTTTTTAGATGGTTTTTGTAACATTGTAATAGGTTATATATATATAATAAAATAGTTTAAATATTTATTACTATAATTAAGGTTTCATAATGAAAGAACAGTTTAAAAATCAAATTATTATTGATGGTTTGCAATACTGCAATTGGAACAGAGAAATTTTTGAAGATTTGTGGAGAGGCGGGTTAACGGCTGTTCATGCTACTCTTGTATATTGGGAAAATACAGAAGAATCTTTTAAAAAAATAGATAAATGGAATGACCTTTTTATTCAACATAAAGATATTATATGTCATGCTCAAAAGACACAAAATATTATTGAAGCAAAAAAAAATAATAAAGTTGCAATAATTTTTGGTTTCCAGAATTCTGCACCTATAGCAAACGATATTTTTCTATTAGAAAAATTTTTTTCAAAAGGACTTCGTTTTATGCAATTAACATATAATAATCAAACACCTTTAGCAGGAGGTTGCTTTGAACCAAATGATTCTGGCGTTAGTAGATTTGGTCATGCAGTTATTGAGGAAATGAATCGCTTGGGTATGATAGTAGATTTAAGTCATGCAGGAAAAAAAACTTGTTTGGATGCAATTAGTTTATCATCAAAACCAGTAGCTATATCTCATGCCAATCCTCAATTTTTTCATAAATCAATAAGAAGTATTGATGAAGAAGTTTTAAAAAATTTAGCTAAGAAAGACGGGTTTATTGGATTAAGTTTATATCCTCTTCATTTAAAAAATCATGGAGATTGTACGTTAGAAGATTTTTGTTCAATGATCAATCAACTCGTGGATATGATTGGTATTGAACATGTTGGTATAGGAAGTGATTTGTGTAAAAATTGGCCTGATGAAATAGTAATGTGGATGAGAAACGGGAAATGGACAAAGAAAAAAGATTATGGAGAATCAACAAATAAAGATACTTCTTGGCCAAAACAACCAGCCTGGTTTGAAAAAGGGAGTGATATAATCAACATATTTAATGGTTTATTAAAAAGTGGGATGAATGAAAATGATGCATTTAAAATTCTTGGGTCTAATTGGTTAGAGTTTATGAAGGAACACTTTTAAAATTGATTTTTTCAGCTATACTATCTATTCTTAACTTGACATAGTTTGTTGGTTTACATTACCTGCAAGCATAAATTTAACAAAGGGTGAATTTTGGCATCTCAAGAAAAAGATTTTGTAGTATTTGATAAGATTGATAAAAGTTATGACGGGGAAGTTCTAGTTGTAAAAAATCTTAATTTGAATATTGCAAAAGGAGAATTTGTAACAATGCTTGGACCTTCGGGATCTGGCAAAACCACAACTCTTATGATGCTTGCTGGATTTGAAACTCCAACAAATGGGGAGATATATCTTGAAGGTAAACCTATTAGCAAAATACCTCCTTATGAAAGAGAGATAGGAATGGTATTTCAGAATTATGCATTGTTTCCTCACATGACAGTGCAGGAAAATTTATCTTTTCCTCTTGAAGTCAGAAAACTATCTAAAACAGAAGTACAAGATAAAGTTAAGAAAGCTCTAGATATGGTTGAGCTAGGAAATTTTGGAACACGATTTCCTGCACAACTATCAGGGGGACAACAACAACGTGTGGCTTTATCTCGCGCCCTCGTTTTTGAACCACGATTAGTTTTAATGGACGAACCTCTAGGAGCATTAGACAAAAATTTACGTGAACAGATGCAATATGAAATTAAACATATTCATGAAAGAATCGGTATTACAGTTGTTTATGTTACACATGATCAAAGTGAAGCACTTACAATGTCAAACCGTATAGCAGTGTTTGACGAAGGCGTTATTCAGCAACTATCAACGCCAGATATATTATACGAAAAACCTGAAAATTCTTTTGTTGCACAATTTATTGGTGAAAATAACAGAATGACAGGAACGGTAAGTGAAATAAATGGGGATTTCTGTAGCGTTGATCTTGATGGTGGTGGTAGTGTTAAGGCTCTTAAGGTTAAAGTCGATTCGGTTGGAGACAAAACTCAACTTTCAGTAAGACCTGAAAGAGTTACTATTAATACGCAAGAAACATCAGATGAAAATAATTTTAAGGGCGATATTAAAGAATTAATCTATCTTGGAGACCATATTCGTGCACGTGTTGAAGTATGTGGCAATGATGAATTCATTGTAAAAATTCCAAATGAAGGAAATATTGCTTTAAAAGAAGGATCAACAATAGGTTTAACTTGGCAAGCAGAAGACATTAGGGCTCTGGATGCTAACTAAATAACTTCTCAAATTTAATTTAACCATTTCCGGTCATTTTTCATATCATTTTAGTCTTTTGTTTAGATTTCATCCATGTTAAGAAGTCTACATTTGAGACATAAACTACTTAAAGTACTTTAATTTAATTCCAAACAAGAGGAGGAAAGCTTATGTCAAAACTTTTAAAAGCCTTCTTATTTGCTTCTTTTATAGCATTTCCCTATACAGCAAGTGCTGATGTCACTGTTGCATCTTGGGGTGGTGCTTATACTGAAAGTCAAATAAAAGCTTACGTCGATACTTATGACGCTGGTACTGTAAAGTTTGAAAACTATAATGGTGGTCTTGGTGAAATAAGAGCACAAGTTGAAAGTGGTAGCGTTATTTGGGATGTTGTCGATGTTCTTCCTGATGAAGCAATTACTGGTTGTGATGAAGGATTATTCGAAGATATCTCAGCTGAATATGATAATTTTACTCCAGCTCCAGATGGAACTAGTATGATTGATGATATGGCAGCTAGTGGTGTTACCAATTTATCGGATTGTTGTGCTCCGCAAATCTTCTGGACATATGTAGTATTCTACGATCCAGATGCGTTCTCTGGTGAAAAACCATCAAAGATAGCTGACTTTTTTGATACTACTAAATTCCCTGGTAAAAGAGGTGTTCATACTTGGGCAAACGGATTTATCCAAATGGCACTTGTTGCTGATGGTGTAGCTCCAGATGCTGTTTATATTGTGCTTAAAGATCAAACTGGTGCAGTTGACAGAGCATTTGCTAAGATGGATACGATCAAGGATGACATTGTGCATTGGTCTGCAGGATCTAAACCACTTGAACTAGTAAAAAGTGGTGAAGTTGTAATGTCTATCGCATATAACGGTCGTGTTGGTGCAGCTAACCTAAGTGAAGGTGAAAACTTTGAATACATTTGGGAAGGACAGTTAATTGAGCAAGAATATATTTGTTTAGTATCTGGTTCTCCTAACAGAGATGAAGCTTTAGCTTGGATGATACATGCTTCTTCACCTGAATCACAAGCTTTACAAGCTAAATACATTACTTATGGTCCAATGAGAGCATCAGGTATTGATATTATTAAAGCTGGCGAGCCTTGGTTCCATACTGGAATTGATGTGATGGGTCATATGCCTAATACACCTGAGTTATTAAAAATCTCAGTTATGGGAGATCCTGAATGGTGGTCTGATAATGGAGCTGAAATCGATGAGCGTTATGGCGCTTGGATGGGTAACTAAGCTTGATTATTAAGTAAATTTAATTTACTTTTAGGGCGAGATAATATCTCGCCCTTTTTTTTTGGAGGTTAATATTTCTACTGCAGATCAAATTCTAACAACTGATGGCATACCTCTAAAAGTTAGTTTAAGAAAAACTGAAAGAAGAAATAAGATTAGAGCTTTTCTTTTGGTCTTCCCACTTTTGCTTTTTATCATTGTTACTTTTATAGTTCCAATAGGGGATATGTTACTAAGAAGCGTTGATGATAGTCAGATCAATGAAGTATATGGAAAAACTTTTGAAGAGTATAAAAAGTGGGACAAAGAAAAAGATCAACTCCCGCCTGAAGCAGTTTATAGAGCTTTATTTGAAGATATTGGTTATGGAGACAAATTAAAAATAGGAAGAGCTATTACCCGAATGAACTATTCCAAATCTGGTTGGAAAAGTTTAATAAAAAAAACAAGACGACAAATAAATAAAATTGTTAAATCTGGAGAATTGCCAACATCTTACAAAGATACTCTTATAGAAATAAACAAAGGATGGGCAGATCCAACATTCTGGTACTCTATGTCTCAGATGCTTGCTGAGACTACACCAATATATTATTGGAATGCAATCGATAGAACGTATGATCAGGATTCAAAAGTTATCATGCAAAGTGAAGAAAGACGCATATATGTTGCAACATGGATTAAAACTTTTAAAGTAAGCGTTTATGTAACTTTTTATTGTTTAGTTTTGGGTTTCCCTGTAGCTCATTTGTTAGCTAATTTACCTCTGCGTTATAGCAACTTACTTATGATATTTGTTCTATTACCTTTTTGGACATCTTTACTTGTTCGAACAACTGCCTGGATTGTAATGTTGCAACAAAATGGAGTGATTAACGGTGTTTTGGTTTGGCTTGGGATTTTATCCGATGACGGAAGAATTCAGATGGTTTATAATATGACTGGGACAATCATCGCAATGACACAAATTCTTTTGCCATTTATGATTCTTCCTCTTTACAGTGTTATGAAAGTTATTCCAAAAAGTCATATGCGTGCGGCTCAAAATTTAGGTGCTAAACCAGTAAGGGCTTTTATGCGTGTATATCTTCCTCAAACAATTCCAGGAATGAGTGCTGGAGGATTATTAGTTTTTGTTTTAGCTATAGGATATTTTATTACACCTGAATTAGTTGGAGGTAAAGATGGTCAACTAATTGGGCATTGGATTGCTCATCACTTAAAAACGACAATAAATTGGGGCCTCTGCTCTGCTCTAGGAGCAATCCTTCTAGGAATAATGTTAGTTTTGTATTGGCTTTATAATAAAATAGTTGGAATTGATAACATTAAGTTAGGATAAAATATGGCATTACCAAGTTACGCAACCCCAGTACAAAGAACATATTATTATTTTTATTTATTTTTTTGTGGAGTTGTTTTCTTTTTCCTTATTGCACCACTAGTTGCTATCATTCCTATTTCTTTTAGCAGATCACCTTTTATGCTTTTTACAGAAGGCATGTTAGCTTGGCCACCTGAACCGGAAGCGTGGTCTTTTCGCTGGTATCGATACATGGTTGGTATTTGCACTGATAAAAACCTAACGACACCTTGTAGTAATAGATGGATGGTAGGAACTGTGAATAGTTTTTTTGTTGGAGGTATATCAACCCTTGTTGCAACAGTTCTTGGCACTTTAGCTGCTTTGGGATTAAGTAGACCACACATGCCTTTTAAGGGACTCATTATGTCAATTCTTATTTCTCCTATGATAGTTCCTTTGATTATAACAGCTGCTGGTATGTTTTTCTTTTATGCCAAAGTAAATCTTGTTTATACATTTACTGGCATAATTTTAGCACACGTAGCACTTTCAACTCCATTTGTAGTAATTACTGTGACAGCAACACTGGTTGGATTTGATACCAATATGACTAAAGCTTCTCAAAGCTTAGGTGCCAGACCTGTCCGGACATTTTTTAAAGTAATTATGCCTCTTATTTTGCCAGGAGTTATATCAGGAGCCTTATTTGCTTTTATTACTTCATTTGATGAAGTTGTGATTGTGATGTTTATGGCAAGTTTGGATCAGTTAACTATACCAAAACAAATGTGGGCAGGTATTAGACAAGAAATAAGTCCTGTTATTTTGTGTATGGCTACATGTCTTGTAGCTCTTTCGATTTTTTTACTCACTACAGTAGAATTATTACGTCGGCGCTCTGAAAAAATGCGTGGTATTTCTCATCGTTAAAAATTAATTGAAAAATATAGCAGTTATCGGAGCTGGCATTGTAGGTATCTGCTCAGCTTATTTTCTTCAAAAATCTGGCTATAAAGTCACATTATTTGATCATAATGAACCAGGCTCTATGACAAGCTCAGGTCATGCTTGTACTTTTGCTGATTATGCTTGTATACCCGTTAATTCTCCAACCATATTTAAAGATTTACCCTCTATGCTTTTAAAACAAGATGGGCCTTTGGTAATTGATTTTGGTTATGTTTTAAAAAATCTACCTTGGGTATTTAGTTTTTTGAAGAATTGCAAAAAAGATAAAGTTGAATATATAGCGTCTTCTCTAGCTCATTTTTTAAGTCATTCACGTTTGTCATATGATGAGTTATTTAAGGAAGTGGAAGTTTCTCAGTATATTAATAATAACGAAACATTATATCTTTATAAAACAGAAACAGAATATCAAGCAGCTAAATATTCAATTAATTTAAGAAAAATAAATGGAGTAAAAATTAAGGAATTAAATGCCGCTGAAATTAATGAATTAGAACCTAACATTGCTCAACTATATTATTGTGGTTTAATTTTTGAAGGCTCAAGATACACAATAAATCCTATTAAAGTGAGCAAAAAAATCTTTGAAAGTTTTCTTCAACAAGGAGGATCATTTTTAAATAAAAAAATTACCGCAATTAACAATTATGAAAATGAAGTTAAGATTGTTTCTGATAACAGTACTTTTGATTTTGAAAAAATTATTATTAGTGCTGGCTCTTGGTCAAAAGAATTAGCGTTAATGATTGGAGATAAATTTCCTTTAGATACAGAAAGAGGTTATCATGTATTGTTTGAAAATAATAACAAGCTGATTAATAGACCTATAGGATGGTCTCAATCAGGTTTTTATATTATACAAATAGAAGAAGGTATTAGGGCTGCAGGTACAGTAGAAATAGCCGGTCTTCATAAAAAAGCTAATCCAAAAAGATTAAGCATGATTGAAAAGGAAGCTAGAAAATTATTACCAATGTTAGGTGATATGAAATCAACTTGGCTTGGTTTTAGGCCAACACTTCCTGATGCGATGCCGATTATAGGGCAATCTCAAAAAAATAAAAAAGTATTTTATGCTTTTGGACATCAACATCTTGGATGGACGCTAGGTGCCGTGACTGGAAAGGTTATAAGGGATTTAGTTCAAGGTATAAAACCTAATATTGATATATCTGCATTTAATCCAAATAGATTTAATTGATTAATTAACTTAAGCTAATCCCAACATTTTTTATTTGTAAATAAGCATTTAATGCTTGCTGTCCTTTTTCACGACTATATCCAGATTGTTTATAACCACCAAACGGTGTTGCAAGGCTTCCTGTAAACCACTTATTAACATATACTTGTCCTGATTCCAATTTGTTTGCCGTCCAAGAAGCTTTGTCTAAATCTTTTGTGAATACACCAGCACCTAATCCGTAATCTGTATCATTTGCAATTTGAATAGCTTCCTCAGGTTCTTCATATTCAAGAACTGAGAGTACAGGACCAAAGATTTCTTCACGCGCTACTGTCATGTCCTGGGTAACTTTGTCCAAAACAGTAGCTTCCATAAAATATCCTTCACGGTCAACACGCTTACCACCATGGACTGCCTCTGCTCCTGCTTGAATTCCAGATCTAGCATAACCTTCTACTTTATCTAATTGATTTTGAGAAATAACCGGGGTTAACTCTGATCCTTCTTCATAACCCGGGCCAACTTTTAGTGATTTACTTAAATCAACTAATTTTACTAGTAATTCATCTTTAACAGATTTGTGTACAACAAGCCGCGACATAGCTGTACATATTTGTCCAGCAACCCCAAAAATTGCGTGTCTTGCACTCTCAACTACATCATCAAGGTTAGCGTCAGGATACACAATGCCAGCAGATTTGCCACCAAGTTCAACAATTGCAGGGATAGCCTTATCTGCAGCGGCATGTAATATTTTTTTCCCTGTCGCTACTGAACCAGTAAAAACTATATGATTAACGTCTGGGTGCGATACCAGATATGCGCCAGCTTCATTTCCATAGCCACAAATAATATTAACAACGCCAGGAGGGGTATTAGCTCTCTCTATTGCTTTAGCAAAAACAGTTGCTGCAAGAGGCGTTAGCTCTGGGGTTTTTATTATTGTAGAGTTACCAGTTGCCATAGCACACGCAAGCGATCTTCCAATCATTGCTAAAGGATAATTCCACGGTATAATATGAGCTGAAACACCATACGGTTCTAGTACAGTATAATCCAGAACTCCATTTGCGACAGGTATAGTTTTACCTTCTAATTTATCCGTTAGGCCCGCATAATAATCAAATGTATCTGCAACATCACTGAATTCTTTTACAGCACCTGCTAGTGCTTTACCATTTTCATAACAAAGAAGAGTGCCTCCTTCTTTGGCAATTTTTCTTGTTTCATCAGCAATTCTGTGCATCAAACGGGCACGATCCATTATAGGCATATCAACTAGAGATCTATTTTGAAAAGATTTTTTAGCAGCTTCAATAGCCATATCAACGTCTGCATTTGTGGCACAAGCTATTTCTCCAATGACTTTTTCTGTAGCAGGATTATCTACTTCAATTGTTTTGCCTGAAGAGCTATCAATCCATTTTCCATTAATATAATTATTATATTTTTCCATAATTTTTTTAATTTACTGTCTTCGATAATATATGTGAATATATAAAGTATATACTATTAACAAAATCATATAAAGCTAATTAAAAAATGAAAGTAGATAATGTAGAAACATTTGTTGTAGGTAATCCTTCACCTGATTATGGAGGACAATATTTTATTTTGATAAAAGTTACATCTAATAATATATTTGGATGGGGAGAGTGTTATGCACCACCTTTTCATCCGAGTTCTGTTAAAAAAATGATTCAAGATGTGGCTGATCGTTTTGTTATAGATAGTGATCCTTATAAAACTGAAAGTCTTTTCCGTAAAATTTATTCTTCAGGATATAATCAAAGACCCGATACAACATTAATGAGTATTTTATCTGGAATAGAAATGGCTTGTTGGGATATAATTGGCAAAGATCTCAACAAGCCTATTTATGAATTGTTAGGAGGATTGGTTAGAGAGAAATTAAGATCCTACACATATCTTTATCCATCAAAAAAAGATAAAAATAATGTTTATGAAGATCCTGAATTAGCAGCTGAAAGAGCTTTGGAATATACAAAGTTAGGGTTTACAGCTGTAAAATTTGATCCTGTCGGTCCCTATACAATTTATGATCCAAGACATTTATCTTTAAAATCATTATCCTTTTTTGAGAAATTCGTTTCTACTATTAGGAACGCAGTTGGAGATAAATGTGATATCTTGCTAGGAACACATGGACAAATGACTTTTTCAAGTGCTATCCGTCTTGCAAAAAAATTAGAAAGATACGATCCTTTATGGTTTGAAGAGCCTGTTCCACCTGATAACATAGATTCAATGGCTTTAGTTGCTTCTAAAACATCTATACCTATTGCAACAGGAGAGAGACTAAGCACGAAATACGAGTTTGCTAAAGTTATAGAAAAAAAAGCAGCTTCTATTATTCAATTTAATTTAGGAAGAGTAGGTGGAATATTAGAGGCAAAAAAAATTGCTGCTATAGCAGAAGCTCATGGAGTGCAAATTGCACCCCATCTATATTGTGGACCTATTGTAGCAGCAGCTAATATTCAAATTGCAACCTGTATTCCAAATTTTTTAATTTTAGAAAGTATAAAAAAAATGGATGGTTTTTATGCTGAAATTTTAACAAAACCTATTCAATGGGATCAAGGTTATGTGATTCCTTCAAAAGAACCCGGTCTAGGTGTTGAAATAAACGAGGATGTTGCCCGAAAATATCCCTATAAAGGTGAAAAATTACACCTTCAAGTAAGTAATGAAATTGTAGATTGAGAGATATTTCTTATTAATTCTATCCATCGTCAAACATGAGTTTATTTAGTTATTAGGGTTAATACAAAACCTCTTATTCATAAATACTATTTTTAGTTGTTTTTATTTATCTGATATTTTAATGTTCGCACACTTAATAGATTCAATATCCAAAAAATAATATGCCAAAAATAATTTGCTTATATGTCAACCTTATAGATTGGCTTTGTATTAAGATAGGTAGATTAACAATGTATATGGTTTTTGTAATGATGTTTATTCTTGTTCTTTCTTTTGTAACAAGAAATATCATTAATATACCCCTGATGTGGATTATTGAAATGGCTCAATTTATTATTACAGGCTATTATTTGCTTGGTGGCGGATATTCTATGATTACAGGCGATCATGTTCGCATGGATTTAGTTTATAGTAAACTTTCAGATCGCAATAAAGCTAAGATGGATATGTTTACAAGTTTCTTTTTAGTTTTCTATTTAGTAACTTTATTGTACGGATCTATTTCTAGTTTAAATTATACTATTGAAACAAAACAACGATTATTTACTGCTTGGGCACCATATGTGTGGCCTATTAAAACAATCATGTTAATTGGAATTTCATTAATGTTACTTCAATCTATTTCTATGTTCTTTAAAGATATTGCAAAAGTAACGGACAGAGAAATAAAATGATTGCAGATTATTTCAGTTACGAATTTATTGCCGTCTTTATGTTTGTAACAATGCTTTTGATGTTGATAACAGGCCAACGCGTTTTTGGAGCAATAGGTTTTGTATCAGCTGCAGCAGCATTATTGTTGTGGGGTGATGGAGCAATCGAGATGCCGTATACTGCAACATGGAAGTTATTTAAATGGTATCCAATGTTAACCTTGCCCTTGTTTATCTATATGGGCTACATGATATCTGAGTCAGGCATAGCAAATGATTTATACCGTATGTTCCATGTTTATTTTGGTGGTGTAAAAGGTGGTTTAGCAATTGGTACCATGGGAATGATGGTTGCTATATCTGCAATGAATGGTTTGAGTGTTGCTGGAATGGCTATTGGAGCCACCATAGCTTTACCTGAAATGCTTCGCAGAGGCTATGATAAAAGAATGATAACAGGTGTTGTGCAGGCGGGCAGTTCCCTTGGTATTTTAATACCTCCAAGCGTTGTTCTTGTGTTGTATGGGATGATTGCACGTCAACCAGTAAGCAGGCTATGGCTTGCTGGAGTGTTACCAGGTTTACTCATGGCTACTTTGTTTATACTTTACATATATATACGTTGTCGCCTACAACCAGAACTAGGTCCAACACTACCAAAAGAAGAAAGAGAAATACCTGTAGGTGAAAAAATTAAACTTTTAAGAGCTGGCATTATTCCATTTGTTATTTTCTTTGCGATGACAGGATTATTTCTTATGGGTATAGCCAGTCTAGTGGAATGTTCTGCTGTAGGAGCCCTAGGTGCTACAATTGCTGCATTCTTTAAAAGGAAATTAAATAAAGAAGTAATTGAAGCAACATTAAGAAAAACGCTTGGTGTTTCTTGTATGTTTATGTGGATCATACTTGCAGCATTGTGTTTTGGAGCTGTATTTGATGGCATTGGTGCAGTGAAAGCAATTGAAACTTTATTTATTGAGCGGTGGGAACTTAGTCCGTGGGGCGTGCTAATTATGATGCAATTATCTTATATTTTAATGGGCATGTTTCTAGATGACACTGCGATGTTAGTGATTGTTGCACCCTTGTAC
>CACLJX010000011.1 GCA_902607435.1 uncultured Alphaproteobacteria bacterium | reverse complement strand
GTTGTAGAAAACAAAATTGATTTGGTTTTAAGTGATAATCAATATTTTATTTCATCGGATAATATTGATATTTCAAATATTATTATAGATAAACTTAATAAAATTGAGTTAGAACTGGTATTAAAAGATTTTGAATAAATGAATAAAATTTGCTTTAAAGATATTGAAAATTATTTGTTAAAATATTCTATAAATATTTCTTCTAAACTTGATAAAAATACAATATTTAAAACAATAGCTACTCTTCGTTATGCAGATAGTTCTGATTTAACTTTTTTTCACAATACTAAATACTTAAATGATTTGAAAAATACAAAAGCCAAAGCATGCTTTATTTTAAAACAAGACATTAAATATTTAAATAATAAATGTGTTCCTATAATAGTTGAAGATCCGTATTTAGCTTATGCTTTTACTACAAATTTGATTCTTCCTTCTATTAAATCTAATGGTATTATTGATTCCAATTCAATAATTAATAAAAATTCAATAATAAAAAAAAATGTTCAAATTAATTTTAATTCTATCATTAAAGAAAACTGCAAAATTAATAACAATACTGTTATTTTTGAAAATACGATAATTGGACCTAATGTTGAAATAGGTGCGAACACATTAATTATGGGTAACTGTGTTATTTCTGATTCTAAAATAGGAAAAAATTGTGTTATTCAATCTGGATCAATTATTGGCGGTAAAGGTTTTGGTTTTTCTTCAAGACAAAAAATAGAAATTAAACACATCGGTAACGTAATTATTGGTGATTATGTCGATATAGGCTCCAATACTACTATTGATAAAGGAACCCTACATTCTACTATAATAGGAGATTTTTGTAGAATTGATAATCTCATACAAGTAGCTCACAATGTGGAAATTGGAAAACATACTATTATTGCAGCGCAAACAGGTATAGCAGGAAGCACAAAAATTGGAGAAAATTGTCTTATTGGTGGTCAAGCTGGTATTTCAGGTCATTTAAAAATTGGTAAAAATGTAACAATAGCAGCAAAAAGCGGAGTAACTAAAAATATATCCGATAATTCAACAATAGCAGGATTTCCAGCTCAGGATATAAAAAAATGGAAAAAATCAATTGTAAATCTATATAAAAATATAAAATGATTATTATAAATAAAGAAGAAATTTATAAATTGTTACCTCATCGAGAACCTTTTTTATTTTTGGATAAATGTGAAATAATTGAAGTAGGTTCAAAAGGCACAGGTTACAGAAATTTTTTATCAACTGAATTCTTTTTTAAAGGACATTTTCCTGGAATGCCTATCGTTCCTGGAGTTGTTTTAGTTGAGGCTTTAGCTCAAACAGCTGGTGTTGTCGTATCAAAGGGCTTTTCAAATAGTGAAAAACAAACAGTTTTATTTATGAGTGTATCCAATGCTAAATTTAGAAAACCTGTGTTTCCAAATGAAGAAGTAAGTTTTAATGTAAATATTATGAATAATGTTAAATCAGTATATAAATTTTATGGAGAAGCCAAAAAAGGATCTATAAGAGTTTGTGAAGCAGTTTTTTCTGCAATGATTGTTAGTAAAGAAGGGAAAGAAATATTTTGAAATAAACCGTATATTGTAGGATTTTTTTATTTATTTAAATAATTTTTATGATTGATCCTAGTTCCGTGATTTCTCCAAAAGCAAAGATATCTAGTAATGTTAAAATAGGACCTTTTTGTATTATTGATAAAGATGTTATTATAGAAGAAGGTTGTGAATTAATTTCTCACGTACATATTACCGGGAAAACAATGATAGGTAAAAATAATAAATTTTTCCCCTTTTCATCAATAGGAACTATTCCACAAGATTTAAAATATTCAGGTGAATTATCAGAGTTAAAAATTGGAAATAATAATACTTTTAGAGAAGGTGTAACAGTAAATATTGGAACTAAAAATGGCGGAATGGTAACTAGAATTGAAAATAATTGCTTATTTATGGTAGGTTCACATGTTGCTCATGATTGCCAAATATTCTCTAATGTAATTCTTGCAAATAATGCAACTCTTGCTGGACATGTGACAGTTTATGAAAACGCCATTTTAGGAGGGCTTTCAGGTGTTCATCAATTTGTTTCAATTGGGAAATATGCCATGATCGGAGGAATGAGTGGGGTTGAGTCCAATATAATTCCTTATGGGCTTTATACAGGAATTAGAGGTAGATTGAGAGGTTTAAATTTAATTGGACTTAAAAGAAAAAACATAAATAATAAAATTATTCATAAAATACAAAGTTCTTACAAAATAATTTTCAACAAAGTTGATCCAATATTAACTAATATTGAAAAACTTACTGATGAAGAAAGATCCATCATTGAAATAAGTGAGATAGTAGATTTTATTAAAAAAAATATAAAAAGAGGAATTTGCAATATTTAAATGACAAAGATTGGAATTCTTGCTGGAGAAGGAAAACTTCCCTTGGTAATCGGAAAAAAATTAATAACACTTGGCTATGACGTCAAATTTTTTTGCATTGAACCATTTGCTAAACTTTCCGATTATCGGAATAATAAAATAAAAAAAATTAAATTAGAATCTCTATCAAATATTTTATCTTGTCTTAAAGAATATGGCATTACTAAAATAGTTATGGCAGGAAAAGTTAAAAGACCTAGTTTAAAAGATATAAATTTTGATTTAAATACAATTAAATTAATAAAAGATTATTCTTTACAAACAAAAGGAGATGACAGGTTGCTAGTATCTATTTCATCATTTTTTGAAAAAAATAATTTTAAAATGTTAGATTGGAAAACTTTATGTGAAGATTTATTTGTTAATGAAGATCATTTAACTAATAAAAAGCCAAATAAAATTTCTTTTAAAAATTTAACTAAAGGATTAAATAATTTTAAATTAATTGGGAAAGCAGATATTTCCCAGAGTTTAATTGTACAAAATAATATTATACTTGGAGTAGAAGCTGCTGAAGGCACAGATGAACTTATAAGAAGATGCCATAAATACAAAAAAAAAGGAGATAAAGGTATTTTAATCAAATTAAGTAAATATAACCAGAATACCAAAATTGATTTACCAGTTATTGGATTAAAAACTGTACAATTGTTAAATAAATATAATTATGAAGGAGTTTTTTTAGAAAAAAAACAATGTATTCTTTTAGAAAAAAAAGAAGTTATTGATTATTGCAATAAAAACTCCCTTTTTATATCGGGTGTAAATAAAATTTGAAAAATTTAAAAAATAAAAGTTTTTTCATATGTGCTACTGAGCAATCTGGTGATAATATAGGTAAAAATATTATTTCAAATTTAATTGATAAAAGTAATTCATCTACATTTAATGGAGTAGGAGGAACTAAAATGCTTCCATTTATGAATAATCAATATTTTTCTTTAAAAGATTTTAAATCAATAGGTTTAATCGAAATTATATTTTCAATAAAAAAATATATCTATATGATTAATAAATTATCTAATTTAATTATTGATAACAATTTTGACATTGTTATAACTATAGATTCACCAGATTTTAATTATCCGCTTGCTAAAAAAATAAGAAAAAAAGGTTATAAAGGAAAAATAGTACAAGTTGTTGCTCCAACAGTATGGGCTTGGAGAGAAAATAGAGCAAAGAAATTTTCCTTAATTTATGATAAAATACTTACACTTTTTCCATTCGAAAATAAGTATTTCACAAAATATAATTTGGATACAGTTTGTATAGGACATCCAATATTTTACATTAAAAAATATACAAAATTAAACTATAAAAATAAATATATAGCTTTTTTACCAGGAAGCAGATTAAGTGAAGTAAAATCATTAATTAAATATTTTAAGATCGCTTCTGAATATTTAGATTTAATATCTTCACCCCTGAAAATTTTTATTCCTACCTTGCCTCATTTAAATGAGACTATTGTATCTTTAACAAAAGATTGGAAACAAAAACCCAAAGTTGTTGTAAATACAATTATTGCGGAAAAATTATATACTCAAACATCTTTTGCATTAGTTTGTTCAGGTACAGCGTCTTTAGAAATAACGAAAAGAGAAATTCCACAATTAATTATTTATAAATTGAATTATCTTACAGAAATTATTTTTAGTTTATTTGTTAAAGTTAAATATGCAAATATTATTAATATTATGGCAAATAATATGATTATACCTGAAATTGTTAATTCTAAATTAAATCCAAAAAAATTCCTTGAGTTATTTAAAAAGATTATTCATAACTCAGATGATATAAATAATAAACAAATTATTAATTCAAAAAAAATCATAAAAGAATTTGAATTTAATCAATCTCCAGCTAGTATTGCTGCTAATGAAATAACAAAATTATTTTTTTGACCAAAGCCACTGAAAGATTGATTTAGTTTCCCGTTTATTAATTATTTCATAATTTCTTGAATTAGAACCATTATATAATTGCCTTGGTCTTCCTATCTTATTTACTGGATCTTCAATCATTTCTTTCCATTGTGCAGTCCAACCTACTGTTCTTCCTATAGCAAATAATACGGTGAACATACTTGTAGGAAATCCAATAGCTTTAAGAATAATTCCAGAGTAAAAATCTACATTGGGATATAATTTTTTTTCTATAAAATATTCATCTTTAAGAGCAAGTTTTTCAAGTGCTAAAGCTATTTTTAATAGAGGATCTTCAGATTTTTCTAATTCCTTTAAAACTTTATGTGCTGTTACCTTCATTACTTCTGCACGAGGATCATAATTTTTATATACCCTATGTCCAAAACCCATCAGTCTAAATGGATCATTTTTATCTTTAGATTTTTTTATAAAATTTGGAATATTTTCTACAGAACCAATTTCTTGTAACATTAAAATTACTGCCTCATTAGCTCCACCATGAGCAGGACCCCAAAGTGAGGCTATACCTGCTGCTATACAGGCGAATGGATTAGCACCAGAAGATCCTGCTAGCCTCACAGTAGAGGTAGATGCATTTTGTTCATGGTCTGCATGTAAAATAAAAAATTTGTCCATAGCTTCCGCTATTACAGGATTAACCTTATATTCTTTGGTAGGTACAGAAAAAGTCATATATAATAAGTTTTCTGAATAAGATAAGTTATCTTTTGGATAAACAAATGGTTGTCCCAATGAGTATTTATAAGCCATAGAACCTATAGTTGCAATTTTAGCAATTAATCTATGACAAGCTATCATTCTTTGATTAATATTTGCGAAATCTGTACTATCATTATAAAAAGCAGATAAAGCCCCAACTACACCAACCATTATAGCCATTGGATGTGCATCTCTTCGAAATCCTCTATAAAAATTAACAAGTTGTTCATGAAGCATTTTGTGATTGTTAATTACTTTTTCAAATTTTTGTTTATCAATGATTGAAGGAAGATCGCCATGAAGTAGGAGGTAACAAACTTCAATAAAATCACTATGAGTTGTTAAATCTTTTATGTTATAACCTCTATGTCTTAGAATTCCTTTATGTCCATCTATATAAGTTATAGATGAAGAACAAGAAGCAGTAGAAGTATATCCAGGATCATATGCAAACATCCCAGTATCTTTATATAATGATCTTATATCAAGAACTTCAGGTCCATCAGTTCCTTTTAGGACAGGAATTTCAAAAGATTGACCTGATTCATTGTTAAATAAAGTATATGATTTTGCTTTATTTTTTTTATCTTCATAATCAGACATTATATTTACCCCTATAATATTAACTATTTATATATTTATTCATTCTAATTAAAGTATTTTCCTTACCAAGTATTAAGAAAATTGAAATAATTGGAGGACCTACTACATTTTTCGTAAGAATATAACGCAAAGGTTTTCCAAAAGAAGAAAATTTTATTTTTTTTTCAGAAATAAAAGTTTTTAAACACAGATCTAATTCATCATTTTTCCATACTTCTATTTTTTGTAAATTTGTTAAAAATAGACTAACTAAAATTTTAAAATTTTTATCTAATATATTATTATTCTTTACAACAAATTCTTCATCAAGATAAATATTAATAATATCAATGAATTCATTTAATGTTTTAATTTTATCTTTATAAGTTTCAAAAATAATTTTAATTTTGTCTTTATCTTTAATAAGATATTGTTTTGTTGAGCCTTCACTATTTATAAATTTTTCTAAATAGTCGAAACCATTAACTTCTTGAATATAATAATTATTGAAATATTTAAGTTTTTTATAATCAAATATACTAGACGATTTTGATAAATTTTGAATTTCAAATTTTTTAATAATTTCTTCTATATCAATAATTTCCTTGTCTTTTTTTGGTGACCAACCAAGCAAAATTAAATTATTTATAATAGCTTTAGGCAAATATCCTATATTTTTTAACTTATTAATATCAACAGCTCCATGTCTTTTTGATAACTTTGATCCATCTTCTCCATGAATAAGAGGTAAATGAGCATATTGAGGAATTTTCCAACCTAGATGTTTGTAGATTTGAATATGTCTAAAAGCATTGTTAAAATGATCATTCCCTCTGATTATTGTATTTACATTCATATCATGATCATCCACAACTACAGAAAGCATATATGTAGGAGTATTATCTTGTCTTAATAATATAAAATTATCTAGTTCTTTGTTTTTTATTTCAACATTTCCTTGAATTAAGTCTTTTATTAAAGTTCTAGGTTCATTGGGTATTTTAATTCTAATACAATAATTATTTTCTAATAGTTGAATATTTTTGTTATTTTCACATTTGTCACATAATCTTTTTATGCTTATATTTTTTTTTTCGTTCAATTTTCTTTTAAATTCTAATTCTTCAGAAGTACATACACATTTAAAAGCAAGATTAAATTTTAGTAGACTTAAAGCTATTTCCTTGTGTCTAGAAAATCGTTGAGATTGGTAAATAATTTCTTCATCCCATTGTATGCCCAACCAATTTAAACCACTTATTATATTTTCTGAATATTTTTCATTTGAACGCAGTTTATCTGTATCTTCAATACGTAATAAAAATTTAGAATTTGGAAATTTCTGTTTTGCTTTTTTACTTATAATATAATTTATTAAAGCAGTTCTTATGCTACCAAGGTGGAGATAACCTGTAGGAGAAGGTGCAAATCTAGTTATTATTCTGTCCATTAAGGACACTTATAGTTTAAAATTAATAATTATTTTAGTTATATTTTCTTATTAAGCCCGATAAGGTTCCTTGAATTTGAACTTCATTAATATTATACACTTTTTCTTGATAATTTTTATTTGATGGAATTAAACGTATTTTATTTTTTTCAATATTTATTGTTTTTAAAGTAATTTCATTATCTAGAGTTAGTACTGCTGCTACTTTTCCATTTAAAGCGATATTTGTTTTTTTTATAATAGCAATATCTCCATCAAAAATACCTTTTTCAATCATTGAAAGACCTTTGATTTTTAAACCAAAATATTGGTTATTTTTTGTTACGAAGTTAGAAGGAATACTTACAAATTCGTTTGGATTTTCAATAGCTTCTATTGGATTACCTGCAGCGATTGATCCAAGTAATGGAATAGATATACTAAAAGCATTATCTGGTTGTGAAGTATTTAGGTATTTTTTGTTAATATTTCTAATTATTTCTATTGCTCTAGCTTTATGTTTTAATCTTTTTATAAAACCTCTGTGTTCAAGGCTTGTTATCAGTCCATGGATACCAGATTTTGATTTAAGATTAACAGCATTTTTCATTTCTTCGAAAGATGGAGAAATAATATTTTCAGCAATATATTTGCTTAGATAATCAAATAGCTCTTTTTGTTTTTTAGTAAGCATTAAATTTGTTCTATATATGTTCTACTAATGTTTCAACAATATTCTAAAAAATAGCTAAAATTAGAGAAATTTTTGAAATAATTTGATTCTAATAATTAATAAAATCTGATTTACCGCCTTGTTTTTTAATCAATTTTATTTCTTTGATTATAATGCCTTTATCAAGATTTTTGCACATGTCATAAATTGTTAAACAAGCTATGCTAACTGCAGTGAGAGCCTCCATTTCAACTCCAGTTTTACCTGTGTTTTTTAATATTGATGTTATTTTTAATGAAGATTTTTTTTTTAAAGTTTTAATGTCTATCTTAATATTTTCAATTCCGATACTATGACACAAAGGAATTAGCTCACTTGTTTTTTTAGCACCAATTATGCCTGCAATAATTGCAATATTTTTGATTTCACCTTTTTTAGTTTTTAAAGATTCTATTTTTTTAAATGTTGATTTTGAAAATTGAATTATTCCCTCAGCAATAGCAATTCTATTAGTTATCTTTTTCTTACTTATATCTACTATATTTGGTAAATTTTTTTTATTTAAATGAGAAATCATATTAGTCTAAAAAATGTTTAATTTTTTTTGGAATATTTTTTGATTTTAAAATAGATTCACCAATTAAAAAATTAAATATTCCAACATCATTATATTTATCTATGTCATCACGATTTTTAATACCACTTTCAGCTACAACAGTAAATTCCCTAGGAATTCCTTTAATTAAATTTAAAGTATTATTGTTGTCAATTTTTAAATTTTTTAAATTTCTATTATTAATGCCAATTATGGGATAGCCGATATTAATGGCTCTGCTTAATTCCTCTTCATTGTGAGTTTCTATTAGACAATCTAATCCATAATTATCTGCAATGTTAATAAATTCTTTAATTTGATTATCATTTAGAATTGATACAATTAATAAAATGGCATCAGCTTTGAAGACTTTGCTTTCTAAAATTTGATATGAATCAATAATAAAATCTTTTCTAATTATTGGCAAATTGATTTTTTTATTTATAAGAGATAAATGTTCAAGATGACCTTTAAAGAAATATGTTTCAGTAAGTATTGAGATTGCACCAACTCCAGATTTTTCATAATTAAGAGCAATATTTTCTGGAAAGTAATCTTTAATTATAATTCCTGCACTTGGGCTTTCTTTTTTAATTTCAGCAATTATATTTTTTTTTCTTTTTTTTTGGGAATTAATAAGTAATTTTTTAAAACCACGATTTTGTTTTTCTTGGATAATTTTTTCAAGAGAAGTAAAAGAACATCTTTGTTTACTTACTTCTAATTCAATTTTCTTTTTTTCACATATTTTAGTAAGAATATCTGTCATTGATTATTTAATAAATCAAAAAAATAATTTTTTGTTTTTTTATTAATAATTGATTGTTTTGCTAATTCAAATCCATCTTTTAAATTATTTACTATCCCAGATAAATATATCGCCGCCCCAGCATTTAATTCAACTATCTTTTGAAAACTATTATTTGGAGCATCTAACATATCTAGAAAAGCTTTGGCATTGTAATCAGAATCTTGACCCAGAATATCATTTATATTTATATACTCATATCCATAGTCTTTAGGATTAAAAATATAGTCTGTTATAATATTATTTTTTAATTCTGAAATATATGTAGGGCTGCTCAACGATATTTCATCTAACCCATCTTCACCATGAACAATCATTGCTTCAGTCGATCCTAAATCTTTTAAAACTTCACAATGTATACGAATCCATTTTTTGTCATACACCCCAATAAGTTGTTTTTTTGTTGAAGCTGGATTTGTCAGGGGCCCTAATAAATTAAAAATTGTTCTTGTTCCTAATAATTTCCTAACATTTATTACGTGTCTCATACTAGAATGATGAAATTGAGCAAACAAGAAACAAAAATTATATTTGTTTAATGATTTTTCTAAATCTTTTATTTCAGGAGTTAATTTAATACCTAATTTTTCAAGTAAATCAGCAGATCCTGATTTTGAACTAATTGATCGGTTACCATGTTTAGCTACAATAGCTCCTGCACTAGCAGCTACAAGAGCTGCACTTGTAGAAATATTCAAGGTGCCTTTCATATCACCACCAGTTCCACAAGTATCAATTGTATTTTTAGGTGAGGATATTTTAATGGATTTTTCTCTCATTATTTTAGCAGCTCCGTGAATTTCATTTTTAGTTTCTTTTTTAATTTTTAAAGCAATTAAAATTGATGTTGTATCAATCTCAGATATTTCTCCATTCATAATTAAATTAAAAATATAGGAAGTTTCTTCTATTGAAAGATTTTTTTGCTCAAATAATTTATTTTTAATTTCATTAAGTTTCATAATTTATAATTTTTAAAAAATTTTTTAGAATTTTTTTACCTTCTAAAGTCCCAATACTTTCAGGATGAAATTGTAAACCATATATATTCATTTTTTTATGCGCTATACCCATAATAATATTATTTTGTGTACTAGCAATGATTTCAAAATCTTTTGAGAGAGATTTTTTATCTATTATTAATGAATGATATCGCGTCGCCAAAAAATTATTATGTACTTCATTAAACAAAGGATGATTATTATGTTTGATAGTGTCTAATTTACCATGCTTGATTTCATGACATTTTATTATAGTTCCGCCAAAAGCTTGACCAATAGATTGATGTCCAAGACAAATACCGAAAATAGGAAATAATAATTTACATTTTTTAATTAGATCTAAGCATATACCTGCTTTATTTGGTGTACAAGGCCCAGGTGAAATCACCAATGCTGAGGGCTTCATTTTAATTACCTCATCTGTTGAAATTTGATTGTTTCTAAAAACTTTTACCTTTGCTCCAATTTCACTTAAATAATGAAAAACATTAAAAGTAAAACTGTCATAATTGTCAATTAGTATTATCATATTAAGAATATTTGTAGGAATCCTTTGCAGCTGCAATTAAAGCTTTAGCTTTATTAACTGTTTCTTCAAACTCTTTTATTGGATCTGAATCAAAAACTATTCCTCCGCCAGCTTGAATATATAGTTTATTATCTTTGACCAATCCTGTTCTTAAACTTATACATGTATCCATTTGTCCATTAGAATCAAAATATCCCATAGCTCCACCATAAAAACTTCTACTTACATTTTCAAGTTCCTCAATTATTTCCATAGCTCTGATTTTTGGTGCACCTGATACAGTTCCTGCTGGAAAACCAGATATTAACGCATCTATAGCATCATATTTTTGATCTAAAAGCCCTTCAACGTTAGAAACTATATGCATAACATGAGAATAATATTCTATGTTCATCTTTTCTGTGACATTTACTGTACCAATTTTTGCAACTCTCCCAACATCATTTCTACCCAAATCCAGTAACATTAGATGCTCTGCTAATTCTTTTTCATCTTTTATTAAATCTTTTGACAATAATAAATCTTCACTGGCAGTTTTACCTCTTTTTCTTGTTCCAGCAATAGGGCGTATTGTTACTTTATTATTTCTGACTCTTACTAAAATTTCTGGACTTGAAGCAACTAGTCCAAATTTATCAAAATTTAAATTTACTAAAAAAGGAGAGGGATTAAGGCGTCGCAAGGATCTATAAAATGTTTTGGCATCTAGATGATAATCACATTTAAATCTTTGCGAAAGCACAACTTGAAATATGTCTCCTTCTTGTATGTAAGATTTTGATTTCTTTACAATGTCACAATATTCGTCTTTTGAATAATTTGATTTAAAATTTAGATTTTTTTTTAAACTATTAGAGGCGGTATTTTTTTTTTTGGTAATTTCACTATTCATCTGATTAATGACTTTATTTATTTTTATATTTGCTAAATTAAAAGAAGATTGAGCATCTATATTTTTATTTGGATATATAGCTGTCATAATATTTATCGTATCTTTAATATTATCAAAGACAGCAACAACGCTTGGTCTTATCATTATAGAATCAGGTATATTTAGTGTATCGGGGTTTTTTAATTCAATTTTTTCCATAAAACGAATCATAGGGTAACCTAAATAACCAACTAAAACAGGATAAGGTGTTTCAGAGGAATTTCTATTTATTTTTGAAAAATTTAATAATTTTTTTAACGACTCAATTGGTGTTAATTCAATAAATATATTTGGATTAATTGAATTATTTAAAGATTCAACTTTAACTTTGCCATTATTAATTGTCCATATTAAGTCAGGATCACAACCAAGAAAAGAATATCTTCCTCTTTGATCTCCTCCTTCAACAGATTCTAATAGAAACGAATATTTTTGATCTATTGAAATTTTTAATAGAGCAGAAACAGGTGTATCTGTATCAGCAATAAAATTTTTAGATAAAATCTGAGGAATATTCTTATTGTATTTTTCTATAAATATATTTTGATCTATTATGTCCATTAGTAGCTATCTATCAATACATTTATTAGATTATCATTAATAGATATTTTCACATTTTTTAACATTTCCAATTTCAAGATATTTTTAAAATCATCTATCAACTGTATATTGTTATAATTATCATTATTGTTCTTAGGAATTTTAATATCAAGAACTTTTGCAACAAAAATTTCATTGTCAGTATTTGCAAAATTAATTGTATCTAATTCATTCGAAAAGATATCAGAAATTAGAATTTTTGGTAAATTACCATTAGTATTCATAATTGAAATTTGGTTAATTTTTGTATTGTACTTTGAAGCTAATTTATTAATAAAATTTTTGTTATTTTTATTTAGATTCGTAGCTATTTGTATTTCTTCTATTCTTTTTGAAAATTTCCAATTTTCAAATACTTTATTTCTGATTTCATCAAAATTCAAAGGATTGGAAAACAATATATTGGTTACATTATATATATAAAATTTGTTTTTATCTAAGCGAATTATATCATTCACATAATCAACATTTGCATTAAAAGCATTCTCGATTAGACTTTCGTAAAATAATTTGTCTTTGTTTGCAAAATTATTATAGTTTCTTGTAATATTGTTAATATTTAATAGATTTAAACTATATTTATTTGCTAATTTTATTAGATCCATACCATTAAGTATGTCTTGAGAAATATTACTTTCTAAATCTAATAAATAATTATTTGAATCAATTTCAGCAATAGTTAAGCTTATATTTTCTTTAACTTCATCAAATGTCAATTGTCTTCTTGGTTCAATATTTTTCAGTACCACAATATGATTAGCTATAGGACTTTCTATGATAGCGGATTGATTATTTAATTTAAGATTAAATAAAGATTCTGCAATTTCATCCATTATATCATCTTTTGATAAATTTTGAAAAAAATTATATTGGACGTTATTATTATCAGCAAATGATAATAGTTCATCATAGAGAGATATTTTCTCTATTTTATTTTTAATTTTTTTGGCTTCATCAAGAGTTTTGAAATTAAATTGAATAAAACTCCTTTTTTCTTTTTCTATAAATAAGCTCAAGTTGTTATTGTAGTATTCATTTATTTCATCAAATGAAGGAATAAAACTATTTATAATATTTTCTTTATCAATCAATATATAATCCAAATCTCTTTTTTCATCAGACATATATAAATTTATATTGTTTTGATAATAAGAATTTAGGATATCATCTAATGTATTTTCGTTATTATTAATAAAAGAAGTTATATCAACTGATTCTATTGGAAATTTAATATAATTTATTATTCTCTCATGTTTTTCATAGCTTTCTATTTTTGAAGAAAACATACTAGGGTATTTAATATTTAACAAAGCATCATTAAAAAAATCACTTCTTGCATTGTAATGAATAATTTGAACAATATCTTCAATTTTTAAATTTTGTTGTTTTAAAAATTCTTTTAAATAATTTTCATCTAATTTGTTATTTTCATTATATAGTTCAGGCAAGGTTATTTTTGTTCTTTTAGCTATGACAGTTTCATCTAATTTAAAATTTTGTTTATCAAATTCATTTTCAAAAATTGCATCATTGATAAGTCCGTTCAATGCTAGTTTATGAATTTGAAATTTTCTAATTTCTTCTTGAGATATTGGTTTTCCTAATATTTGATTGAATTGTTGTATATTGATATCAAGTGTTCTATTAAATTTAGATGTTGAGATAGGAGTTCCAGACACTTTGGCTATTACATTGTCTGAATTGAAAAAATTTGAGTACCGTTTGCTACCTCTAAAAAAGAATAAACTAATGCCAAATAATATAACAAGCACCCAAGTAATTTTAGATTTTCCTAGACTTCTAAACATATTTCTTTTTTACGGCGTTGCTTGTATAATAATACTTTCTATAAGGGAAAGTAAAAATATGCTCAAAATTAACAAATTTGATAGAATAGTTGTAGCTAATTGGAAATTAAATGGTTCAATTGAATTTATTGAACAGTATTTGAAAGAGCTTAACTGTAGCAAATTAGAAAACTCTAGTATTTGTGGAATTATATGTATACCATCAGTCTATCTGCACGATTTGGCTGGCAAGCTAAACCCTCTTTTTTTAGGAGGACAAGATTGCTCTAATTATAATAAAGGTGCTTATACAGGAGAAGTAAGTGCGTCCATGCTCAAAGATTCTTCATGCCAGTTTTGTATTGTTGGTCATTCAGAAAGAAGACAAATATTTGGTCAATCCAATAAAGATATTTGTATTAAGGTTATGAATTTAATGGCACATAATATTAATCCCATTATTTGTATAGGAGAAACATATGAGGAAAAAAGTAATAATTTAACTAAGGATATTTTATATACACAAATTTCTAAAAGTATCCCAGAAAATGCAACCCAAGATTCTGTAATTATTGCTTACGAGCCAATTTGGGCAATAGGAACAGGTTTAACACCTTCTTTAGAAGAAATTGAAAATATACATTTTTTTATTAAAAATGAAATTCAAAATTTTGAAAACTATAAAATTTTATATGGTGGATCAGTTAATTCAAACAATGCTTCAGAAATAATGGGTTTAAATAATGTAGATGGAGTTTTGGTGGGAGGAGCTTCATTAGATGCATTGGAATATAAGAAAATAATGAATTCTTGATGATTAATCTTGAATAACTTAATTAGGTAAATATAAGGCACTTATGACAACTTTAATAGTTATCCAGTTAATACTTGCTGTTTTATTAGTTATTCTAGTTTTGCTTCAAGGATCAGATAATGAGGGCTTGGGTCTTGGAGGTGGAGCTCTTGGCGGTATGATGTCTGTAAGAGGTTCTGCAAACTTATTGTCCAGGTTAACTGCTTTTACGGCAACATTATTTATGATTATGAGTGTGGTATTAACAATTTCAGCCTCAGTTAGTTCTGATAGAAATATATTAGAATCTCTTCCTAATATTGATTCATCTGTAACAAATTCAAAAGAATCTTCAGAACCTTCTATTCCTGAAAACAATTAGTATTACTTCTTGATCTAAAATACATTATTATGTATCAGGGTATTCCGTAATGCATTATGTTTTTATTACGGGCGGAGTTTCATCTTCATTAGGAAAAGGTCTCGCTTCTGCTTCTTTAGCATCTCTCCTACAACTTAGAAATTTTAAAATAAGACTAAGAAAACTTGATCCTTATTTGAATGTAGATCCAGGTACGATGAGCCCTTATCAACATGGAGAAGTATTCGTAACTGATGATGGTGCAGAAACTGATTTAGATTTAGGTCATTATGAGAGATTTACAAACTTATCTTCTAAAAAATCAGATACTATTTCTTCTGGTAGAATTTATTCAAATGTTCTAAATAAAGAAAGGCAAGGTAAATATCTTGGTTCTACAATTCAAGTTATCCCTCATGTTACAGATGAAATTAAAAAGTTTATTTTTAATGATCTTGAAGATGAAGATTTTGTAATATGTGAGATAGGAGGAACAGTTGGTGATATCGAATCTTTACCTTTTTTAGAAGCTATTAGACAAATAAGAAACGATAAAGACAAGATTTCATCAAGTTTGATACATATGACTTATGTTCCTTATATATCTGCTGCAGGTGAACTCAAAACTAAACCAACACAACATTCTGTTAAAGAATTGCTAAATGCAGGAATACAACCAGATATAATTATGTGTAGATGTGAAAAACAAATTGATTTAGATTCTTTAAATAAAATTTCTCTTTTTTGTAATGTTAAAAAAGAAAATGTTATTCCTGCACAAAATGCTAATTCTATTTATGAGGTGCCTTCATTATATTATAAGGCTGGTTTGGATCAATCACTTTTAAATGTACTCGGATATGAAGCGGATAAATATCCTCTTGATTTAGAACCTTGGAACAAAGTTGTAAAAAAAATTAACAATTTAAAAAATGAAATTTCAATTGGAATTGTAGGGAAATATACTGATTTAAAAGATAGTTATAAATCTTTATCTGAAGCTTTTGTACATGGAGGACTTTCAAATAATACAAAAGTTAATATCAAATGGATTAACTCAGAAAAATTAAATAATAATCAAATTACTAACGAATTATTAGAAGTTCAAGGTATATTAGTACCAGGAGGTTTTGGAGAAAGAGGAATTGCAGGAAAATTAGTTAGTATTAAATTAGCTAGGGAAAAAAATATTCCTTTTTTTGGAATATGTCTTGGAATGCAATTAGCTGTAATTGAAATAGCAAGAAATGTTTTAAATATAAAAAATTCAAATTCTACAGAATTTTGCGAAACTAAGAATCCAGTAATTGGGTTAATGACTGAATGGGAAAAAGATAATAAAAAAATTAATCGAGATATTAATAGTGATAAAGGTGGCACTATGAGATTAGGTTCTTATCCTTGTAATATTTTAAAAGGATCTTTAGTTCATAAGATTTACGGTTCAAAAAATATTCATGAAAGACATCGGCACCGCTATGAAGTAAACACGAATTATATTGATATGTTTGAAAAAGAGGGTTTTATATACTCAGGAATGTCACCAGATAATTTACTTCCAGAAATACTTGAGTCTAAGAATCATTTTTGGTTTGTAGGTGTGCAGTTTCATCCAGAACTTAAATCTAGACCTCATAATCCTCACCCACTATTTGTTTCTTTTGTAGAAGCGTGTATAAACAAAAAAAATGCATAATATTAAAATTAAAAATTTTGAAATCTCAAATAAGAAACCTTTTACATTAATTGCAGGACCTTGTGTGATAGAAAATAGAGAGCATGCTATTAAAATTGCAAAAATTATTTATGAAATTTGTCATAAAATTAAAATAAATTTTATATATAAATCTAGTTTCGATAAAGCTAATAGAACTAGCATAAAAAGTCCTCGAGGAATATCTTTGGAGGAAGCTATGGATATTTTTGAAGAAATTAAAGAAAATTTTGATTGTCCAATATTAACAGATGTTCACAATGAAGAACAATGTAAACAATTAGGATCTAATAATGTTATTGATATTTTACAAATACCAGCTTTTTTATGTAGACAAACTGATTTATTAATAGCAGCAGGCAATACCAACAAAATTATTAATGTAAAAAAAGGTCAATTTTTATCACCCAATGAGATTCCAAATATTATTGAAAAAATTTTATCTACAAAAAATAATAAAATTATGATTACCGAAAGAGGAACTTCATTTGGTTATAATAATTTAGTTAATGATTTTAGATCGTTAGAAATAATTAAAAAATATCAATACCCAGTAATTTTTGATGCTACACATTCTGTTCAGGAGCCTGGAGGCTTGGGTCAAACTAGTGGAGGTAAAAGAGAATATGTGCCTTTATTATCTAAGGCTGCTATTTCTGTTGGTATTGCTGGTTTATTCATTGAGACTCATGATGACCCTGATAATGCACCAAGTGATGGTCCAAATATGCTTAACATAAAGGATTTAAAACAATTATTATTGAAGTTAATAGATTTTGACAATATAGCAAAGTCTTAAAACACTAACTTTTTTTAAATATATTTTTTAATATATTAATTATGATTAAAATAAGCGAAGTCAAAGCAAGAGAAATATTGGATAGTAGAGGAAATCCAACTGTTGAGTGTGACGTTGTTCTTTCAGATAATTCTTTTGGAAGGGCTTCTGTTCCCTCAGGTGCTTCTACTGGTAAGCATGAGGCTGTAGAAATAAGAGATAATGACAAAAATAGATATGCTGGTAGAGGAGTAAAAAATGCAATTAATAATATTCTAAATATTTTGAAACCAATTATAATTGATAGAAACTTTAATGATATTTACGAATTTGATAAAGAAATAATAAGTATAGATGGTACAAGTAATAAATCTAGATTAGGAGCCAACACTATTTTGGCTTTGAGTCTAGCTTTTGCTAAAGCTTTATCATTCCAATCTAGTCAGAAATTTTTTGAATATTTATCCTTAGATCAATCTTTTATTTTACCAGTTCCAATGATGAATATAATCAATGGAGGCTCCCATGCTGACAATAATGTTGACATTCAAGAATTTATGATTGCTCCTGTAGGAGCCCCTACATTTTCTGAAGCTATAAGGTTTGGTTGCGAAGTATTTTATTCTTTAAAATTAATACTTAAATCAAAAGGATTTAATACTAATGTAGGTGATGAAGGTGGTTTTGCTCCAAATATTAGTTCTTCAGAAGAAGTTATTGATCTTATTTTAGAATCAATAATATCAACAGGTTTACATCCTAATAGAGATATAAAACTTGCAATTGATGTTGCTTCATCAGAGTTTTATCAAAATAATCATTACAATCTAAAAGGTGAAAAAAAAATATATACTTCTGATCAAATGATACAATATTTAAAAAATCTTTGTGAATCATATCCAATTTATTCGATAGAGGATGGAATGTCTGAAGATGATTGGGATGGTTGGTTAAATTTAACAAAAGAAATTGGAAATAGAGTTCAATTAGTTGGTGATGATTTATTTGTTACTAATATAAACAGACTTCAAAAAGGTATTAATAAAAAAATTGCAAACTCTATATTAATTAAATTAAATCAAATTGGATCTTTATCAGAAACATTATCAGTAATTAAATTAGCAAAAGAAAGTAATTATTCTTATATACTATCACATAGATCTGGAGAAACTGAAGATACATCTATTGCTGATTTATCTGTAGCAACTTCATCTGGACAAATAAAAACTGGATCACTTTCACGAACTGATAGAACAGCTAAATATAACCAATTAATTAGAATAGAGGAAGAATTAGGTAAAAAAGCAATTTATGCAGGCATGTCTATTCTTAATGATTGACAATTACAGCGATGATTTGATTAATTAATAATATAAATGAATAAATCATTAGTTTTAAAAAAGAAAATATACTTATTCTTTTTTTTAGTTTTTTCTTTTGTTTTGTTTTTGTATTTATCTTATTCTTTAATTACAGCTGAAAGAGGTATAATTTCTTATAATAAAATAAAAAATAAAAATATTTTATATAAAAATGAATTATTATTATTAAATAATATAAATAATGAATTAGAAGATAAAATTTCTAGACTTAGTACACCAACATTAGATCTTGATTATCTAGATCAACAAGTGCGCTTAAAAACTGGCTTTGTCGAAAAAGATGAACTAGTTGTTATTTTAGACAAATAGATATTGACAAAAGTTTACAACATATTTATCAATATTTACAAATATTTACAAATGATTCCTAAACTTTCTAAAAAAGAATATATCAAAATATATACTAACTTAATTAAAATTAGACGTTTTGAAGAAAGGGCTGCCCAACTATATGGTTTAGGACACATAGGGGGTTTTTGTCATTTATATATTGGACAAGAAGCTGTTGTAGTTGGTGTTTTAATGACAATTAATAAAAATGATAGCGTAGTAACTACTTATAGAGATCATGGACATATGATAGCTAGAGGATTGGACCCAAAAAGAATTATGGCAGAACTTACAGGTAGATCTACTGGATACTCAAAAGGGAAGGGCGGATCGATGCATATGTTTTCAAAAGAAAATAATTTTTATGGAGGTCATGGAATTGTAGGTGCTCAAGTACCAATAGGTACTGGAGTTGCATTTGCTCATAAATATTTTAATGATGGCAATATATGCAGGACATATATTGGAGATGGTGCAATGAATAGTGGACAGGTTTTTGAATCATTCAATTTGGCTTCTTTGTGGGAACTACCTGTATTGTATATTATAGAAAATAATAAATATGGGATGGGGACATCAGTTAATCGTGCTTCTGCAGGAAGTGATTTATTTAAAAGAGGTGAGCCGTTTGGAATACCTGGTAATATTGTGGATGGAATGAATGTGTTTAAAGTTAGAGAAGCTGCTTATAAAGCAGGAAAGCATGTTAGAGATAAAAAAGGACCTTATATTTTAGAAGTTCAAACCTATCGATATAGAGGACATTCAATGTCTGATCCAGCAAAGTATCGCACCAAAGAAGAATTAGAAAAATATAAAACCAAGGACCCTATTCAAATTGCTTATGAACAAATAATAAAGAAAAAAATGGCTTCAAAAAAAGAATTAGAAAAAATAAATAAATTAGTAATTAAAGAAATAAAAGAAGCAGCTGATTATGCTCTAGAAAGCCCATTTCCAGAAGATTCCGATTTGTACACAGATGTTTATGTTTAGTTTTTTTTATTATGACTATTAAAATTCTAATGCCAGCCTTATCTCCTACCATGATTGAGGGAAATCTTAATAAATGGTTTATAAAAGAAGGAGATCAAATTGATCCCGGAGATTTATTAGCTGAAATAGAAACTGATAAAGCGACAATGGAATTAGAGGCTGCATACAAAGGTATAGTGAAAGAATTGCTATTCAAAGATGGACATCAGTCTATAGCTGTTAATACACCTATTGCAATAATAGATGAGACATCTAATTCAAAAAATTCTGATGTTCATAAAAAACATGAGAAAAGAGTAAAAGATTTAAATAATAATATAAAAAAAAATGAAGATAGTAAAGTTCATGATAAAATCGAAGAAAAAACAATCTTAAATATAGAGAAAAAAACAAAAATAAAATCTGAAGCTAGTAATATGATTACTATGCGTCAAGCTATAAGAGACGCTATGGCGGAAGAAATGAGAAAAAATGATAAAGTATTTATAATAGGTGAAGAAGTAGGTGAATATCAAGGCGCTTATAAAGTGACTAAAGATTTACTAGAAGAATTTGGTAGTAAAAGAGTTATAGATACTCCTATTTCTGAACATGGTTTCACAGGATTAGCTATTGGAAGTGCATTTAAAGGTTTGAGACCTATTGTTGAATTCATGACTTTTAACTTTTCTATGCAAGCAATTGATCAAATAATAAATTCAGCTGCTAAATCTCTTTATATGTCTGGAGGACAAATTAATTGTCCCATTGTTTTTCGCGGACCAAATGGAGCTGCTTCTCAAGTAGCAGCTCAACATAGTCAAGACTTTACATCATGGTTTTCTCATTGCCCCGGTATCAAAGTAGTTACTCCATCTAATTCTTATAATGCGAAAGGATTATTAAAATCTGCAATTGACGATGACAATCCTGTTATTTTTTTGGAAAATGAAATTTTATATTCTCAAAAATCAAAAGTTCCTATTGATACAAATTTTGAAATTCCTTTGGGTAAAGCAAATATTGTACAATCTGGGAAAGATGCCACAATTGTTACTTACTCAATTATGGTATCAAAATCTCTTGAAGCAGCTAAATTAGTCGAAGAAAAACATGATATTGAAATAGAAGTTATAGATCTTCAAACTATAAGACCATTGGATAAAGAGCTAATTATTGAGTCTATTAAAAAAACTAATCGTCTTGTTACTGTTGAGGAATCCTGGCCTTTTGCAAGTATTGGCTCTGAAATAGTTTCTTTAGTCCAAGATGAGGCTTTTGATTATTTAGACGCACCAATTAAAAAAATTAACAGTGCTGATGTTCCGATGCCATATTCTAGTGTTTTAGAAAAAAAATATTTGCCCCAAGTTGATGATATCATTCTTGCTATAGAAGAAATTTGCTATATTTAAAAATTTATTCATATGTCTATTAACATATTGATGCCCTCTTTATCTCCAACTATGACAGAAGGTATTTTACAAAAATGGTTAGTAAAAGTTGGTGATCAAGTTAAAGCAGGAGATATTTTAGCAGAAATTGAAACTGATAAAGCAACAATGGAAATTGAAGCTGTAGATGAAGGTAAGATTACCGATATAATTGTAAAAGCAGGAACTAAAGGTGTAGCTGTAAATTCAATAATAGCTGTTTTAAATAATTCTGAAAAAGATGTAAAAAATATAATAAAGACTGATATTCAAGAAAATAAATTTAAGATTAAAGATAAAAAAGTTAAAATGGTTGAGAAAAAACTTGTTGATACTAATGATAGTTTAATATCTCAGAAAAAATCTATTACTAAAAAAAATATTGATATAATTGCCTCCCCACTAGCGAATAAAATAGCAAAAATTAAGAATATTAATTTAAATTCACTTACTGGTACTGGTCCAGCAGGACGCATAATTAAACGTGACATTGAAAAATTGGATAGACAAGATCATCCTTTAATTTCTTCTGCAAAATATGAAATATTTGAACCTAGTTCTATTAGAAAAATTATTGCTGAAAGAACAACTCAAACAATCAATACTGTTCCTCATTTTTACTTAAAAATTGAATCAGAAGTAGATAAGTTAATAATATTAAGAAATAAAATTAATGCACAAAGTTTAGATAATAAAGTTTCAATTAATGACTTATTAGTAAAAGCTCTTGCAATTGCTCAAAATGAAAATCCACAAACTAATGTTTCATGGTTTAAAGGGAAGATTATTCAATATTCATCCGTTGATGTTTCAATAGCAGTAGCTCTCAAGCAAGGATTAATAACGCCGATAGTTAAAAATGCTGATAGTAAAGGATTATTAGAACTTTCAAAAGAAATTAAGATTTTAGTAAAAAAAGCCAAAGAAGGAAAATTAGTTCCTGAAGAATACCAGGGAGGAACTATTTCATTATCAAATCTTGGAATGTATGGAATTAGTGAATTTACAGCTATCATTAATCCTCCCCAATCATCAATTTTATCAGTTGGTTCAATTCAAAAAACAACAAAAGTAAATGAAAATAAAATAGAAATAGTTAATATTCTTAAATCAACTTTATCAGCAGATCATAGAGTACTTGATGGCGCAGTAGCTGCGAAATTGCTTAAAGATTTTCATGATATTATTGAAAATCCTTTTGATTTATGGTTACAGAGTAAAGACATGGAAGTGATCTAAATGGTTGTTAGACATCCAGAAAAAATTCATAAAAAATCTAATCCTATTCCTAGAAAACCTAATTGGATAAGAGTAAAGGCTCCTACATCAAGTCTTTTTAAATTTACAAGTAAAATTATAAAAAATAATAATCTTGTAACAGTTTGTGAAGAAGCTACCTGTCCTAATATTTCTGAATGTTGGCAAAAGAAACATGCAACTTTTATGATTTTAGGAGATACCTGTACAAGAGCTTGCTCATTTTGTAATGTTAAAACAGGAAAACCGAATACAGTAGATTTGTTCGAACCTATTAAAATAGCTAAAGCAGTAAAAGAGTTAGAATTAAAACATGTTGTTATCACAAGTGTTGATCGTGATGATTTAACTGATGGCGGAGCTCAACATTTTGTAAATGTTATTAAACGTTTAAGAATAGAATGTCCTAATACAACAATAGAAATACTCACCCCTGATTTTTTAAAAAAAAATGAAGCGAAAGAAATTCTTTCTCAATCTTTGCCAGATGTATTTAATCATAATTTAGAAACAGTACCTCGCCTATATCGTACTATACGTCCTGGATCTCGATATTTTGTAAGCTTACAATTATTATATGATATAAAAAAGAAGAATAATAACATATTTACTAAATCTGGTTTGATGGTTGGTTTAGGAGAAACAAAAGAAGAAATTTATCAAGTAATGGATGACTTGCGTTCAGCTGATGTAGATTTTTTAACCATTGGTCAATATTTACAACCAACAGACAAACATGCAAAATTAAAAGAATTTATAACTCCTCAGGAATTTATTACCTTTAAAAAAATAGCGTATTCCAAAGGTTTCCTTATGGTTTCATCATCTCCACTTACTCGTTCAAGTTTTCATGCTTCAGATGATTTTAAGAAAATGAAATTGGCTAAAGAATTTTCTCAAAAAATTAATTAAATAATTTAAATAAAATGAAATCTTCAGAACAAGAGATAATAATTAATTATGCTGCTATAGATCTATATAAAATTGTTTTAGATATTGGAAAATACCCTGAGTTTATTCCATGGTGCAAAGAAATAATTATTAAATCAAAATCCAAAAATGAAATACTGGCAGATATGATTGTTAGTTATAAACATTTTTTTCCTCAAATATTTACATCCCATGTATTTTTTAATTCAAATAAATTATCTATAACTACAAAATATATAAAAGGTCCTTTAAAAGATTTAAAAACTGAATGGATTTTTATTAAATTAGATAAAAAAAAGACAAAAGTTTTATTCAATATTAAGTTTGAATTTCAAAAGATTTTACACCAAAAATTAGCAGAGTTATTTTTTATTTTGATTGAAGATAAAATGATTGATTCTTTTAAAAAAAGAGCTGATCAAATTTTAAATTAATTTTTCAAGTACAGTACAAATTGCTTTTAATGTTTTTTGTTGAATTTGACTTCTTGATCCTTTGAACTTTTTTTCATAAATAATAACCTTATTTTTATATAAGATTCCAATAAATACTAAGCCCACAGGTTTTGTTTTAGTTCCTCCAGATGGTCCAGCAATGCCCGTTGTTGATATACATAATTTACTTTTAGTTAGTTTTTGTAAATTTTTAACCATAATGGAAGCAGTTTCATAACTAACAGCTCCATATTTTTTTATGTAATGAGAATCAATATTAAGTAGGTTAGATTTTGCTTTATTTGAATAAGTAATTAGTCCCATATTAAAAATTTTAGAAACTCCATTCTCAGATGTTATTTTTGAGCTAAGTAATCCTCCTGTACAAGATTCAGCTACTGAAATTGTAATATTTTTTTTAATAAATATTTTGATAATTTTTTTAAATGAAAGCATTTATTAAATATAAGATAATTATTGTATAAATACTTGCTATTAGATCATCTAATATAATTCCATATGAATTTTTCATATTCTGATCTATCCATTTTGCAGGATAAGGTTTTATGATATCAAAAAATCTGAAAAGAATAAAAATTAAAAAAATTTTTATATATTCATTTAATGAATTTAAATTATGAGAAAAAATTATTATTAAATAAATTCCTAAAAATTCATCAATTATTATTTCTTTGGCATCACTTTTGTCTATTGATTTTGAGTATATATTAATGAATTTTATAGCCAATATTGTTAAACAAATAAATATGATGACAAATTCTATAAAGTTAATAATTTTACTTAATAAAATTATTATTATTATTGAAACTAAGGATCCTAAAGTTCCAGGTGCCCATTTTATATAACCTATAAAAAAAATTGTTGAAAATATTTGTGATAGTTTATTCATTTTGAATTTGTACAATTGATTCAGCTGCAATTCCTTCATTATTACCTATAAAGATAATTTTTTCATTTGTTTTAGCTTTTATAGTTACTTTAGTTTTATCTAGATTTAATATATTTGAAATATTATTTATCATTTTTTTTGCATGCTTATTGATATTTGGTTTTTCACAAATAAAATTAATATCTAGATTAACGATAATAAATTTTTTTCTTTTTAATTGTTGATAACAAAATTTCATAAATATTTTTGAATTTGCATTTTTCCATTTTTTATTTTTATTATTAAAATGATAACCAATATCTCTCATTGATAGGGCACCGAGAATACTGTCACATATTGCATGATATCCTACATCAGCATCAGAATGACCAATCAAAGGTGGATGAGAAATTTTTACTCCACATAAAGTTAATTTTTTTTTAGATTTTGTATTAATTTTATGAATATCATATCCAATACCATGCCTTCTTATTTTTATCTTTAATCTATTAAATAACTCAATGTCATCTTTGTAAGTAATTTTAAAATTTGTTTTTTTTCCTTTAATATATTTTGTTTTTATATTAATGTTTTCAGTCAAAGAAATATCATCATTACTATTTACAAGAGATGTTAAAGTGTGTGCTTTTAAAATACTTTTAAAATTAAAAGCTTGAGGAGTTTGAATATGGTACAATACATTATTATCAATTTTACTATTAAGTAATTTGTATTTGATATAATCATTATGTTTTATATAAGGAGAGCATGCATTACATTGATCTAATTCTTTTATTAATTTTTTGATTAACTGATTATCAGCTAAAGGACGAGCAGCATCATGTATAAGTACTTTTTTAGGATTGATTTTTCTTAATGAAAAAATTCCATTTTTTGATGATTTTTGACGATTATTTCCAGAAGTTACAAAATTTATTTTATGAAAAAAAAATTCTTTTTTTAACTTAGATAAATATTTTTTTTGCATACTTGGCTTAACTACAATTTGAATTATTTCAAAAATATTCTGATCCAAATTTTGTAAAAAATATTCAATTAGATTATAAGATTGAAATTTTATAAATTGTTTTGGGATTTTTTTAGAATTATTTAATCTTTTTCCTGTGCCACCGGCTAATAAAATTAAAGCATTATTCATATGTTTTATTTGTATATTTATTCTATATTCTAATTATTTCAGAATTAAATAATTCTATATATATAGAATTTTTACATATTTAATGGAAATGTTATAAAGTAATTGGTATGAATTTTCTCTCACAATTATTGAAATATATTCATATTTCAAAATTTTCTTTCTATCTTTTAATTATCTTAGTTATAGGTAGTTTTTCAATTACTTTTTATTTACTTTTACCAAATAATCAATTGGTGAAAGATCCACAAAATTTGCAATTTATACTATTGGCTGATGTAATTTTCGTAATTATTTTATTAAGTATAATTATTAGACAAGTTCTTTTAGTTTTCATTTATAGAAAAAAAAATTATAATGAATCTCGCCTTTACATAAAATTTATTAATTTATTTACTGCTATGGCTCTTGGTCCAGCTATAGGTGTTGTTATCATTACATCACTTTTTTTTAATTTAGAATTTCGAACATGGTATGGAAGTGCTGTAAAAGATGCTGTTATAAATTCCAATATTGTTGCAAGAGATTATGAAAATGAAATTCAATCTGAATTAATTTCAGATACACAATTAATTATGCGAGAAATAATTAAGGTTTCAAAAAATTATGAAGTTAAAAAGCAAGCTATTGATAAAACTTTGCAGGAGTTTATTAATATAAGAACAATATCACATATCTATTTGTTCAACCAAGAAGGTTTAGTTTTTTCTAGTTTTAATGATGAAAAACTTAAAAATTTCAAGATACCTGATAAATCTACTTTTTCTGTTTTAGATAAAAATCAAGCATATATTTTTCAACAAAATGAAAGTTCAATTTCAGCATATGCAAAAATTAGTTTTCTAGATGATGTTTATATCCAAGTTAATAGGAATCTGAATAGCAATATATGGGATCATATAAAGGATACTCGTAGAGCTTTTGACATATACTCAACGAAAGAAGAAGAAAGTGTAGGAATTCAAATTACTTTTTCAATGATTTTTGTTTTATTTTCTCTATGTTTTATTTTAATTGCAGTTTTAATTGGATTTAATTTAGCAAGAAGACTCTCAAAACCTATCACAAATTTAATAGAATCAGCCAATCAAATATCAAAAGGTAATTTTGAAGCCAAGGTTTCAGAAGATGATCAATTTGATGAAGTTAAAGTTTTATTAACTTCATATAATAAAATGATTAATGAAATTCAATACAAACAAAATCAATTGATTTCTAAAAGTGAAGAAGACGAAACAAAGAGATTATTTATTGAAGCTATTTTAAGTCTTTTGACAACAGGTGTCATTTCATTAGATACTAATTTTCAAATCAATCTTGTGAACAAATCTTCATTAAAAATTCTTAATATGAATTATACAGATTTAATAAATCAAGATTTTAGTAATGTTTTTCCTGATTGGGGCATATTTATAAAAAAATTTAAAGTATCAAAAAAAATTGTTGAAAATTTTCAGGTTGAATTTATTATTGGAGATAATGCAAGAATATTAAGTTTGAAAATTATTAAGGAAATTAAAAATAATATAATTACTGGTTACGTGGTAACTATAGATGATATGACTTCCCTTATATTAGCTGAAAAACATGCTGCATGGTCTGATATTGCAAAAAAAATAGCTCATGAAGTAAAAAATCCACTGACTCCAATTAAACTTTCAGCAGAGAGAATTGAAAAAAAATTTAAGGATCAAAACTTTGATTCAAATGAAATATCTAAATTAACTCATACTATTTCTAAACAGGTTGACGATATAGGCAAATTAGTTGATGAATTTTCATCATTTGCTCGGATGCCTAAAGCCGAAATCAAAACGGATAATTTATCTGAGACATTAAGAGATTCTTTTAATCTTTTCGCCAATGTAAATAAAAATATTAATATGGAGATCATTGGACCAGAGAATGATATTTTTTATCAATACGATAGATTTCAGTTTGCACAAGCTTTTAACAATATTATTAAAAATTCTGTAGAAGCAGTATCTTTAATTCCAAATCCATTTATTAAATTAAATTATACAAAATCAAGAAATAAAATTTTAATTTCAATAATTGATAATGGCATAGGTTTTGACGAAAAAAAAATAACAAAACTTTTTGAACCTTATTATACAACTAAACAAAAAGGTACAGGATTAGGCTTATCCATTGTAAAAAAAATAATTGAAGATCATGGAGGTTCTATTAAAATAGAAAAAAATAAGGGTATGGCCGGAACTATCACTTCTTTAATATTTGATATTTAATTTATGCAATCAAAAGTATTAATTGTTGATGATGAAAAAGATATATGTTTTCTTATTTCAGAAATTTTAAAAGATGAAAAATTTATTACATCATATGCATCTAATTCTTCATACGCACTTAAATTATTTTACTCATTTAAACCTGATCTAGTTATTCTTGATGTTTGGCTAGGAAAAAATGATATGGATGGTATTCAATTATTAAAAAAGTTTAAAACTATAGATTCCTCAATACCTGTTATAATTATTAGTGGACATGGTACAGTAGATATGGCTGTTAATGCAATAAAAAATGGAGCCTATGATTTTTTAGAAAAACCTTTCAATAGTGATAAAATTATTATTTTGTCAAATAGAGCAGTTGAAAATGCAAAGCTTATTAATGAAAATATAATATTAAAAAAGATTGCTGAACCCAACACACCAATTATTGGAAAATCTAATTTTATTCACGACTTAAAAAATATATTGAATAAAATTAAATTTTCTTCTTCAAGAGTTTTAATTTCTGGACCAATGGGTTCTGGAAAAAAATTAATTGCACAAACGATTCATTTATTATCAAAAAGAAAAAATTCTTTAGCAAATATTGTAGATTTTTCAATGATTAATCAAGTTCAAATTCATGAATTATTTACGGAAAAAATTGATAATATAAAAAATAATATTTTTTATAAATCAAATAATGGAACATTAATTTTTAAAGATATAGAAAAAATTCCTATTGAATTTCAAAAAAAAATATTATTTTTTATAGAAAAACAAAATTTCTATCAAAATATTAATATTAACTCAGATATAAAAATTATTTCAATATCATCTGCAAATTTAAATACTGAAATATTAAATGGAAATTTTATTAAAGATCTTTTTTCTAGATTAAATGTTATACGAATATCAATACCTCCTATAAAAGATAGAAGAGAAGATATATTACCGATATGTAATCATTATCTTGATAATTTTAATAAAAATAAAAATAATAAATTCTTTTTTTCAAATTTTGCAATAAGTAGATTAGAATCATATGACTGGCCTGGAAATACAAGGCAAATTGTAAATTATATTGAAAAAGTTGTAATTTTAAATCAAGGTTTGAATTTGTCTTCAAATTATGAAATTGATGAATTGCCTAAAGATATGGGTGAAGAACAAGAATATTCCTCTCAAGAAGAGGGCTTTAGTTTATCTCTTAAAGAAGCAAGAGAGAAATTTGAAAAAGAATATTTATTATCGCAAATTAAACGTTTTAATGGTAATATACCTAAAATATCAGATTTTACTGGTATGGAACGGACCGCACTTTATAGAAAATTTAAATCCCTCAATATTAACTTAGAGAAAAAATAATTTATTATGAAATCAATAATATGTGGTGCAGGTGTAGTAGGTTTAAGTATAGCTGAAAAACTTTCTAAAGAGGGCATTGATGTAACTGTTATAGATGAATCTAAAGATCGTATAAAAAAAATTTCAGAAACTATAGATGTCAAAACTATATTGGGTGCAGCTAGTCTTCCCTCTGTATTATCTTCTGCCGATGCTAGTAATTGTGATATTTTAATAGCTGTTACTAAAAGTGATGAAACTAATATGATTGCTTGTCAGATTGGTTTTTCTTTATTCAAAATTCCAACAAAAATAGCAAGGATACGTCAACAAGATTATTTAGAAAGTGAATGGTCTAGTTTATACAATAAAGAAAATCTTCCTATAGATGCAATTATATCTCCTGAGAATGAAGTAGCGAAAGCAATCTACCGTCGTTTACATGCTCCAGGATCAATAGATATTGTTGAATTGGCAGATAATAGATTAAAATTAGTTGGTTTGAAATGTGAAGATAATTGTCCGATATTAAATATACCTTTAAGAGATTTGTCTCAAACTTATAAAGAAGTATTATGTAATATATTACTTGTTTTTCGAGATGAAAATAAATTTGTAGTTAATTCTAAAACAAAGTTTCAAAAAAACGATATAGTTTATTTTGTTGTTGATAATAATAATTTTGATGAAGCTATGAAGATTTTTGGACATGAAGAGGTCCAAGCTCAAAAAATTGTAATAATTGGGGGGGGTAATATTGGATATTCATTGTCAAAGAGAATGCAAGAAGAAGATAACAAAGTAACAACAAGTTTAATTGAATTTAACAAAAATAGATCTGAATATTTGGCTACTAATTTAAACTCAGTAACTGTTATAAACGGAGATGGATTAGAAAATGAAATTTTAGAGGAAGTGGATATTTCCAATACAGATAATTTTATAGCTGTGACAAATGATGATGAAGTTAATATTCTTTCTTCTTTATTAGCAAAGAGGGCAGGAGCAAAAAATTGTATGACTTTGATTAACAATAGTTCTTATTCTTCACTTTTAAATAATATTGGTATTGATATTCCTATTGATCCACATCTAATAACAATTTCAAGAATTTTGGAAAAAGTTAGAAGTGGCAGAATTAGAAGTGTCTATACAATTGGAGAAGGGTTTGGTGAAGTAATTGAAGCTGAAATATTAGAAAATTCTGATTTTGCAAATAAAAAATTAGGAGATCTCAATTTGTCAAAAAATATGCGAATAGGAGCAATACTGCGTCAAAATGAAATTATTATACCAAATAGTGATACTATATTTGAAGTTAATGATGATGTAGTTTTTTTTTCCGAAACTAACTTTATTAAAAAATTAGAAAAGTTATTATCCACTCGACCAGAATATTCTTAATGTTAAAATATGCTTACTTGAATTCTAAGTATGTAAAATTTAAGAATGCCAAAGTTCATATTGAAGATCGAGGTCTTCAATTTGCTGATAGTATTTATGAAGTTGTTTCTTTTTATAACCAACAATTAATTGATTTTGAATTTCATATTAAAAGATTAAAATATTCTCTCAAAGAATTAAAAATTAAATATGTAGTGAACAAAGATAAGCTCAAAAAGATATTTAATAAATTAATTATTTTAAATAAATTAAAAAATGGAATTGTATATTTGCAAATAACTAGAGGTGTTCAACCTAGAGATCATTGCTATAAAAATAATATAATTCCAAATTTAATTATTTATACAATAAATAAGAAATTTAATTTTCCCGACAAAAACTTCAAAGGTGAAAAAGCTATAACTTACAGAGATTTGAGATGGAAAAGAAGAGATATCAAAACTGTTTCTTTACTCGCCAATGTATTAGCAAAAAGAGAAGCTGTAAGAAAAAATGCATATGAGGCAATACTAATTGACAAAGATAAAATTACTGAAGCAACAGCTTCTAATGTTTGGATAGTAAAAAACAACAAATTAATTACTCATCCTGCAAATACAGATATACTAAAGGGGATTACCAGAGAATCAGTTAAAAAAATAATCAAAATTAATAAACTTCAATTAGATGAAAAAAGTTTTACAATAAAACAACTTTATAATGCAGATGAAGTCTTTATTACAAGTTCTACAAATCTTGTAACGCCAATTATAAAAATAGATACAAAAATAATTAATAAGGGAAAAATTGGAGATATTTCTTTACAACTTGCTACTTTATACGCAAATTGTTTTATAAATGAATGAAATAAATAATAATGAAATTAAATCAATATTATTTGATTTAAGTAACAAATTCATTCTACCTATGTATAGAAATTTAAAAGATACTGACGTTATGAAAAAAAAAAATAATGATCTTGTAACCTCCGTTGATTTACAAGTTGAGAAAGAACTTAATAATATTTTGTGCAGACTACTCCCTAATTCACTTTTTGTTGGTGAAGAAAAATTCTCAAATACACCTGATATTCTTAATAGTTATCTGGAACAAAAATATTGCTGGACAGTTGATCCAATAGATGGAACAACTAATTTTGCTCAAGGGAAAGAAAAATTTGCAGTTATGATTGCATTATCTTTTGGGGATCAAATACTACAATCTTGGATTTATAAACCACTTACAGAAGAATTATGTTGCGCCATTAAAGGCGGAGGAACATTATTTAATGAAAAAAAAATTAATATAGTTAGTTCATTATCCATAGATAAAACAAAAGGATCAATTAGTTCTAAATATTGGGACGAAAATTATATTAACATAATGCAAAATATAAAAAGTAATTTTGCAGAAGTAAAAAGCTATGGATGTATTGGTTTTGAATATATAGATATGGCTAATAGTGTAAGAGACTTTGCTGTTTTATCAAAATTATCTCCATGGGATCACTTGCCAGGTATTTTAATAATAAGAGAAGCTGGAGGTTTTGATTCTTATTTTGATAAGGGAATGTATAATCATTTATTTAGAAAAAAAAATTTAGTTGTTGCAGCAGATAGGAAGCTTGGAAATAAAATATTAGAACTTATAAAGGAGTAAAATATGACTATACAAAATGTAACTTTTATTGGTTTGGGTGTCATGGGTTTCCCTATGGCAGGACATTTAAAAAATAATAATTTTAATGTAACTGTTTATAATAGAACTAATTCAAAATCAGAAAAATGGGTTAAAAAATATAAAGGATCATCAGAATCTACTCCAGGTAAAGCAAGTCAGAATTCTGAGTTAATTTTTACATGTGTTGGTCGAGATGATGACTTAAGAGAAGTGATGGAAGGTGATAATGGTGTTTTAAAAAATGTTAAGGATAATTCAATTATTGTTGATCACACAACTGCTTCAGCAAATATCGCAAAAGAGTATTTTGATATTTGTAAAAAAAGAAATTTGCATTTTTTAGATGCTCCGATTTCTGGTGGGCAAGCAGGTGCTGAAAATGGAAAACTTTCTATCATGATAGGAGGAGAGCAAGAGCCTTATGAAAAAGCAATACCAGTTCTTAAAAGTTATGGCAAAGCGATTGAACTAATAGGTCCATCAGGATCAGGACAACTTACAAAAATGATTAATCAAATTTGTATAGCTGGTTTAGTTCAGGGTTTATCTGAAGCTTTAGCTTTTGGGAAAAAATCAAAATTAAATATGGAAAAAGTTCTCAATGTTATATCAAAAGGAGCAGCACAATCCTGGCAGATGGAAAATAGATATAAAACAATGCTTGAAGATAAATTTGATTTTGGTTTTGCTGTTGATTGGATGAGAAAAGACTTGTCAATTTGTTTTGAAGAAGCAAAAAAAAACAATGCTAAACTTCCTATTACTGAAATTATTGACAAGTATTATTCGGAAGTTCAACAAAATGGTGGAAAAAGATGGGATACATCTAGTTTAATTTCTTTATTAAAATAAATTTTATTTTAATATATCCTTTAAAGAAAAATCATGAATCTGGATGATAAATATACTTTAGAAAGTGGAATAAGATTTTTAACAGGTAGTCAAGCTTTAGTGAGATTACCTTTGGTGCAAAGAAGAAAAGATAAAAAAAATAACATAAATACCGCTGCATATATTTCTGGGTACAGAGGTTCTCCACTAGGAGGATATGATCAACAAATATTAAAAAATATTGATTATTTAAATTCTCATAATATTTATTTTCAACCTGGGATTAATGAAGAATTAGCAGCTACTTCACTTTGGGGTACACAGCAATCCAATTTATACGGAGAAGGCCAATATGACGGTGTTTTTGGAATTTGGTATGGGAAAGGTCCAGGAGTGGATAGAGCAGGAGATGCATTAAAACATGTAAATCTAGCAGGTACATCTAAATATGGAGGTGTGCTAGCTTTGATGGGAGATGATCATATTTGTGAATCTTCAACAACTGCTCATCAAAGTGAGTTTGCAATGATAGATGCAATGATACCTTTTTTTAATCCAAGTGGAGTACAAGAAATATTAGATTATGGATTATATGGTATTCATTTGTCAAGACAAAGTGGGTGCTGGGTAGGAATAAAATGCGTCCATGATAACGTTAGTTCAGGAGCTACTGTAGATTTAAATGAAAATAGGTTTTCAATAAAAGAGGTTAATAGAGAAAATTTACCTGACGAAGGTTTAAACATTCGATTAAATGATACACCTCAGGCTAAAGAACATAGACTTCATTATTACAAAATAAAAGTTGTAAAAGAATTTTGTAAAATAAACAAATTAAATGAAATTATATATAATTTTCCTAATTCTAAGATTGGTATTATTAGTACAGGCAAATCCTATTTAGATACTAAATTAGCATTTGAAAAAATTGGTATAAATGAAAATGTAGCAAAAGAAATAGGAATTAAATTTCTAAAAATAGCAATGCCTTGGCCATTAGAAGAAAGTATTATCAAAGATTTTTCAAAAGGTTTAGAAAGGATTATTGTAGTCGAAGAAAAACGATCTTTAATTGAAACCCAGATAAAAGAAATACTTTTTAATACTAATAATAATATTAAAATTATTGGTAAATTAGATGAAGAAAATAATGATTTATTTCTTTCTTCTGGATCTTTAGATCCAGGTACCATAGCTATCAAATTATATAAGTATATAAAACAAATTCATTCTTCTAATAAAATTCAAAACAATATAAATAATCTTAAAAATTTAATTAATAATAATAATTTTCTTGATGTTAAAAGGACTCCATATTTTTGTTCTGGATGCCCCCATAATACTTCAACAAAAATTCCAGACAATACAAGAGCTATTACAGGTATCAGTTGTGCTTATTTGGTTCAATCCATGGAAAGAAATAACGAAGGTTTCACTCAAATGGGTTCTGAGGGTGCTAGTTGGGTAGGGGAGTCAGTTTTTAGCAATACTGAACATGTTTTTCAAAATATGGGTGATGGTACTTATATACACTCTGGAATATTGTCTATTAGGCATGCTGTAGCTGCAAAAACCAAAATGACATTTAAAATATTATATAATGATGCAGTTGCTTTAACAGGGGGCCAAGCTCTTGATGGTTTACCAACAGTTGCCCAAATGTCAAGGCAACTTGAATCAGAAGGAGTGAAGGAAATAGCAATTATTACAGATCAGCCAAGTAAATACAAATCAAGTGAAAAATTTTCTAATAATTCTAAAGTTTATCACAGAAAAGAAATAATTAATATTCAGATAAAGCTCAGTCAAATTAATGATACTACAGCTATAATCTATGATCAAACATGCGCTGCTGAAAAAAGACGTAGGATAAAAAAATCTTTATTACCAGAGCCAAATAAAAAAATATTTATAAATGAAAAGGTATGTGAAGGATGTGGTGATTGTGGAATACAATCAAATTGTATTTCAATTGTACCAGTAGAAACTGAATATGGACGCAAAAGACAAATTGATCAATCTAATTGTAATAAAGACTATTCTTGTGTTGACGGATTTTGCCCGAGTTTTATTTCGATTATAGGAGATGTAAAATTAAAAAAGAATGTTAATAATTCATTAATAGGAAAAATAAATTCAAATATTTCTGAACCAATATTACCTAAAATACAACAATCATATGGAATTATGATAGCTGGAATTGGTGGTACAGGTGTTGTAACAATTGGAGCTATTTTAGCTACAGCAGCTCAAATAGATGGAAAAGGATCAGGTGTACTTGATATGACTGGTCTTGCTCAAAAAGGCGGAGCAGTAAAAAGTTTTTTAAGAATTTTTAATGATCCAAAAGAAATAAATACAATACGACTGTCATATGGTGATACAAATTTATTAATGGGTTTTGATTTATTAGTAGCTAATGATGAGGAAGTATTAAGAACTTTAGATAAACACAAAACAAAATCTATTATCAATTCTGATGAAATAATGACAGGAGAATTTACAAGAGATAAAAATTTTTCCCTTCCATTTGATAAAATGAAAGAAAATTTAATAAATATACTCGGTAAAAATAATGTTGATTTTATACCTTCAAATACGATTGCAAACAAAATATTAGGAGATTCTATTTTGTCAAACATGTTTATTGTCGGCAATGCTTATCAATCAGGATTTATTCCTATTAATGCAAATTCTATTGAACAAGCAATAAAACTAAATGGCGTTAATATTGAAGAAAATATTCATGCTTTTAGACTGGGGAGACATTCAATAAATATGAAAGAAGAAATACTAAATTTAATTTATGAAAAAGAAAAAGTAATAACTAATTTTGACGAAAAATTTATTGATCGATATAATTTTCTTATAGAATATCAAAATAAAAAATATGCTGAACAATATAAGAAATTAGTTGATTATGTTAAAAGGTACGAAGAGAAGATTAACATTAATAAGAAAATTTTTTCCAATGCTGTTGCAATTAATTATTTTAAATTAATGTCATATAAAGATGAATATGAAGTTGCTAGACTTTATTCTAATAATGAATTTATAAATAAAATTAATGAAACTTTTGAAGGTAATTTTAAAATTAATTTTTATTTAGCTCCTCCCATTTTTTATAAAAAAGACAAAGTTACTGGCAATCCCTTAAAAATTAATTTTGGTTCATGGATTATGATTTTATTTAAATTCATTAGCAAATTTAAGTTTTTAAGAGGCACTTATTTTGATCCATTTGCTTATCTTGATGAAAGAAGAACAGAAAGATTGCTAATTAATAATTATAAAAAATGTATTCTTGAAATTTGTACTCAACTAACAATAGATAATTATACATTAGCAGTTGAAATTGCGTCTATCCCTGATCAAATTAGAGGATTTGGTTACATAAAAAATAAAAATATTGAGATTGCTAAAAGTTGTGAAGATAAGCTAATGTCCGCTTTTAATGGATAAATCCAAAATAATATCAGCTTATGTTTTTTTAATATTTGCTACTGCTCTTTGGGGGGGGAATTTAGTTGCTGCAAAATTTGCTAGCATTATTACGTTAGAACCAATTAAACTTAGCTTTTATCGAAATCTTGTTGTCTTAACAATATTACTGCCATTGGTAATTAATAGAATAAATGTCATATATAGAATTTTCAAAAAAAATTGGAAAATAATTATCATTTTTTCTATTCTTAGTGTTTCCATATTTAATACTTTTATGAATATTGCTCTTACTACTTCTTCTGTAATTAGTTCATCTTTAATGCCTGCATTTGCTCCTTCAATGATTATAGTTTTATCTTTAATTATTTTTAATTCAAAAATTTCTTATCTTCAATTTATAGGAGTTATTATTTCTTTTATAGGTTTTATAAATATTATTATTAGAGGAGATATTTTTAATTTAGGTTCTTTAAATTTTGTAATAGGAGATATCTGGATGCTTGGATGTGTTTCTTGTTGGGCATTATATTCGACACTAATAAGAAAAATACCAAATGAAATTGATAATATTAGTTTCTTATTTTTAATTTTTTTTATTGGTAATATTTTTGTTATACCTTTCTACACTTTTGAATCTATTATTAATCAATCATTTGTAATAAATGAAAAATATGGCTTGTTACTTGTTTTGTATTGCGGTATTGGCCCTGCATTAGTTTCGTATTTATTATGGATTAAAGCTATTAAAATTATAGGAGCTAATAATTCAGGTTTGTTTTTAAATTTAATTCCTATATTTAGTAGTATAATTTCAATAATTTTTCTTAAAGAAAAATTGGAATTGTTTCATATTGTTGGAGCCTTATTAATATTTACTGGTATTTATTTAGTTATAAGAAAGAGTAGCAATGGAAAAAAATAAAAAATCTGAAGCAGAATGGAAAAAATTACTTGATGAGAAAACATATAATATTACAAGAAAATCGGGAACAGAGCAGCCTTTTACTGGTAAATATCTTCATGAAAAATCAAAAGGTATTTATTGTTGTATCTGTTGTGGGAATCATTTGTTTTCTAGTGATTCAAAATTTGATTCAGGTTCAGGTTGGCCAAGTTTTTCTGAAACTATAAACAACGGTAATGTAGAAGAAGTTCAAGACAGTTCACATGGTATGATTAGAACTGAAATTGTATGTGCTTCTTGTGATTCTCACTTGGGACATGTTTTTAATGATGGACCTAAATCAACAGGGTTAAGGTATTGTATAAATTCTCTGTCTTTAAAATTAGAAGAAATTGAATAGTTCTAGTTTAACAATTTTTTTTTCTTCAGTAGGACATGCATTTATGCATATGTTTGCTGCTTTCTATTTTGTAATTGTTATCTCCATTGAACAAAAATGGAATTTTTCCTATGATGAATTAATTACTCTTTGGACTTTAGGAGCATTATTAGTCGGTTTAGGAGCATTACCGGCAGGATGGTTAAGTGACAGATGGAGTCGCTCTTCTATGATGGTCATAATGTTTATTGGGATGGGTTTGTCTTCAATTTTATGCGGTTTAAGTGATGAAAAATTTTTATTATTTATCGGACTTTCACTTCTTGGATTATCCTGTTCTATTTACCATCCTGTAGGAATAGCTTGGGTTGTTAATGCTTCAAATAAAAAAGGAAGAGCTTTGGGTATTAATGGGATTTTTGGAGGAATAGGTATAGGATCAGGTGCCTTTATAGCAGGTTTATTAATAAAATATTTTGATTGGAAGATTGCTTTTATATTCCCTGGTATTATTTCGTTAATAATTGGAATAATTCTTTTTTTTTGTATTATTAATAATCTTATTTCATTTGAAAATATTAGATCCAAAAACTTAAAAGATGAAAATTCATCTAATAATTTAATTATCATAGCGAGTATCATGTTATTTTCAATGTTTGGGTTAGGTTTAACATTTCAAATAATGCAAACTTCTATTCCAAAAGTTTTTGATATAAGGATCGAAAATTTATCTACATTTGAAATAGGTTCAATTATAGGAGTGATTTATAGTATTGCAGGTTTAATGACTCTAGTAGGCGGTTTAATGGCGGATAAATTTTCTTTAAAAAAAATTTATGTAATTGGAATTGCAGCCCAAGGACCATGTTTTTTTTGTATTGCTTATTTTACAGGCTTACCTCTAATTATTGTTTGTTTAATTGTTGCAATGTTCAATTCAAGTATTTTGCCGACTGAAAATATTTTACTAGCTAAATTTACGCCTGAAAAACATCACGGGTTAATTTATGGATGTAAATTTATAGTTGCTTTTGGATCAGCCCCCATAGCTGTTTTTTTAATTTCAAAAATATACGAACAAACACAAGAATTTACTAATCTTTTTTATATAAGTTCTATTTTAATGATACTGGTAACACTTGCAGTAATATTTTTGCCTGTTAAAAAACAAAAACTTAATTTTATCAATTAGGGTTTTTTTTTAAAAAATTAATAAAATCTATAACTTTTTCATACTGATCATCAGGCAAATCTTTATATGACATATTATATTTATTTTTTATTTCTAAAGCTACATGAGCATAAGAATTTCTACCTTTAGGATGACTTGGATGATCAGGAAGTTTATTTTTTAAATAATCTCCTGCTTTAAGTATTTCATCCCACAGTTTTTTTGCCTTAACTTTATCCATTTATTAATTCACAAATATTAAAGTTGTACCTATAATCGCAGTAACAGTACCTATCCAAGCACCAAGTGTTGGTATTTTTTTTGTAATAATCCATATTAAAAATAGAATCATAATAGGACTAGTAGAAGATAAAGTAGCAACAATACCAGCATCTGCTTGTTGAAGAGCAATAAGTAATAAGCTCATCCCAAGTGCCATTCCTAAAAAACCACTTAAAATAGTTTTTAAAATAATATTTATCGTAAATTTTGCTTTATCAATAATAATTTCATTATTAGAAAAGTATGTAAAAGATAGTAAAAAAGCTGATATTGAAGTTCTAATTGCGGCAGAAGCTATGGGATCAGCTCCTGCATTTAAAATTGGTTTCATTAAAATAAGTCCGATAGCTTGACATAGAGCAGCTAAAATACCAAAAATTATCCCAAATCTGATTGATCCTTCTATAATTTCCCAACGGTGCTTGTTATCACTACTATCACCATAAACGATTGCTACAATCACACCAGCAAATACAAGGAAGCATCCAAGTAATTGTACTAAGAACATTTTTTCATTTAAAACAAATATGTTCAGAAAAATTGTAAAAGGAGCGGCCAAAGAAAACAATATGTTATTTCTTCTAGGTCCGATTTTTTGTAAAGCTAAAAACAATAGAGTATCCCCTAAGAAAACTCCAATTACTCCTGAAATTATTATAGTTATTAAAAAGTTTATATTAATGGATGACCACGTATTTGCAACAGAAGCATAGAAGATTAACATCACAGATACAAAGATTAATCTTATCCTATTAAAACCTATACCACCTAATGTACGAGTAAGATCAGCGGAAATTAATGAAGCTATTGACCAAGAAAGAGCTGCTAGTAAAGCAAGAATATAATAAAAGATCATTATGATTCTTATTTAGAAAAATGATATTAAAAACTTAATTGGTACTAAAATAATTTTTCCTAACGGAGAAGCTTTAATCAATCCAGTATATCTAAAAAAAGCATAAATGATTACTATCCATAAATAAATATAAAATATGAAATTTAAATAAGATATAAGTTGTTTTAATTTATTATAATAATTCATTTATGAAACCTAGATTCTGGAATAAAGGCATTTTATATTTATCAAAAAAAGATGGAGTTTTGAAGTCAATAATTGCTTCGTATCCAAATGAATATTTAACAATTAATAGTAATTATTTTCATTGTTTATTAAATTCAATAATTGGTCAACAAATATCAGTTAGTGCAGCTACAGCAATTAAAAAAAGATTTTTTTTATTAAATAAAAATATTAATCCAACAAATGTGATGAAAATAACTACTAAATCTTTTAGTAAAGTTGGTTTATCGAAACAAAAAATTTCTTATATAAAAAATATTGCAAATTTTTTTCTTGAAAATAGACAATTTATAAAAAATATTAACAATCTTAGTGAAATAGAAATTGAAAAAAAATTAATTACAATAAAAGGTATAGGTCCCTGGACAATACATATGTTTTGTATTTTTGGACTAGGTCAATCTAACATATTCCCAAAAGGAGATTTGGGTTTTTTAAAAGCTATTTCTATTTCTTATAATAAAAAAATACCTATTTCGGAAAACCAATTAAATAAATTATATAATAAATGGACTCCTTATAACACTATAGCTACATGGTATTTATGGAGATCATTAGATCCTTTATCTATTAGTTATTGATTTTAGCACCTAGTTTAATCCACAAGTTAATTTTCTCTCTTTCAGTTTCGGTTATTCCTGTGAGATTTCCAGGAGGCATAACATCTGTATCAATAACTTGTGCTTTTATTTTATCAATATTTTTCAAAATATCTTCAGGGGTATCAAAAATTATTTCAAGAGGAGGATTTTCAAAATCTTCAAATGTAGGTTTAGTTGTATGACAAACACCACACCTATATTTTATTATATTATTAATTTCATAAAAAGAAATTTCATTATTTGAAATAATTATCTTTTCATTTTGTATTATCTTAGGAATAGAAACATAAAGCATTAAACATATCATACCAAATGTGGCTAATGGTAAAATCCATATTTTATATTCTTTTTTGTTTCTAAGATTAAAATAGTGTCTAACTGTAGCACCTATTATAGAAATAAAAGCTAATATTAACCAATTGTATTTATGTCCATAAGTAAAGGGAAAATGAGAACTAATCATAATAAATAATACTGGTAGTGTTATATAATTATTATGTATGGATCGAATTTTTGCATCTATACCTTTTTGTAAATTTGGCTTTTTGTTTGCTAGTGCAGCATCAACCATATTTTTTTGGGAAGGAATAATTACACGAAAAACATTTGCAGCCATAATTGTTCCTAGACACGCACCAACATGTATATAAGCGGCTCTAGAGCCAAAAACTCTAGTAAGAAAATAACTAATTAATATTGCTAAAAATAAACAAGTTATTGTAAAAAAAATTGTATTATTAATTAATATTGATTTGCATAAAACATCATAAATAAACCAGGAACCCAATAAAAATATTAAAGAAATTACAATTGCAGTAAATGGACTTAAATCATTAATATTTTTATCAATCATCATTCCTTCGGCATTAAGATAATAAATAATAATTAAAAGTACAAAGCCACTAATCCAAGTTGTATAGGCCTCCCACTTAAACCAGTGCAATTCTTTTGGAAATTCTTTTGGAGGTCCTTTTAATTTATTAATATGATAAAAACCACCGGAATGAACCGACCAAAGTTCACCTTCAAAGTTTTCATTATCGATTTGTCTATCAAGTCTACTATCTAACCAGTTAAAATAAAAAGATGTTCCTATCCAAGCTATGCCCACAACAATGTGAATCCATCTAACTATCAAATCAAGCCAATCTAATAGAAATGGATATAAAGAAATAAAAAATTCCATTTAATATTTGATTTTATCTATTTTTGATTCCCATTCATGAAAAGCTTTTATTGCCTCTTGTTGTTTTATTTGTTGTAGCACAATTTTTCTTTTAGTTAGATCGATAGATAATTCATCATAAATAAAATTATCATCAAAACCAATTTTAGCTGCATCTTTACGATTATTTCCATAATATATTTTGTCAATATGTGACCAATAAATAGCACTTAGACACATAGGGCAGGGTTCACAGCTTGTATATATTTCTGTACCTTTAAGATGAAAATTTTTTAATTCATTACATGCTTTTCTTATTGTTACAATTTCAGCATGTGCAGTTGGATCATTAGTTTCTGTAACTTTATTATAACCTTCTGCGATTATTTTATTATTTTTTACTATTATACAACCAAAAGGACCTCCATTAGATCTTACACTTTCTATAGACAATTCTATAGCTCTTGACATAAAATTATTTATATTATTGCTCATTTATTATTTTGAGATGTTTTTTATCATCAATTTGGATAGATGATAAGTTAGATCTATATTCCAATAATCTAGCAATAATTGAAATAGCAATCTCCCCTGGTTTTTTACTTGTAATATTTTTTAGCCCTATTGGACATTCGATTTTATTTATTAGATATTGATTATAGCCAAGTTTAACAAAACGATTATTAAATCTTTTCCTTTTAGTTTTTGACCCAATTAAACCTACAAATTGAAAAGTATTTAAATTTAAAATTTCATTAATTATTTTAAAATCATAATCATGACTATGTGTTAATACTATATAATAAGATTTTTTTGGTAAATTTTTTATTAGCATCCAAGGAAATTTTGTAAATATAGGTATTATTTCTTTTTCATTTTGCATTTTTAAGTAATCGTTTCTTGAATCAATTAAATGTACATTAAAGTCTAAATCTAATGATTTAGATGATAATTCTTGACCTACATGTCCGGCACCAAAAATATATAAATTATCTAATTTATTTATCATAAATTTTTCATTTTTAAGACTTTGCATACCATTATCATATTTAGTAATTTTAACTTGAGCATAACCACCACAACATTGTCCAATTGAAGGACCTAAAGGAATGTTAATTACTTGATTATTTATTATTTCTTTTTCATTTAATAATTTTTTTGCTTTTTGAATAATAGAGTATTCAAGTTGTCCACCTCCAATAGAGCCAAAAAGATATTTAGTAGTTATAAGCATAAAGGTGCCTGTATCTCTTGGTACTGAACCTTCGGTTGTAATTAATTTTGCTTTTATAATTTCTTTTTTATATTTTTTAGCATCAATAATTTTTTTTAAAATCATATATTATTCTTGTAAAGCCATTAAAATATTTTCAGGAGTAGCTGGAGCTTTCAGATTATTATTATTAACTGCATTTTTTAAAGCCATAAAAGTAGATAAAGCAAGCATCAAAGGAGGTTCACCAACTGCTTTTGATCTATTAACAGTTTTTTCTATGTTGAATCCTTTTTCGTAAATATTTACATTAAATTTTTCTGGTATGTCTTTTGAAACAGGTATTTTATAAGTTGAAGGACTGTGTGTAGTTAAATTGCCATTAACATTCCATGAAACTTGTTCAGTTGTCAACCAACCTAAACCTTGTACAAAACCTCCTTCAATTTGTCCTAAATCTATAGATGGATTTATTGATTTTCCTACATCATGTAAAATATCAACTTGTATAAGTTTATTTTCTCCAGTTAAAGTATCTATGATTACTTCACTTACTGCAGCACCATAGGAGAAGTACAAAAAAGGTCTTCCTTTCAGAGTTTCTTTATTCATAAAAATTTTTGGAGTTTTATAAAATCCAGAAGATGAAAGTGAGATTCTATTTAAATAAGCTAAAGAGATTAATTTTTTAAAATCTATGCTTTTATTACCAAAAAGAACTTTATTATTTTTGTATTTAATTGCTTTTCCTTTGTATTTATAATTTTTAGTTATAAATAATGCTAAATTATTTTTTATTTTATTAATAGCATTCACAACGGCACCACCATTAATATCTGTTGAAGCTGAAGCTGCTGAGGCAGATGTATTCGGTACTTTTTCTGTATCAGTTGATGTAATTTTAATTTCATTAGTAGAAAGACCAAGTTCATTAGCGGCAATTTGTGCTATTTTTGTCATTAAACCTTGTCCCATTTCGATTCCACCATGATTTAAATGGACTGAACCGTCTGTATAGATGTGAACCAAGGCACCTCCTTGATTTAAGTGTGTTGTTGTAAAAGAAATTCCAAATTTTACAGGAGTTATAGAAATTCCTTTTTTTAAAATTGTATTTTTTTTATTAAACTCTATGATTTTCTTTTTTCTTTTTTTATAATTTGATTTTTTGAGAAGGTCTTTAAAAATTTCATTTATACAATTATCTTCAACTTTCATATTATAGTGCGTAATATTATTTTTATTTTTTTGGTAAAAATTATTTTTTCTTATTATAGAGGCTTCAATATTAAGATATTTTGATATATTTTCTATAATGTTTTCAATACAAAACATCCCTTGCGGGCCTCCAAATCCTCTAAAAGCAGTATTAGAAACAGTATTTGTTTTACATCTATAAGATACAAGTTTGATATTAGGTATAAAATAAGAGTTATCAATATGGTAAATAGCTCTATCATTAATAGCGCCAGACAAGTCTGGTGAAATTCCACATCTAGAAGCAAGCAGTAGATCTAATCCATTAATTTTTCCCTTATTACTAAAACCTACTTTGTATTTGTAATAAAAATCATGACGTTTTCCCGTAATGATCATATCATCATCTCTATCAATTCTTAATTTGATTGGATTCCCAGTTTTTCTTGCAAGCAAGGCTGAAATTGCTGCAAAAATAAAAGACTGTGTTTCTTTTCCACCAAATCCTCCTCCAATTCTTCTGATTCTTACATTTATAGAATTAAATTTTTGTTTTAAGACCTTTGCTACAATTTGTTGAGTTTCAGAAGGATGTTGTGTTGAAGAATAAATCAAATAATTATTATCTTCTTTAGGTATAGTTAAAGCAATTTGACCTTCAAGATAAAAATGATCTTGTCCACCAGAAAATAATTCACCTTCAATAGTATTATTAGAATCTTTTATACTTTTATTAACATTACCTTTTTGTATAACTTTAGTTTTTAAAACAAATGATTTCTTTTTAATAGCATCTTTAATTTCTAGTATAGGTTTTTCTTTTAAGTAATTAATTTTAGCTTTTCTTAATGCTTTTCTGGCTAATTCACAAGTCGTAGCAGCTACAGAAAAAATAGGTTGACCAAAGTACTCAATATTTTTTTTAGCAAATATTGGATCTCCTTTAAATACTGGACCAACATCATTGATACCAGGAATGTCTTTATAAGTTATTACATCAATTACACCTTCAGATTTAGCTACTTCTTTTAAATTTATACTTTTGATTTTTCCTTTTGCTATTTGGCTATAACCTATAGCCGCATGAAGTAGATTTTTTGGTTCATGTATATCATCAGCATATTTTGCTTTTCCTGAAACATGTTTTGAAGCACTTTCATGCTCTTTTTTAATTGAAAATAATTTAATTTTATTATTCATTTAATTAATTGTTTCTGATCTGTTATTTTTTACTTCTAAATAAAATCTCTCTAGTAAATTTTGGCTTACTATATTTCGGTACTGACTCGATGCCCTCATATCACTTAATGGATTAAAATCATTTTCAATAATTTTTTTAGATATATGAATATTATTATAATTAAATTTTTTACCAATTAAGAATTTTTGAGTTTTAGAAGCTAGTTTAGGAGTAGCTGCCATTCCTCCAAAAGCAATGTTCATATCAATGATTAAATTTTTCTTGAGATTTAATAAAAAAGCTACAAACACACTAGAAATATCATCGTCAAATCGTTTACTAATTTTATAGCATTTAAAAATACAATTTTTAAATATTGGAATTTTAATTTCTTTAATGAATTCTTTATTTTTTAATGTTGTTTTCCTGTAAGATTTAAAAAATTTGTTAATATGAACTTCTCTTTGTATTTTGCCTTGTATTAATAGCGAACTATTTAAAGCTAAAAGCGCTGGTGAACAGTCTCCTATTGGTGATGCGCTTGCTAAATTTCCGCCAATAGTTGCTACATTTCTTATTTGAATTGATCCATATCGATAAAACATATCTGCAAAAGAAGGATAAATATTCTTTAGTTTAGGAATCAAATCATTGATTGGGGTAGCTGCTCCAACATGTAGGTAATTATTTTTTATATTAATATAATTTAAGTCCTTGTTGTTACCCAAATATATTAATGAATTTATTTCCTTGTTTTGTTTTGTTACTTCTAAAGTGAGATCTGTTCCTCCAGATAAAAATTTAAATTTTGATAATTTTTGAGTCTCTTTGATCAAATTATTTAAATTACTAGGAATATAAAATTTCTTTTTATTATTATCTATTATGACATCATTTTTATTGATTGATTTTAATAATTTAATTGTAATTTTTTTATTTTTTGTAAATTTATCATTCCTACCATAGGAATACATTTTTCTTGCTGCATTTTTAATAGATTTGTATCCAGTACATCTACATAAATTTCCTGCTAAATATTCATCTATATTATTATTTGTAGGTTTGATTTTATTTTTATACATTCCAAACATAGCCATTACAAAACCTGGAGTACAAAAACCACATTGTGATCCATCATTATCTATCATTGATTGTTGAACAGGATGAAGTTTGTCTTTCCCTATATTCTCTACTGTTATTAATTGTTTGCCATGGAGATTATAAAGAAACGTTATGCATGTATTGATTGATTTATATGTAAGTTTATTATTATTTAATTCTGCTGTTACAGCAGTACAGGCCCCACAATCTCCAGAAGCGCATCCTTCTTTTGTCCCAGTTAATTTTTTATTAGATCTTAAATAGTTTAGTACAGTAACATTAGTATCAATATCTTTAATCTTAATTAAATTATCATTTAGAATGAATTCTATTTCATTCTTTATCATTAACTTCCTCGATAAGTAGAATAACTCCAAGGAGAAACAAGTAATGGCACATGATAGTGTTGATCAGAGTCATTTATTCCAAAGCGAATTACTACATCATCAATAAAAAATGGTTCTTTTATAGTTGTGAAATTTTTAAAATATTCTCCACAATAAAAAATTAACTCATATTTTCCTACTGTAAAAACTTCTTTTTCTAGAATAGGTGAGTCAGATCTACCATCATTATTTAGTTTGAATTCCTTTATTTTGTGTTTTTTTTCATTTTCAATACGAAAAATTTTCCCTTTTATTCCTTTTCCAGGGGTTCCATTGAAAATATCTAAAACATGTGTTGTTAAATAACCGTTCGACATAATTATTAATATAATTATACAGTATTTATTTAAATATTAAATGAGGCAATATATTAAATGAGTAATCCTAGAAACTTTATTGGATATGGCAAAAACGACTATAAAGTGACTTGGCCTAATAAAGCAAAATTAGCTCTTCAATTTGTTTTAAATTATGAAGAAGGTGGAGAAAATTGTGTTCTTAATGGAGATAAACACTCAGAAACTTTCCTTTCAGAAATAATTGGAGCCAAGCCAATCGAGGATAGACACATGAATATTGAATCTATTTATGAATATGGATCACGCAGAGGTTTTTGGCGTATTTACAATAAGTTTGTTGAAAGAAAACTTCCCTTAACAATTTTTGGAGTTGGTTTAGCTCTTCAACAAAATAATGAAATTTGTTCAGCAATAAAAGAATCAAATTTTGAAGTAGTTAGTCATGGGTACCGGTGGATTGATTATCAATTTGTAGATGAAACAACTGAAAAAGATCATATTATAAAATCTTACAATATAATTAATGAAATTTTTGGGACTTACCCTAAAGGTTGGTATACGGGGAGAACTAGTCCCAATACTAGAAGACTTATTATAGAAAATACTGATGTTATTTATGACAGTGATTCATATAGTGATGACTTGCCTAATTGGGAAAAAATTGGAAACAAAAAACATTTAATTATCCCATATACATTAGATAATAATGATATGAGATTTGCTACAAGCCAAGGTTTTAATAGTGGTGAACAATTTTTTCAATACTTAAAAGATTCTTTTGATTGTTTGTATAAAGAAGGTGAAAACAATCCCAAAATGATGTCTGTAGGTTTGCATTGCAGATTAATAGGGAGACCTGGAAGGATACAATCCTTAATAAGGTTTTTAGATTACGTCCAAAATTTTGATGATGTTTGGATTTGCAGACGAGATGAAATAGCTGATCATTGGTATAAGAATTATCAATAAAATGAAAATTCAAGATGTAAATAATTTATCATCTGAAGAATTTATTGAAAATTTCAATAATATTTTTGAAAAAACTTCTTCAATTGCTATTTCTTCTGACAAAAAGAGACCATTTAATAATAAAAATGACATGATTGAAGTTTTTATAAATGAATTTGATGATTTAGATATAGATTCAAAAAAAAATATTTTAATAAATCATCCTGATTTAGGTATCAAACTGAAAATTACTAATGAATTAACTGAAATGTCAAAAAAAGAACAAAGAAATGTCGGATTAGACAATTGTACAGAAGATGAATTCTTATTATTTAATAGAATGAATGATGAATATAAATTAAAATTTTCCATACCTTTCATATTTGCTGTCAAGGGAGCAAATAAATCTATTATTATTGATGAGTTTAAAAGACGTTTAACAAACGAAGATATTGATTTGGAAATAGCAGAATCAATAAATCAAGTTAAAAAAATAGCTAAATTTAGATTAGATGAAATCATTAATGAGTAAAAAATATATTATTAAAAATGCAATAGATTTGGCTAATCCAATGCTTGGTACAAAAATTATTAATTGTTCGGATGAATTTTTTGCTCCTGCTACACGAATTATTAATCCTTTGCCTGCTATTTTTAAAGAAAATGCATTTGATAATCATGGAAAATGGATGGATGGCTGGGAAACAAGGAGAAGGAGATCAGACGGTAACGATTATCTTATAATTAAATTAGGTAAACCAGGTAAAATACAACTTGTTGATATAGACACAACTTATTTTAATGGCAACCAACCAGAATATGCTCAATTAGAAGGATGTTTTTCAAAAAATAATAAACTTAAAAATATCAAATGGATCAAAATTACTAATAAAAGTAAAATAAAACCCAATCATAACAATATTTTAAAATCTAAATCTTCAAAAACATTCAATTTTGTTCGATTAAATATTTATCCAGATGGAGGAGTGGCAAGATTAAGACTTCTTGGTAATATTGATTTTTTATTACAAAATATCTCTAATAAAAAAATTATTGATTTGGCTAGTGTTATTAATGGATCACAAGTAGTTGCATGTAGTGATGAACACTTTGGTAATGCTAATAATATATTATTACCTGGTAAATCTAAAAATATGGGCAATGGTTGGGAAACACGCAGAAGAAGAGGGAGGGGTTATGACTGGATTCTTCTCAAATTAGGACTTAGCGGATATCCAATATCATTTGAAATTAATACCCATTATTTTAAAGGTAATTACCCAGATTTTTTTTCTGTTCAAGCTATTAATTATAAAAACAATATATCTATAAATTCAATAATAAAAAATAGTAAAAAATGGCAAACTATTATTGCAAATACAAAACTTAAACCAGATAGTTCACTCAAAATAAAAGTACCAAAGAAATTTTACAAAGAATATAATTATATTAAATTAAACATTTATCCTGATGGTGGGATATCTCGTTTTCGAATTTACGGAAAAATTAAATAATATTATGAATTTGCAAATTAAAAAAATTTCAAAAGATAATTTTTCTAAATATGGACAATTAGTTTCTACTAAAGATATTGAGTCTCAAAGTATTAATGTAGAAACAACCAAGAGTTTTTATGATCTAGTAAATATTGAAATTTACGGAGATGATAAACAATGCCGAGTCAATATCTTCAAGTCAATTAAAAGAAATTTTCCTCTAGAAATTAATATGCTTGAAAATCACCCTTTAAGCTCACAAGCTTTTATTCCACTTCAGAAAACTAATTTTATTGTTGTTGTTGCTCCTATTTCTAGTGAACCAGATATTAATTTAATTGAAACATTTCTTGTATCTCCTGAAGAAGGAATAAATTTTAAACCACAAGTTTGGCATTTTCCTCTAATAGCTACTGAAAATTCTAATTTTTTAACGATAGATAAAAAAGATTCAGCCAATAATCTTGAAATTTATAATTTTCAAAATAACGGTAAAATATTTTTAGATTATGAATGAATCATTTGTTGAATTTAATAATATAACTAAAAAATTTCCAAGAGTTATTGCTAATAAGAATGTTTCTTTTAATATTAATAAATCCACAGTTCATGCTTTATTAGGAGAAAATGGAGCAGGTAAGTCTACATTAGTTAAAGTTCTTTATGGCTTACTCAAACCTGAAGAAGGATATATAAATTTTAATAATGATATTTTAAAAATTAATTCTCCATCAGAAGCTCGTAAAAACGGTATAGGAATGGTTTTTCAGCATTTTTCTCTTTTTGAATCTCTAACAGTCAGAGATAATTTGATATTAGGCATAGAAGAAAATATTTCTTATTCAAAATTGCAACAACAACTTGAAGATATTTCTTCAAAATATAATTTACCTTTAGATCTTGAGGCACCTATTACTTCACTTTCAGCTGGAGAAAAACAAAGAGTAGAAATTGTAAGAATTCTTTTACAAGATCCACAACTATTAATTATGGATGAGCCCACTTCTGTTTTAACACCTCAAGAAGTTGAGAGTCTTTTTATAACTCTTAAAGCTCTTGTAAAAGAAGGGAGAACAATTCTTTATATAACTCATAAATTAGAGGAAGTTATAAGTTTATGCAATGAAGTAACAATAATGAGAAATGGTGAAGTTATTGATTCATGTTCTACGGAAAATCAAACTGCCAAAGGTCTTGCAACAAAAATGTTAGGACAAAAGCTTGAAGAATTAAAAACAGATTACTCCCATATTAAAGATTTTATAAATTTTAAAGCAAAAAAAATATCTTGTACATTTAATGATCCTTTTTTTACTGATTTAAAAAATATATCATTTGAAGTTAAAGAAGGTGAAATTTTTGGTATTGCTGGGGTAGCAGGTAATGGACAATCAGAACTAATGGATATCTTGATAGGTGAAAATTGTTCTATTGACTCTGGGGAAATAATTTTTAAAAAAAATAATATTGAATCTTTTAATCCTCAACAGAGAAGAGATTTATCTATAGCTTTTGTTCCTGAAAACAGATTAGGACATAGTGCAGTCCCAGAACTAACACTTTCAGAAAATATATTGTTAAGTCAATTTCCAAATAATAATTTTACTAATCATGGAATACTAAATAAAAATTTTATTGAAGATTATGCTAATGAAGTAATCAATAATTTTAATGTTGTTACCCCTGGATCTGATGCTAAAGCTTCTAGTTTATCTGGAGGCAACTTACAAAAATTTGTGATTGGAAGAGAAATTTCATCTAATCCTAAATTATTAATAATTTCTCATCCTACTTGGGGAATTGATGCTGGAGCAGAATATTCAATACGCCAATCTCTGATTAATCTTGCTAAAAATGGAACATCAATAATAGTCTTATCTCAAGATATAGATGAATTGATTGAAATTACACACCGATTGGCAGTCATTTATAATGGTAGTTTATCTGACTCTTTTATTACTAAAGAAATTGATATCACTAAATTGGGATTATTAATGGGAGGAAAAAAATGACTAATTTATTTCCCACCATAGTTTCAAGAGCACAATCATCAAATATAATGAATATATTTGTGCCAATTATCGCAATTATACTTACGTTAATAACCGGTTCTATTATTTTCTCACTCATGGGTTTTAATGCGCTTTTTGCATTACATACTTTTTTTATATCACCTATTTCAACAACTTACGGTATTTCGGAATTATTAGTTAAGGCGACACCATTAGCTTTAATAGCAACTGGATTAGCTTTTTGTTTTAAAAATAATATTTACAATATTGGTGCCGAGGGACAACTTACTATGGGAGCCATATTTGGAGGAGGTATAGGAATTTTCTTTCATGATACAAATAGTTTTTGGTTACTTCCATTAATGATTATTGGAGGAGCTATAGGAGGCTCTCTTTGGGCTATGATACCAGCACTATTAAAAAATAAATTTAATACTAATGAAATACTTACTAGCTTAATGTTAGTTTATGTTGCTTTATTAATCTTAGATTTTTTAGTTGTAGGACCTTGGAGAGATCCAGATGGATATAGTTTTCCAAAAACTAGGCCTTTTAGTGATTCAGGTAGAATGCCTTTACTATTTGACGGTTTAAGAATTCATATAGGTTTAATTATAACTTTAATTTTGATTATTATTTCTTGGTTTGTTTTTGCAAAAACAATATTTGGTTTTCAACTTAAAGTATCTGGTTTTAGCCCAATAGCAGCACGTTATGCAGGATTTAATCAAAAGATTCTTATTTATTTAGCTTTTGGTATTTGTGGAGCTTTTGCAGGAATTGCAGGCTTAGCAGAAGTTTCTGGTCCAATTGGATTGATATATAGGGATATTTCCCCTAATTACGGTTTTACTGCTATCATTGTTGCATTTTTAGGAAGATTGCACCCATTGGGAATAATTTTTGCTTCACTAGTAATTGCTTTAACTTATTTAGGTGCTGAAGATGCTCAATTGTTTATGCAAATACCTGCTGCAGTAGGCTTCTTGTTTCAAGGTTTAGTTCTTTTTTATTTATTAGGTGCAGATTTTTTAGTTAAATATAAATTTGAGTTTAAAAAATCAAAATGAATTATTTAGAATTAATAGGATTTATTCAAATAGTTTTAATTGCTACAACCCCTGTAGTTTTTGCAGGTATTGGTGAATTAGTTACGGAAAAATCAGGAGTACTTAATTTAGGCGTTGAAGGAATGATGTTAGTAGGAGCAGTTACTGCTTTTGTTACACTAGTTATTACAGGTAGTTATGTTCTTGCTTTTTTATTTTCAATTTTGGCAGGTATATTTATGTCAGGCCTATTTGCATTTTTAGTATTAATTTTAATGTCAAATCAAGTAGCTACAGGTTTATCTTTAACAATTTTTGGAATTGGATTAAGTTCAATGATTGGAAAGAAATACATCGGGACTCCTATTGATGGATTAACACCTTGGTATTTTGTTATTCTATCTTTTATAATTGTTTTTTTAGTGGGGTATTTTTTTTATAAAACTAAATCAGGTTTAATAGTCAGAGCAGTGGGTGAATCACATAATTCTGCTCATGCTTTGGGATATAGTGTTTTAAAAATTAGGCTTTTAGCAATCCTATTTGGAGGATCTATGTGTGCCTTTGCTGGATCATATATATCAATTTGTTATGCCCCGATGTGGCAAGAAGGAATGATAGCTGGAAGAGGCTGGATTGCTCTTGCTTTAGTTGTTTTTTCTACATGGAAACCAAGTAGAATTTTAATTGGAGCATATATTTTTGGTGGCACTTCAATTTTTCAAATGCATCTTCAGGGTAAAGGTTTTAGATTTCCTGACTGGGTTCCATTTGATAATTTTTTTAGCTCAGCGCCTTTTTTTAATATGTCCCCATATTTGGCAACAATGATTGTTTTAGTGATAATTTCTAGCAATAAATTGAGGATTAAACTAAGTGCTCCTGCTTGTTTGACTATGCCTTTTTACAAAGGAAGTTAGAATATCCACTTAATAATATAAATTTATATTTAGAATCGTTGTGTCTAAGATAAAAACAATGTTGAATACTATTTATTTTTAACAGGTGAGGTTAAAGTGATTAAATTATTTAAATATTTTACTATAATCATTTCTTTTATTGGTTTAACTTTCAGTACTGCGTATGCAGGGCCAAAAAAAGTAGGATTTATATATATTGGCCCTCCGGGTGATCATGGATGGACTTATATGCATGATGTAGGAAGAAAACACATGGAAAGCCAATTAGGTGATGCAGTAACATCTACCTATATTGAAGGTGTACCTGAGAATGCTGATGCTGTGAGAGCTATTAGAAAACTAGCATCTTCTGGTCATGATTTAATATTCACAACTTCTTTTAATTACATGGATCAAACCCTTGAAGTTGCTAATGAATTTCCAAATGTTATGTTTGAGCACGCTACTGGTTATAAAAGAGCTGACAATGTATCTACTTATTCAGCTAGATTTTATGAAGGTCGTACCATAATTGGTCATATTGCAGGTCATATGTCAAAAACTGGTACAGTTGGATACATCGCTTCATTTCCAATCCCAGAAGTAGTTAGAGGTATAAATGCGTTTTATTTAGCAGCAGCTAAAGTTAATCCAGATATTAAAATAAAAGTTATTTGGGCTTTTACTTGGTATGATCCTGGTAAGGAAGCTGATGCTGCTAATACTTTGATTAATCAAGGTGCAGACATAATCGTTCAACACACAGACACATTTGCTCCTTGTCAAGCTGCAGAAAAAGCAGGTGTATTAGCTTTTGGACAAGCTTCAAACCAAGAGGCATTTTGTCCTAATGCTCATTTAACTGCAATTGAGGATATATGGGGACCTTATTATGCTGCAAGAGCACAGGCAGTAGTTGATGGTACTTGGTCTTCAACAGACACATGGCATGGTATGGCTGAAGGCATGGTTGTTATGTCTCCTTATAATTCAAAGCTTATGTCTCCTGAATTAATTCAAGAAGCTATTAATATGGAGATAGCAATTAAGGACGGAACACTTCATTCATTTGAAGGACCTATTTATAATCAGGCAGGTGAGCTAGTTGTCCCTGAAGGACAAAATGCCGATGACGGCATGCTAGCTGGTATGGGTTTTTATGTTCAAGGTATAGACGACGAACTACCACAATAATTTTATTTAATTTTAACCCCCTAAATATATAGGGGGTTATTTCAAATTTATATTAACTAGTTAGGTGAAGTTATATGGCAGATTTACATATTTCGTGGGAAGAGTATCATAAAAAAACTGAAGAACTTGCAGTTAAAGTTTATGATGATGGTTGGGAATTTAATCAAGTTGTTTGTATTGCTAAAGGAGGCATGAGAGTAGGAGATGTTTTTGCTAGAATATTTAATTTACCTTTAGCTATACTTTCTGTTGAATCATATAGAGGTGATGGAATAAAAAATCAAAGAGGAGCGATAACTTTTTCAAGAGATTTAGCTAAAACTTCTCCTAATATAGGTTCAAAAGTTTTACTTGTTGATGATTTGGCCGACTCCGGAATTACTCTTAAAAAAAGTATTGATTGGTTGCAACATTTTTATGGTTTTTATTTAGATGAACAAGTTAGAACAGCAGTATTGTTTTATAAAGCAGCTTCCTCTTTTAAGCCAGATTACTACATAGATTATCTTAAAGACTCTCCATGGATACATATGCCTTTTGAAAAGTATGAAGATTTAGATATTAAAGATTTAAAAAATAAATTTAAATCCAGCTAGATATCTGATTAATTGATTTTTTTTGTGTTGCAAATTTTGGTATATTGCAATTTAATTTAGGAAAACCTACTACTAGTAGTAGAAAAGGTTTCTCGTTTGTAGGTCTGTTTAATATTTTATTCAAAAAAGACATAGGGCTAGGTGTGTGTGTTAACATACATAATCCTGCATAATGCAAACATGAAATTAAAATGCCAGTAGCAATACCAACTGATTCTTTTACATAGTAATTTTTTATTTTAATTTTTCTTTTTATTGTAAATTTTTTCTCAAATACAGCTATTAATATAGGAGCTTCCTCTAAAAATATTTTGTTTTCATTTGTCCCCAATGGTTTAAGAGCATTTAACCATTCTTTTGGAGCTGTTTTATTATAAAACTTAAACTCTTCTTTTTCAGCAGCTTTTCTTATTTTTTTTTTAATCTTTTTATTTTTAATTATAACAAAATGCCAGGGTTGCAAATTAGCTCCATTTGGCGCTGTTCCTGCAGCTAAAATTGCATTTTTAATTATATTGTCGTCAAGGTCTTGAGAATTAAATTCTCTTATACTTCGTCTTTTTTTTATTAAATTGTAAAAATCTTTTGATCTCTTTCTTATATCTTTGATTGGTATTACGTTATGTTTAAATTTAGTTGTTTCAAATTTCATGATTTTATTTTAACAAGAATAAAAAAAAATAAAATGTTTTATTGGTCTACAATAATAATTGGCATAATCTTACTTTCTATCAGTGTCAGTAATCCTTTGTATAAAATTTCTATAAAAAAATACCTCAAAATAAATTTATTTATTGAAATTATTATACGAATAGTTCTATTTATTTGTTCAATTATTCTTGTTTTTATTGGGCTTTATATTGAAAGTTTAGTTTAATATCTTCTTATAGTTCGATCTATTAAAGCTGCCCAAGCATCAATACCACCTAGTACATTTACACTATGATTATATCCTTGGGATTTAAGCCATTTTACGACTGCTTGACTTCTAGTTCCAGTGTGACACATCACAAAAATATTTTTTTCTTTATCTAGCTCTATATGTCTATTAGCAATTTCTCCTAATTTAATATGTATTGAACCTTTTATAGAAGCATGATCCCTCTCTGTATCTTCTCTAACATCAAGAATTTGAATTTTTTTATTGTACTCTCTCAATTTGTTGAGCTCATGTACCGTTATTTCACTGCTTTTATAGATAGGCATAGGTTAATTTAGTTTATATGTTAAAGAGATATTATTCCAGTAATTAAAGATATTAATATCTAATAATATCAAAATGAAAAATTTAAATTGTTAATAAATGAATTTATTATATAAGACCTTTTTTCAAGGATCTATATGACAAAGAAAATTACTTTTTCTGCTTTTGGCAGAGATTCATATTATCATCGGGAATGGTTCAAAAAAAATGGCTTCAAGTTTGATAGAAGTTCAAGGAAATGGACTGTTTATGAATTACCAGTAGGGAATGCTGAAGAAATAGCAAGTTACTGTCGTAAATATGGATTAACTTTTGAACGCTCTGATAGAATGATAACTGATTTTGATTATGCTAATTATTTATGGGAAGGTGAAAGAGATGAATTTATGAAGCCATATGAGAAAATTCCTCTACCTACACCAAAGAATAAAAGATAATTTTTTTTGAAAAATAATATTTTATCTAACAATTTTTTCTTATTAATTGTTTTAAGTGCTATTTGGGGTTCTGCATTTTTAGCCATCAAAATTAGTGTTGAAAATACAAATCCAGTTACAGTTGCTTCAATAAGATTAATAATTGGAGCCTTTTTTTTATATATTTTTTATAAATACAAAAAATTGAAATTTAATCCTAATATTAAAATTCTATTTTATTTTTTTTTAATTGGATTTATAGGTAATTTTATTCCCTTTTTTTTAATTAGTTGGTCTGAGATTTATATTCAGTCGAATACCGCGGGTTTGTTGTTATCAATTGCTCCAATTTTTGCATTGGTTATTTCACATTTTTCAACCAAAGATCACAAATTTTCTTTTAACAAATTAATTGCTATATTAATTGGATTTGTAGGTGTTATTTTTATTTTTGGCTTAGATTCGCTTCTAGGTTTATTTGTAAACGATTATTTATTACTTCTTCCAAAATTAGCAGTTATTTTAGCAGCTTTAGGTTACGTAATATCTTCTGTTTTAGCTTATAGGATTAAAGATATTAATATCATTACTATTACGACTTTTGTCACAATTAGCGCTGCTATTATTTCAATTCCTTTTATGGTTTATGTTGAATTATATAAATTTTCTTTACCTTCAAATAAATCATTAATTGCATTAGTATATTTAGGCGTATTCCCAACCGCTATAGCTTTTCTATTACGTTTTCATATTATAGCAAAAGCAGGGCCAATTTTTTTATCTTATGTTGCTTATTTAATACCTGGTTTTGCAATTTTTTGGGGTTTTGTTTTTTTAAGAGAAACAATTTCTATTAATGTAATTATAGGTTTAATATTTGTATTGATTGGAACTTTTTTAGGTCAAAAAACTACTAATGTACAAAATAACTAATAAAAGCATATAGTATTAATAATATAGCTATAATTATTGTTACATTTCCAAAATTAAAAAATTTCATTTTTCTATTGGTAGTTTAGAATTTAGTCCCCATTCAGCCCAAGATCCATCATAAACTTGAGAATGAATATTTTTACAATGTAACAGTGCTAAAGATAAAATACAAGCAGTAACACCGCTACCACAAGATGTAATAACTTTTTTCTTATTAAGATTATAAAGATTTAATTTTTTAATTATTTTATTTCTTGGTAATATAGTTCCGTGATTTGAAATTAAATTACCCCAAAATAAATTTTTACTTTTTGGAATATGCCCTGATCGCAATTTAGGTCGAGGTTCATTTATTTCTCCATGGAATCTTTTTTTATTTCTAGCATCAAGAATAATAAATTTTTTATTGTTTATATTCTTTAATACAAATTTATAATTTACTTTTAATGTATTATTTAATTTACTTTTAAAATTACCTTTTTTAGGTTTAATAATTATTTCTGTAGTGGGTTTTTTTTCTTTTTTCCATTTCAATAAACCCCCATTCATTACAAAAACTTTATCATGACCAAAGTATTTAAATAACCACCAAACTCTAGCAGAACTAAAAATACCTATAGTATCATAAACAACTACTATAGAACTTGAATTTACTCCAAATAGTTGCATTTTCTTTTCAAAAAATCTTGGACGTGGTGCCATATGGGGGGGGTTCAATTTTTTATTAGCAATTTTGTCAATATCAAAAAAAAGGGATTTTTTTATATGAGAATTTTGATAATCTTTTAATGCATTTCTTTTCTCTGAAGGTAAATGCCAGGAACAATCTAAAATCACCAATTTTTTATTATTGAGGTTTTTATAAACCCAATTTGTACTTACTAACTCACTCATTTTAGTTGATTTATTTTTAATATTACGTCAGTATCCTTATCATTATGACAGATTCAATAAAATATATATTAGAAGAAAATAAATTACCTAAAACTTGGTATAATATAAATGCTGATTTACCGAGTCCACCCCCACCACCATTACATCCAGGTACAAAACAACCTGCTGGACCAGATGATTTTGCCCCTTTATTCCCAATGGGCTTAATATTACAAGAAGTTTCAACAGAAAGAGAAATAGAGATACCTGAACCTGTAAGGGAAATTTACAAGCAATGGAGACCTTCTCCTTTATATAGAGCAAGAAGATTAGAAAAATATTTGGATACTCCAGCAAAAATTTATTACAAATATGAAGGTGTAAGTCCTACAGGAAGTCACAAGCCTAATACTGCTGTACCTCAAGCTTTTTTTAATAAAGAAGAGGGTGTAAAAAAAATATATACTGAAACTGGAGCAGGTCAATGGGGAAGTTCTTTGGCATTTGCTGGTCAAATGTTTGGCATAGAAATTGAAGTTTTTATGGTCAAAGTTAGCTTTGATCAAAAACCATATAGAAAATTAATGATGCAATCATTTGGTGCAAAATGTCATCCAAGCCCTTCTTCTTTGACTGACTTTGGAAAAAAACTTTTAGAAGAAAATCCAAATAATCCTGGTAGTCTTGGAATAGCAATTTCGGATGCCATTGAAGCTGTTGTCAAAAGTGGAGGTAATGCTAAATATTCATTGGGTAGTGTTTTAGGTCATGTATTAATGCATCAAACTATCAATGGAAATGAAGCTATTTTGCAAATGGAACAAGCAGATGACTATCCTGATATCATTGTTGGTTGTACAGGAGGTGGAAGTAACTTATCTGGCCTCATGTTTCCATTTTTAGGTCAGCAACTCCGAGGAGGTAAAAAAATTGATATTATTGGTTGCGAACCATTATCATGTCCTTCTTTTACTAAAGGAAAATATGCCTATGATCATGGAGATATGGCAAAGATGACTCCTTTGATTAAAATGCACACTTTGGGTTCTGATTTTTTACCACCAGCAAATCATTCTGGAGGATTAAGATATCATGGGATGTCATACCACTTAAGTCATTTATATGAACTAGGATTAATGAGAGCAAAAGCTTATGGTCAAAAAGAGTGCTTTGAAGCAGGGGTTACTTTTGGAAACCAAGAAGGTATTATTCCTGCCCCTGAAGCTAACCATGCAGTAAAAGGAGCTATGGATGCTGCTCTAGATTGTAAAGAAAAAGGTGAATCTAAAACTATTCTATTTAATCTTTGTGGTCACGGTCATTTTGACATGACAGCATACTCTGATTATTTTGAAAACAAACTTGCCGAAGATGTATTTGAAGAAGAAAATGTTAATAAAGCTCTAGCTGATTTACCAAATGTTGCATAGCTTGAAATTTTGTATGTAATTATTTGTATTTTTTTTTATTTAGTTTTTTTGAATTTTCTTAATACAGGAGAAATAGTGGAAAACAGATATTAATAATTACATGATTGATATTAAACCATTTAAAGGGACCAGGCCATTCAACGAAGAAGCAAAAAATTTAATTGCACCTTCTACTGATCATCTAAATGAACAACATTTAATTGATATTCATGAAAAATATTATTGGAATTATTTAAAAATTTTAAATCCTGTTGGTCAATTAAAAGAAACAGATACATTAAAAGCTGCAAAAGATCACTTTGATGATATGAAAAATAATAATATTGTCAAACAAGATGATGTAGTATGTTTCTATATATATCAAATAAAATTTATTAATCATATTCAGACAGGATTTCTAGCAGTAGCAAATATCAAAGATTTTTTAAACAATAGGATTAAGGGTCATGAATTAACTTATGAAAGTAGACTTAATGAAAGGGCAGACCAAATGCTCAATATTGAAACTCAGATAGGGCCAATTTATGTATCTTACATAGATGAAAATAGTTTAGATAGTTTTATAAATGATTTAACTAAAAATTCTCCTGAGTATGACTTTGAATCTTTTGATAAATCCCATCACACTCTATGGTGTATACAAAATCCTGAACAAGTAAAACAATTGTTAAGAGGTATAAATAATATTAATTCACTCTATATTGCCGACGGTCACCATCGCATGGGTGCTATGAAAAAAATATCACAAATAAATGAATCGTTTAATTACTTTATGATAGCAGCTTTCCCAAAAAGTCAATCTAAAATTTTTGATTACAACAGAGTAATAAAAGATTTAAATGGATTATCTGTTAGTGAATTTATTAAAAAAATAGAAGATTTGTTCTATTGCAAAAAACAATCAACTCCTTTTAGACCTAAAAAGATAAAAGAGTTTGGAATGTATCATCATAACCAATGGTATTCTGTAAACTTTAAGAAAAAAGAATTATTAGATAACAATATATTATCTAATTTAGATATTAATATTTTAAATGAATATTGTTTAAAACCAATTTTAGGTATTCAAGATGTAAATAATGATAAAAGAATAAGATTTATTGCAGGTTGTCATGGACTTGAAGCTCTTGAAAAAAAAGTTAATGATAACCCTGATAGTGTTGCTTTTTCTTTATTTCCAACCCATATTGATGATGTTATAAAAGTTGCTAATCAAAATTTAACTATGCCACCAAAGACAACTTGGTTTGACCCAAAACCTCTGGATGGACTAGTAGTTTATGAGTTTAATCAATAATTATAATGATTAATAAACCAAGTAAGCAGCCCTCTAACCCTAATTTTTCAAGTGGTCCAACAGCTAAAAGACCAGGATGGTCAATATTAAATCTAAAATCATCATTAGTGTCTAGATCACATAGATCTCTTGAATGTAAAAATAAATTACAAGAAGTCATAGATAAATCAAAAGTCATATTAAAACTTCCAAGGGATTATAAAGTATGTATCATGCCAGGCTCAAATACAGGAGCTTTAGAAGCTTCTTTGTGGAATTTATTAGGTCAAAGGGGTGTAGATGTTCTGGCTTGGGAGAATTTTGGAAAAGAATGGGTAGTAGATGTTGTTGATGAATTAAAAATACAAGATGTTAATGTATTGGATGTAGATTATGGTTTTTTACCAGAACTCAATA
>CACLJX010000010.1 GCA_902607435.1 uncultured Alphaproteobacteria bacterium | reverse complement strand
TAGGTGGTTTAAATAAATATTGTCTTTTAATAATATAGAACATAACCTTCTTGCCATCGAGCTTAAAAAAATCTTTTGTATATTTAGTTGGAAATCCTTCATAGTAATCAAGTTCCTTCTCATCGCTAACAGATATTTCCCAAACTCCTCCAGGAACATGTGAATCTAAAGTTTTTACAATATTTGCAGCTCCATAATTTTTATTAATTGCACAAAAAATAAGTTTATAGCCTTCGAAAAAAAATTTTTTTATATATTTAGAATCTTTACATCTTTGTTTCATTTGCAGGTGATTAAGATTGCTTCCGTAGGCGAAATACAACATATATTTTAATATCCAATAATGATTTTTGTATCAATCTCAACGAGTAATATTTACTGTAATAATGTGATATGCTATTAGAAAACCAATGCCACAATGGCTCAGTGGTAGAGTACATCATTGGTAATGATCATTATTTTGTTACTCTAGCTAAGTATCTTATAAACTGCCATAAGTTGCGTTCAATAGGATGAAAAGTTCCTTTTGGTAAATTTGAAGAGGATGTGCCGCGATGTAGACCCTCTACAACAATCTTATCTTCGTCATTGGCAATATTCATATAATCAAGCATATCTTTTTTCCATTTATCAAAGTCTTGTTCTGGAATGTCAGCTAAAACCTCTGGTGGTATAGCAAATCCCCATGTTGCCTTAAATTTATCTATAGTTATTGGTTGAACGGAAATGTACCAGAAATAATCAGGCATCAAAGTTATAAGATGATTGGGAAAAACACAAAAGTCCACCATCATCCGTCTCCATACACCTTCTAATTTGGTATTTTTGGGATGAGCCGCACCAAGTCCCGTCTCTAACTTTTGCGGTGCATAATGATAACAATAATGATCAGCATCTTCTCCGCAAACATAATCTTCAATTGGTTTTTTATGTTTAGCAAAAGTTTTTTGGTGTGCAATGGGAACATGATAACTTTCAATAAAATTCTCGATTAAATTTTTCCAGTTTGCTTCCCACTCCATGGTCTGGCGCATAACTGTTATATAGCTAGCCATATCATAACGCCCTACTATCTTTGATTTTAAACCTTTAAGAGAGGTATTAACGGATCTTGTAGGATGTTCATCAAGCGTGACATAAATAAATCCTTCCCAGATTTCTGTTTGTAATTTCCGTAATTGATGATCACTTAGATTAAAACCATCCTTCATCTTCATAAAAGGAGCGTTTTTTAATGTTCCATCTAAATTATATGTCCAAGCATGATACGGACAAGTAATTAATTTACTGTTACCAGTTGTATCTGACAGTAAGCAGGTAAAACGATGCGCGCAGGCATTTACAAATCCTAAAATCTCTTTTGTTGCTTGCCGCATAACAAAGACAGGCACACCGGCTATATCATGTGTTAAATAATCTCCTGTATTGGGTATTTCATCTTCTCTGCCAATGCAAATCCATTCACTGGCAAAAACTTTGTTTCTTTCATGTTTATAAAATTCTACTGAATGATTTACCTCCGCAGGGATAGGATGAGATTTCTCAAACTGTGTATTAGCTGTATCTTGCAGTTTTTTTAATACACTAGAGAGAGATGCATTAGAGTTGCTATTTAAATTCATCAAAAAAAGTTATCATTCATAATGATGAAGTCAAGAATTCTAATTAATTATTATTTTTCTTCTTTTTATTTGATTAATTTTTTAATAAAAATGTTAATAGCAAAAAAAATTGCCGCAGTGGCTCAGTGGTAGAGCACGTCATTGGTAATGACGGGGTCGGTGGTTCAATTCCACCCTGCGGCACCAGGAGATCCATATGAAAAAATTTAAGATTTCACAAATTCAGTTTCAAGCAAAGGCAACCCCTAAACAAAATGCTGAATTATTAGTTAAGCTTTTTAAGCAAGCTCAAAAATACAAGCCAAATTTAATTTGTACTCCTGAATGCAGCAATATCATTACTCATGATATAAAACATTTATTTCAATTTGCTTCCTATCAAAATGATTGTCCGATTATTAAAGAAGCAAAAAATTTTGCAAAAGAAAATAAAGTCAATATTAATATAGGATCATTGCTATTGAAAATTAAAGAAAATAAAAAATTAGCTAACAGATCTATTTTAATCAATAAAGAAGGAAAAATTCAATCAATATATAATAAAATTCATTTATTTGATGTGAATATTAATACTAGAGAAACTCATCGAGAATCTCACTCCTTTATAAGAGGTGATAAAATTGTTATGAATAAAGTTGACGGGGTTAATATCGGTCTTACTATTTGTTATGATCTTCGATTTCCAAATTTGTACAGGCAACTTGCAAAAAAAGGAGCGCAAATAATCTTAATACCAGCGGCATTTACTGTACCTACAGGAAAGGCTCATTGGGAAACATTAATTAGAGCACGATCTATAGAAAATTCAGTTTTTATTGTAGCGACAAACATGTGTGGAACACATCATTCAGGAAGAAAAACATTTGGGCATTCAATTTTGTTTGATCCATGGGGGAGAACAAAAAATAAATGTTTAAAAAAACAAAAAATTTTAAATACAACTATTGATTTGAATGAAATTTCTAGAGTTAGATCAAAACTTCCTTCAATATATAATGATTAAATTCAATTAAATTCTTGATGTTAGAAAGATGCGCAATAATATAATATCGGTATTTTCTTTATCCTTTCTATCAATCCTTTAAAGTAGTAGCTCCAGTCTCTGAGCGAATAATCTTACCATCTTTTATAATATATACTGCCAAAACAGCCTGCCTTGAACCATCTTCAAAAGAAACAAAGAAATGACCAACGCCTATTTCATCATTTTCATAAATGATACGCTGGCCTTCAGTCTTTGGACCTTCTCCACTAATAATAAATTTATTTACCTCATCTCTAGGAATATGTTTACCAGTTGAATGTTGAACCCAAACATAATCTTCACTAAGTATCTCATTAATTTTTTCTAAATCTTTTTTTTCTTGAGCATCATAAAGTTTTTGTATCAGTGACATTTTGCTCTCCTATATTTATTTTGGTATATTGGTAGCGCCAGTCTCAAAAGAAATAATTTTTCCATCCTGATATTTGAAAACTCCCATTACAGCCTGCGTGTTACCATCTTTGAATGTGACAAAAGAATGTTCTACTCCAATTTCATCATTTTCATAAATTATTCTTACTTTTTCCCTATTAATATCATCACCCATTGCCCATTTAATAACATCTTCTTTTGTTAAAACGTTACCAGAGGCATGCATTGTAAATTTAAAATCATCATGCAAAATCTCTTTCATTACTGCCTCATCCTTTTCAGACATAGCTTTATTATATTTTTCTAATATAGACATTTATTCTCCTTAATATTTTATTAATCTAATTAAAAACAACTCTCATTTCATCTTGAATGCTTCCTTCTACAAAAACTCCCTCCATTTTTTTCATTGATTCTATCATCCTAGGATCAGCTGAAATCTTAGCATCTAATTCCATAGCTTCTCCTGTCATCATATCTCCAATATGTGTCCATCGTATAGTTCTTGGATTACCTCCAATTTGAAAAGAGACATGAATATCGTACCCAGCATGTTCTTTTGATATTGCAGCTTGTTCCTTAGCAATTTCCATTGCTTCACCTAATTTATTATCATGAACTCCTATAGTTCTTGTGTAAATCATTTTCATTTTATTATCCTTAAATTTTAATATTATTATTCTTTTGAATAAGTTGCAGCTGTTGCACTATTAAACTCATAACCAACAAAAGCTTCATCACCAACTACTGAAGCATCGTGTCCAGGGGCAAATGCATAAGCATCCCCTGGTCCTACTTCAACAGATGATCCATCATCGTGAGTTACAACAAGCTTTCCACTTACACAAACGCCAAAATGCGCTTTTTCACAACTATCAGTTCCAACTGCGGGCTTAATACATTCAGACCATTTCCAACCTGGTTCTGCCTTAATGCGCGCTGCAGTCTGGCCATTCCCTAAATCTACGTTATCAACACGAGTTTTTGGTGGTGTCATTGTTTCATCTGGGCTATCAAAATTTTTTTTAGTTAATGTAGTCATATATTTTCTCCTATAAAATTGTAGTTATTGTATGTTTATTAAAATAGTATGACAATATAATTTTAATATAGATTAATTTTTAAATGACCCTATTAAGTGTAAATATTAACAAATTTGCTTTATTACGAAACTCTAGAGAAACAAATCATCCTGATTTAGAAGAAATTGCAAAAAAGTGCATCCAGTTTGGTGCACAAGGTATAACATTACATCCAAGACCAGATGAAAGACATGCAAAGTTTTCAGATCTTCCAATAATATCCAAATTAGTTGGTAATTATTCTAATATTGAATTTAATATAGAAGGTTATCCATCCGAAAAGTTTATTAATGAAGTCAATAAAACTAAACCAAATCAAGTTACTCTTGTTCCTGATCCTCCAGGAGCACTGACCTCTTCCTTCGGGTGGGATTGTTTAAAATATAAATCTTTATTAATAGATGTTGTAAAAAATTTTCAACAAAATGATATTCGTGTTTCATTATTTGTGAATCCTTCAATAGAATCTTTAATCAATCTTAGTGAAATTTTACCTGACAGAATTGAATTGTATACATTTGATTTTGCAAAAAATTTTAATTCTGATCAAGAAAAAGCTATAGAACCTTATTTAAAAGTGGTGCATTTTCTTCAACAAAATATTCCTTCTATATCTTATAATGCTGGTCATGATCTAAACTTAATAAACTTAAATTTTCTTTTAACAAAGATACCTTTAATAAAAGAAGTTTCAATTGGTCACGCTCTAGTCTGTGATGCCCTTGAATACGGATTAAAAGATACAATTCAAAAATATTTAACAATTACAAAACGTTAATATTTAATGACTTTTTTTCTTTGGTCTCAATTTGCTATTGTATGTCTGTTAGGAGCTATGTCTCCTGGTCCTAGTTTAGCGCTAATTATTCGCAACAGTATAAGTTTTAATCGTATATCAGGTATTATATCTGCTATAGCTCATGGATTAGGCATTTGCGTATATGCTACTGTAACTGTCATAATTTTAGAATTTATTCTTAAAAATAGTAAAACAATATTTTTGACTATTCAAATATGTGGTTCATTATTTTTAATCATACTGGGTCTTATTTTTATTTTCAAAAAAAATAATGAAAATCAAATCGAAACTTATCAAATTCATTCTAATTCCTTTGCTCAAGGATTTATCATAGCTATAATCAATCCTAAAATATTAATCTGGTTCACTGCGATCTACTCTCAATTTATTGATATCAATGCTAGCTTAACCAATAAAACCATTCTGGTTTTAACTCCTACAATAATTGATGCAATTTGGTATAGTGTAGTAGCTATACTAGTAACAGGATACGGATTAAAAGAAATTCTTGATAAAAGAAAATTTATTATTCAAAAAATAATCGGATTGCTGCTTATACTGATTGCATTTAGCTTAATTTATAGCTTAATTAGTTTTTAACTGCATCAACTACTCTTAATAAATTCAGTCCCATGATTTTCTCAATATCTCTTTCAGAATAACCTCTTTGCTCAAGGGAATCTATAATTTTAATATGATCACGACAATCTATCATTTCTTTAGGCAGACAATCCAAACCATCATAATCACAACCAATTGCAACATAATCAATTCCAGCTAATTTGATAATATATTCAATATGATCAATAAAAACATTAATAGAAGGTGCTATAGATTGAAGTTCTTGTTGTAACAAATGTTGTTTGTTAATCCATCTCACTGCGGAATTTTCTTCTTTAAATGTAATTTTGTCTATCTTATGAGAAATTTCTTTTCTAAAAATTTTTTCTTTTGCTTCAAACTTAGAATCAATAAAAAATGGATAAGGATTTAATCCTATTAAACCCTGCGCCTGTTTTATAGCTAAAATTTGATCATCTTTTAAGTTTCTAAAATGTGGACATAATTTATGTACACTAGAGTGGGAAGCAATAAAAGGCTTTGAAGAAATTTTTACTACATCCCAAAAACTTTTTTCTCCAATATGTGAAAGATCAACAATTACACCATTGTCATTACAAGTATTTATTACTTCAATGCCAAATTTGTTGAGACCTAAGCTCTTTATATTTTTTTTATTATGTGTTTCATCATAACCTGAACTAACCCAACTTAAAGAATGATTCCAGGTTGGTCCAAAATAAAATAAACCCCTATTAATAAAATGATATAAATTTTCAATTTTATCTTCAATAGGTTCTCCTCCTTCAATAGAAACTGGTGTTGATAAAATATTATTATTTTTTGCTCTATTTATATCTCCTACTGATTTAGTAATTTTGATAAAATTATTTTCCTTTTCTAGAGCTTCTAATTTATCATATAATTTATTTGCTCTATTAAAAGCTCCTTCTTGAAAATGCTTACCATTAATCCAAACAACAAAAACTTCTAAATCAATACAAGAATTACTTAAACGAACTAAATCAGAGTGTCCTTTATCAGTCTGTTTCGAAATATCCTCACCGATCATTGCCCTTTGCAAAACATCATTATGAAGATCAGCAACAAACATACAAATAATTTATTTAGATATTAACTCCATTTTAATTATTTTATCGGGGTCTTTAGGAGGTTCTCCTAATTTTATATTATCAACAAATTCCATACCTTTAATGACATATCCCCAAATGGTATATTGGCGATCGAGAAAAGAAGCATCTTTAAAACAAATAAAAAATTGACTGTTTGCACTATTAGGATTTTGAGCCCTTGCCATAGACACAGCTCCTCTAGCGTGATTTGCTTCTGAAAACTCTGCTTCTATATCAGGAAGAGAAGATCCTCCTGTGCCTGCACGATTAATATTATATGAATCTTTAGATGTATTCCCAAATTCTACATCCCCTGTTTGAGCCATAAAACCTTCTATAACACGATGAAATACTACTCCATCGTATTGTTTTTCACTAATGAGTTGTTTAATTTGTGCTACATGTTTTGGGGCCAAATCAGGTCTTGTTTCAATCACTACTGTTCCATCTTTCAAAGATAAATGAATTATATCTCTGCTATCTTCTGCCATAATGCCTCCTGATAAAAAAAAAGTTGAAAACATCAGGCCAAGAAAAAAAATAATTTTTGCTTTTCTCATATTTCGTCTCTTTACCTTAACTGAAAATGTTTTATATTACCCTTAATGCACATCTTTGAAAAAAATATCAAGGATTTAGATTTAAATATTCCTGATATGGCAACGCCTGTTGCAAATTATGTTCCTTATAAAATATTTGACAAAATATTATATGTTTCTGGACAAGCGCCAAGTAAAGATAATTCTCTTATTTATATTGGTAAAGTTGGAGAAGAAATTAGTGAAGAAGATGGGATTAAAGCCGCAGAACTTTGTTGCATTAATATAATTGCAGCACTAAAAAGTGCAATTAATAGTGACTGGAAGAAATTAGATGGATTCATTAAACTTGGTGGATTTGTTAATTGTAATACTAATTTTATAAATCATCCTAAAGTTATTAATGGAGCATCTGATCTTCTTGTAAAAATATTTGGTGAACAGGGAAAACACACTAGATTTGCAGTAGGTTCTAATTCTCTCCCTATGAATATATCCGTTGAAATTGATGCTGTTATAAAACTGCGTTAATACATATGGTTAGTGAAACTGACAGTTTTTTTTTCTCAAATACAATTGATGATATTTCTAAAGATGATTGGAATGATTGTGTTGGATTAGATCATCCTTTTACTCGATATGAATTTTTGCAAGCATTAGAAAAAAGTGGTAGCGCAGTCTTTTCTACTGGTTGGCAACCATTTCATTATATTCAAATAAATAATAAAAAAAAAATTGTTGTTGTGTGTCCACTTTATGTGAAATCACATTCTTTTGGTGAATATATTTTTGATCATGCTTGGGCTGACGCATATCATCGCTATGGTTTAGATTATTATCCAAAATTACAATCTGCAATCCCCTTTACTCCTGTTACTGGTGAAAGAATTATCGTACACAAAATTTTAAAAAATAAAAATGATATAAAAAATAAAGTAATTAATAATATCATCAATAAAGCACAAACTTTAAATGTATCTTCCCTCCATTTTAATTTTTTAAGAAAACCTGAGTATCTAAATAACAATAATAATGATTTATTATTGCGCCAAGGCATTCAATTTCACTGGAAAAATAATAATTATAAATCTTTTAATGAATTTTTGGAAACTTTGTCTTCTCGTAAACGTAAATTAATAAAAAAAGAACGTTCATGCATAAAAGATAATAATATTACAGTGAAATTATTAAATGGGGTTGAAATTCAAAAAAAACATTGGGATTTTTTCTATAAATGTTATTTGAATACTACTGGAAAAAAATGGGGTTCTTCCTATTTAACAAAAGAATTTTTTGTAAAAATAGGCAAGAATCTTTCTTCAAAAATACTATTAATTATAGCATATCATGAAGATCAAATGATTGCCTCTGCCCTTAATTTTTTAAGTACTACGCATTTATACGGTAGATTGTGGGGCTCAATTAAGCATATTCCATATTTACATTTTGAAATGTGTTATTATCAAGCAATTGAATATGCTATAAAAAACAAGATTCACATTGTGGAAGCTGGGGCACAAGGATCTCACAAAATACAAAGAGGTTATATGCCTGAAAATACATGGAGCTTACACTGGATTAAAAATAAAAAATTTAAAGAAGCAATTAGTCATTATTTAGATAAAGAAATCAATTTATTAGATAAAGAAAAAAAAGAATTAGAACAATTTGCGCCCTTTAAACAAAACTAAATTAGAACTTTTTTTTGACTTTCTTTGCTTAAATATTCAAAATGAATTTTATTTTCATTCATAGAAATTGAAACATGGCCTCCTTTAGATATTTTGCCAAAAATTAGCTCTTCTGCTATCGGTTTTTTTATTTCTTCTTGAATAATGCGACTTAGTTCTCTTGCGCCATAAACTTCATCATACCCTTTATCAGCCAAATATTTTTTAGTTTCTTGATCTAATGAAAGAGAGACACCTTTGTCATCAAGCTGAGCTTCTACTTCAATAATAAATTTATCAACAATAGATAAAACAATACTTTCACTTAAATGATTAAAGTGAATTGTTGAGTCAATCCTGTTTCTAAATTCAGGTGTAAAAAGTTTATTTATTGCCTCAAGATTATCTTCTTTAGTTCTTTTAGAGTTAAAACCAATTCTTTTTTTGGATATATCAATAGCTCCTGCGTTTGTGGTCATGATAAGTATAACGTTTCTAAAATCTACAGTTTTACCATTATGATCAGTTAATTTACCATAGTCCATAACTTGTAATAAAATATTAAATATATCATAATGAGCTTTTTCAATTTCATCCAGGAGTAAAACAGAGTGAGGATGTTGATCAATACCATCTGTTAAAAGTCCGCCTTGATCAAAACCAACGTATCCTGGTGGCGCTCCGATTAGTCTGCTCACTGTATGTCTCTCCATATATTCAGACATATCAAATCGTAGTAACTTAATTCCAAGAGTTTTGCTTAGTTGTCTGGCTACTTCAGTTTTTCCTACACCTGTTGGTCCAGAAAATAAGTAAGAGCCTATTGGTTTATCTTCTTCGCGTAAGCCTGCACGAGATAATTTAATTGATGAAGATAATTCTGTAATTGCTTGGTCTTGTCCAAAAATAAAATTTTTAAGATCTCGTTCCAAATTTTGTAAATTTTCTTTATCATTACGGTTAACGCTTTTGGATGGAATTCTTGCAATTAAAGCAACTATTTCCTCAATATCTTTTGATGAAATTATTTTTTTTCTTTTTGATTGTGGAAGTAAATACTGTGATGCTCCAGCCTCATCAATGATGTCTATTGCTTTATCTGGTAATTTTTTATCCCCAATATATTTGCTAGATAGCTCAACCGCACTTATTATTGCTTCATGAGAATACTTGATCCCATGATGATTTTCATAATAGGATTTCAAACCTGATAATATTTTTATAGCCTCATTTTTAGTTGGCTCACTAATATCTATTTTTTGAAAACGCCTAACTAAAGCTCTATCTTTTTCAAAATAATTTTTAAAATCTTTATAAGTTGTTGCACCAATACATCTAAGTGTTCCATTGCCAAGAGAAGGCTTAAGAAGATTGCTAGCATCCATTGCTCCACCACTTGTTGCCCCCGCTCCAATAACAGTATGTATTTCATCTATAAATAATATGGCTTTATTTTCTTTTTCAAGTTCTTTAAGCACTGCTTTTATTCTTTCCTCAAAATCTCCTCGATAACGTGTTCCTGCTAAAAGAGAACCCATATCTAAAGAATATATAACAGCATCAGCAATTATTTCAGGAACATCTTTTTCAAATATGCGTTTAGCCAAACCTTCTGCTATAGCGGTTTTCCCAACTCCAGGATCACCTACAAATAATGGATTGTTTTTTTGTCTTCTACATAAAATTTGAATAGTTCGTTCTATTTCATTTTTTCTACCAATCAATGTATCAGTTTTTCCTTTTTCCGCTTTTTTATTCAAATTAATACAAAATTGATCTAGTGCATTTTTAGATTTTTCATGTTTGCTTGAAACGTCAACAAATTCTTGTTGATCCGTCTCAGAATTATTGTTTTGTTGAATTTTAGCTATACCATGAGAAATATATTGAACCGCATCTAAACGAGTCATATTTTGCTGACTAAGAAAATAAACTGCATGACTTTCTTTTTCTGAAAAAATAGCTACTATTATATTCGCCCCTGTCACTTCCTCTCTTCCGCTTGACTGAACATGTATAGCTGCTCTTTGAATAACTCTTTGAAAACTATTTGTTAATTTTGGTTCACCAGTAAAATGTTCTTTTAATTTTTTGAGTTCTATTGAAATAAATTGATCTAAATTTTTTTTAAGAAGGAAAATATCAATTCCACATGCATTCAATACACTTAGAGCATCCTTATCTTCAGTAAGAGTAAAAAGAAGATGCTCTAAAGTCACAAATTCATGTTTATTAAATGTTGCTAGTTGATAAGCATTTTGTAAAGTTTTTTCTAAATTAGATGATAACATTATGATTTCTCTATAGTACACTGTAAAGGATGTTCATATTTTTTTGCATAGTCTAAGACTAACTTACATTTAGATTCAGCAACTTCATATGTAAAGACTCCGCATATACCGATACCTTTTTTGTGAACATGAAGCATGATTCGCATTGCTTCTTCCTGCTTTTTATTAAAAAATTTAATTAACACCATAATAACAAACTCCATTGGTGTATAATCGTCATTAAGAAGAATCACATTATACATTGATGGTTTTTTTGCTTTAGGCTTAGTATCAAGTAACAAATCCCTCTGGGGGGTATCTGCTATATGATTATTCTCAAATTTTTCAAATTTCGGCATATTAAATATCTTAATATAAATAATTACTTTTTTTAGAAATTAAAGATATTTTTCTAATTGAGCAGATCGAAAAAAATGTGTTAAAGATAATTTTTTCATGAAAACTACCTTGAAATCACTTGCCATAATAATTTTTTTATCAATATTTTTTAGCTCTAATTTTGTTTTTGCAAAAAAAGCAGCTATTATTATTGATTATGATAGTCAAGAAGTTCTGTTTGAAGTTAATGCCGACACACTAAATTACCCTGCTTCTTTGGTTAAAATGATGACCCTTTATATACTTTTTGATTATCTTGATAGAAATAAGATTCAATTAGACACAAAAATGAATGTTTCTGAAGTTGCTGCTTCACGCTCTCCCAGTAAATTATATTTGAAAGCTGGATCTACTATAAATGTAGAAAATGCTATAATGGCACTTGTCATTAAATCTGCAAATGATGTTGCAACTGTTGTTGCTGAATATATTTCTGGAACTGAGAGAGATTTTGCTAAATTAATGACAAAATATGCAAAAAAAATTGGCATGATAAAAACAACTTATAAAAACGCCTCTGGTTTACCAAATCGTGGTCAATTAACTACTGCTCGTGATATTTCTATTTTATCTCATGCTCTAATTTATGATTTTCCTGAACATTATAAGTTGTTCAAAAAAGAAAAATTTGTTTGGCAAGGTAAAACATATAAAAATCATAATAAACTAATGAAATCTTATGAAGGAGCTGACGGAATTAAGACAGGTTATATTAAAGCTTCAGGATTTCAATTGGCTTTTTCTGCTGTTAGACAAAATAAAAGATTAATTGGGATTTACTTTGGTGGTGATACAGGAAAACAACGTGATAAATCACTTGCCTTTTTAATGAATAAAGAATTCGAAGAATTAAACATAAAAATAAAAAAAGTTGAAGCCAAAAAACAAAATACTGGAAATTACAAAATTGTTGTAGGTACTTTTAAATATAAAAAAAATGCTGAAAAACATTTGAAACTAATTAAAAAAAAATATCCAAAAACAACTTTTAATAAAGATTCGCTTGTAGCTTTAATTAAATCAAATGGTAAACAATTTTATGAATCACGCTTTCAATATTTTACACGAAAAGATGCTCGTCTCGCATGCTCAAGATTAAAAAAATATAGGCGTGATTGCTTTATTCGCGGTTAAATTTAAAATTCACTCCACTAAGTTTTAATTGATTTTCAATTAGATTTGTAAGCTTAAATAAATTATCTTTTTCAAGTGCCTCTGCCCTGCAAGTCAATTGATTTTGTGTATTGCTTGCACGAATTAAGAACCATCCAGAATCATTTTCAACACGAATACCATCAATGTTAATCACTATGCCATTTATTCCTTTTAATCGATTTTTTATTTCATCTACAATTTCAAACTTTCTTTTTTCCTCAACATTAATGCGAGTCTCTGGGGTAGCTATTGTCTTTGGATATAATGCAATCAATTCATTAAGTGATAAACTTTCACTTGATAAAATGCGCAACAATCTTAAACCAACATACATCGCATCATCATAACCATAAAAATCATCTGCATAACAAACATGTCCACTCATTTCTCCTGATAATGGTGAATTTATTTCTTTCATCTTTTCTTTAATTGGAGAATGACCTGTTTTAAAAATCACGGGATCACAATTAAATTTCTTAATTTCATCAAAAAAAATTTTGCTGGACTTAACATCCATAATAATTTTAGGATTTTGATATAATCGTGATATTTCCTTTGCTAATAACAACATATACTGATCAGCCCATATTATTTGACCTTTATTATCAACAACTCCTAAACGATCTCCATCACCATCAAAAGCAAGACCAATATCACATGAATTTGATATAACAGTATTAATAAGTTGTTCCATATTTTCAGGAACTGTTGGATCAGGATGATGATTAGGAAAAGTTCCATCTACCTCTTTATTAATAATGATATGCTCAGCATTGTTTAATTGTTTTGCCAATAAATCTATTACTACTCCCATAGCTCCATTTGCTACATCCCAAGCTATTTTCATTTTTTTATTTAGTATAATATTTTGTAAATTTCTTTTTACGTATTTATCTTTAATATCAATTTTATTAAACTTACCTTGACCTTTTAAAAGATCTTTTGAGGTAGTTAATAATTGAAGACTTTGAATTTCTTTAGCAAAAAATGAATGTTGATTTAAAACCATTTTAAATCCATTATATTCAGAAGGATTATGTGAACCTGTCACCATAATAACAGCATCAGTTTTAAGATGATAATGTGCAAAATAAGTCATTGGTGTTGGACACAAACCAATTAAAATAACATCAGCACCACTTTCAAGCAATCCTGTGCATAAAGCTCTGTTTAATAATGGAGATGTTAATCTTCCATCATAACCAACTGCTATTTTCTTTTTAGAAAATTTGCTACATACAATATGACCAAATGTTCTTCCTATCGAATATGCTGTATTTACAGTAAGATCTTTATCTACAATACCCCGAATGTCATACTCTCTGAGAACTTCAGGATTAAATTGCTCTAATTTAAGATTATTGTCCAACTCCATGATACTCAATACCAAAATCCTTTACTGCTTCATTATTATAAATATTACGAAGATCAAAAATAACTGGATCTTTCATTAATTTTTTTATTTTATTTAAATCAAATACTTTAAACTCATTCCATTCAGTTGCGATGATAAGAGCGCTTGAACCTTTACATACTTCATCAACTGAATTGCAATAATTAAGATCAGGCAAAACTTTTTTAGCATTATTCATTGCATAAGGGTCAAAGCACTTGATTATAGCACCGGATTTATAGAGTTCATTTGCAATTATGATAGATGTTGAATTGCGAATATCATCTGTATTTGGTTTAAAACTTAATCCAAGAATACCAATTACAATACCTTCAAGTTTGTTATTAAATCTATTTTTAATTCTTGAAGCAATTTTTATAGGCCTAGCTTCATTTGATGCATTAACAGCGTTGATTATAGATAATTCAACATCATGTTTTTTTGCAGTTGCACTAAAAGCTTTAACATCTTTTGGAAAGCAGGAACCGCCAAAACCTGGCCCTGCATGCAAAAATTTCTCTCCAATTCTCTTATCAAGTCCCATAGCTTTAGCTACATCTAAAACATTGCCTCCAATAGTTTCACAAAGATCGGCAACTTCGTTAATAAAAGAGATTTTAGTAGCTAAAAAACTATTTGAAGCATATTTAATAACTTCGGCACTCTCTATTGTTGTTAATACAATAGATGTTTCTTGCAAATACAAAGGATTGTAAATTTCTTGCATTATTGATTCAGATTTTTTATTTTCAGTACCTATAACCACTCTATCAGGTCGCATAAAATCTTTAATTGCTGAACCTTCACTTAAAAACTCAGGGTTAGAAACTATATCAAATTTATCTTCAGAAACTTTTTGAGATATGATTTCTTTTATTTTTCTTGTTGTTCCCACAGGAACAGTTGATTTAATAACTACAACACAATAGTTAATAATATTTTCAGCAATTTCTTTTGCCACTTCATGAACTGCTTTCAAATCTGCTTCATTTTCTAATCTTTTTGTTGGAGTACCTACAGTAATGAAAACAACATTCGCTTCTTTTAAAGACTCCTGTAAATTATTTGATAAAGAAAAGCGTTTAGTTAAATTAAGATGCTTAACAAGCAGATCATCTAAGCCTGGTTCAAAAAATGGACAAACACCTTTGCTAATACCGTTCAATCTTGCTTGATTTTTATCCACACATAAAGTTTCAAAACCAAATTCCGCAAAACATAAACCCGACACAAGACCAACATACCCCGTACCAACCATTACAATTTTCATAAGCTCGCTTTATACAAATGTTTTATTTATTATACAAATCTATTAAATTTCGGCAATTTAACTAACAAATCAGTATATTTAAAATAATATTTTATATTATATTGTTTTATTATAAAAATGTTGAATTACATGATTGAAATTCAGGATATTTAATTTAGTTGCTTCTAATTTAATATTGCATTAATTTAAGATAGCACTTGAAAGATCGCTCAAAGGAGGATGAAGTGGCAGATATAAATATAAATACAATCAATAAATATTTTGGAGATGTTCATGTTATCAAAGATATATCTCTTGATGTAAAAAGCCAATCTTTTACAGTTTTAGTTGGACCTAGTGGTTGCGGTAAATCTACTATGTTAAGAATGATAGCAGGGCTAGAAGACATTAATTCAGGAACAATTTCTATAGATGGCGAAGTAGTTAATGATCTACCACCAAAACAACGCAACATTGCAATGGTATTTCAATCATATGCTCTCTATCCTCACATGACTGTTTTTGATAATATGGCTTTTGGACTTAAATTAGAAAAAAGATCCAAAGATGAAATTAATGAAAGAGTATTTGAAGCAGCACGCATTCTTCAAATAGAAGATTATTTACAACGAAAACCAAAACAGCTTTCAGGTGGCCAACGTCAACGTGTTGCTATTGGACGTGCAATCACTCGCAAACCAAAAGTCTTCTTATTTGATGAACCATTATCTAATTTAGATGCTGCTCTTCGTGTACAAATGCGTGTTGAGCTAGCTAAATTACATGATCAGTTAAATGCAACAATGATATATGTAACTCATGATCAAACAGAGGCAATGACACTAGCTGATGATATTGTAGTACTTGATGACGGCGAGGTGTCTCAAAAAGGATCGCCAATGGGATTATACAATCATCCATCAAATTTATTTGTTGCAGGATTTATTGGCTCACCAAAAATGAATTTTATTTCTACTTCTGTTTTAAGCAATAGTGACAAGGAAACAGAGGTTGATATCCTTGGATCATCTAAAATAATTGTTTCGAAAACATCTACAAATGTTTCTCAAGGAGACAATGTACAAATTGGTATTCGACCAGAACATATTTTAGTAAATCAAAACGGTGATGCCAGTTGGGAAAGCAAAGTATTTGTTGTTGAAAAATTAGGCTCTGGCACTTATCTATATTTAGAAAAAGATGGTGAGCCACTTGTTGTAGAAGCTGAAGGAGACACTAAAATTAAAGTTGGAGATACTGTTAAAGTTGGCTTTATATCCTCAAGATGTCACTTGTTTGATAACAACAATCAAGCCTTTAAATAATACATATTTAGTAAGAATCGACAACGAAACTAATCTATAAATAATCAACAATTTTGCCATTTTATAAATCATGTTCGCAAAATATATATACTATATTTAATATAAGCAGCGAGCAGAGAGTTTTGAAATAATTTCCTCCTACTGAAATTTTCCTCCAAGTAAACTTCTCTGCTCCTTTATAGTTTTTCATTGTTTTTCAAATGTTTTTTTATTTTTTTTCTTATTTGATGAGGTTCAACAAGGTGTATCGTTATAAAATTCAATTCTTTTGCTGAATCAATATTTTCTATGTTGTCATCAATAAATACTGTTTCTTTAGGATTCAACAAAAATCTTGAAATTGCTAATTCAAATATTTTTTTATCTGGTTTAACTAGTTTTACTTCCCCAGATATAAGCAGACCATCAAATTTTTTTAAAAAAGAATAATCTTCTTCCATACCAACAAATGTTTCTGCGGACCAGTTAGATAAAACATAACATAAATATCCTTGAGATTTTAATTCCAACAAAGTATCAATAGAATTTTGAAAAATTCCTTGAATCATATTACGATGATTAGCATAATACATATTGATTTCTTTTGTATAGTTAGGAAATTTTTTTATTAACTCATTTTCGCCTTCTTTAATTAGCCTTCCTGCATCTTGTCGAAGATTCCATTCTGGATTACAAATTTTATTAAGAAAATTATTCATCTCCTTATCAGAAGAAAAAACAGATTTATAAAAATATTTTGGGTGCCAGTCAAAAAAAACACCTCCTAAATCAAATAGAAATTTCATATATTAATTAATATTTTATAAAAAATTATTATTTATAATAATATTAACATATAATCATAAATTATTAAATCTGATAAATATTACTATATTTTATTATGCTGAAGGTATTGATTGATTGTATCCATAATAATTTTATTGAATTTACCAATAAAGAAGTTTCCAAAAAAGAAATAGAAAAAAAAATTCTTCCAATATTTTTCTTTTTGAATAATTCAAAAAAAAATATGTTCTTGATTTCAGGATCTCAAGGTATTGGAAAAACAACTATTCTAAAAATTTTAAACAAAAATTTTTATAGGTTTTTTGGTAAACGACTACTAACACTAAGTTTAGATGACTTCTATTATGACAAATCTAAAAGAAATTTATTATCAAAATCTGTACATCCATTGATGATAACAAGAGGTGTACCTGGAACGCATAATATAAAAGAAATATTTAATATTATTGAAAAATTTAAGAAATCTCAATATCCTATTAAAATTCCTATTTTTGATAAATTAACTGACTCCAAAATAAAGAAAAGGAAAATAATTAACAAAAAATCTGATATCCTGATTCTAGAAGGTTGGTGTTGTGGATCTCCAGCATTAAATAAAGAATATCTCCATAACAATATAAATGAATTAGAAAAAAAATTTGATAAAAAATATATATGGAGAAATTATTACAATGAAAAGTTAAAAAAAGAGTACTCTGAATTATATAAAAAATTTGATGGGTTGATATTCTTTAAACCTCCTTCTTTTTCTTGCGTATTAAAATGGAGATATAATCAAGAAAATTATCTTAAGAAATTAAATAGAAATAAGTCAATTAAAGGTATGTCAAAAAAAAATATAATATATTTTATACAACATTATGAAAAAATTACTAAATGGATGATAAAAATTATGCCCAAAAAAGCTGACCTAGCAATATTTGTAGATAAAAATCAAAAAATAAAAAGTATTGAAAAAAAATTAAAAAAATAACCAGCGTTTTACAGAATTTTTATATTGCGTAAATTCATCAGAAAATTTATCAAGTAAATACTCTTCTTCAACTTTAATTACCCAATGATGTAACCATATACTAAGACCTATTGATGATATAAAATACATAACATTTTCAAAAACTAAAAACATACAAAGATTAAATCCTACAAATGCTACATAAATAGGATTGCGTGTATATGCATAAATACCTGTTTTAATAAGTTTTTTTGAAATTGTTGTGGGGTAAGGATCTTCTTCATAAGATTTAAATAGATTAAATGCCGCAATAAAAAAACTTACACTTACAATTAAACCCAATATTCCAATTAAATGAATAAAGTAAAAGAGAGGATATTTTGGGAAAAAAAATTCCCCAATAATATAGGAGGCTACCAATAAACTAACTGCAATCCATAAAGGATGACCTTTTATATTTGGACCATTCATTATAATTCTTCAATTGTTTTTAACAGATCTTGATAGTTTTTGACAACTGTATAGGCTCCAACATCAAGCAATTCCTGTGAAGAACGTTCATCAAACCAGTGCCCTCCAGCTGTTAAACCTATTACTTTTATATTGGCTGCAACACCTGCTTGAACTCCCACTACACTATCTTCAATAATAATAGTTTTTTCTGGATTAATATTAGAATCATCAATAACTTTTAAATAAACATCAGGCTCAGGTTTTGGTTCTTTAACCATATCAAAAGAAAAAATATTTTCTTCTTTAAAAAAACGAAAAAGATGAACGTTTTTTAAACCCTGAATAATCCTTTTTTTCCCGCTATTAGATGCAATAAATTTTTGATGGTCAATTTCATTAATAAATTTTTCAACGCCAATAACAGTAGTCAGTTCTTTAATGTAAATATTGTTAGCAATAGCCATAATATCATGATAAAATTTTTTATTGTTTTGGATATTAAATTTCTTTGATAATTTTCCAATAACTTCAATAGTTCTATTACCTGCAAAATTTGCAAATTCTTTATCAGTCACAATTATATTGCGGTCACCTAAATATTGACGAAAAGCTCTCGAAACAATTATTTCACTATCTACCAAAACTCCATCAAAATCGAAAATTATATTTTGAATCATTAAAATAAGGATCTTGTATTGGTTTTTTCTAAATAATCCCAGCTTTTTTTATAACATTAATGATGTTAGATTTGATTTAAGATATACAATAATTTATAATTTTTTTGCGATACATAACTCATCGTTACATAACGGAAGCGGGATCGGTCGCCTTTAAAATCATTAAGGTAGATAAATGAAAATCGGTTATTTTTGTAATGGGACCAATTGGAAGCATGAACCTTATACTGATGTTATTAATAACATGCGTGATATTGCTATTTACTGCGACAAAAATAATTGGGATTCAATTTGGTATACTGAGCATCATTTTAATCATGAAGGTATGGAACTATGCCCAAATGCCTTAATGATCGGTGCAGATATTGCAGCAAGAACATCGAGTATACGTATTGGGCAAGCAGCTAATATAATAACTTTTTGGAATCCAATTCGAGTTGCAGAAGATATTGCTTTATTGGATCATCTTTCTAATGGACGTATTGAGGCTGGAATTGGACGTGGCATTTATGGCCGAGAAGCTATACATCTTAACATTGAAGCTGATTTAAAAGATCAATCAAAAAATTTCAGATTATTCGAAGAAACAATCACAATTATGAAAAAAGCTTGGACAGAAAAATTTTTTAGTCATCATGGTGAATTTTATACCTATCCTTCTCCTAATTTTGAGTGGCAACATGACTTAAGCCCTCCAAGCAATGAATTTGTTGATACGAAAACAAATATTTTAAAAAAAATTAGCGTTGTACCACAACCAATCCAACAACCTCATCCCCCATTATGGCAAGTTGTAGATAGTCCAAGTTCGATTGAGTGGGCTGCTAAAAATGATATTAATACAATTATGTGGATACCAACAGTAAAAGCTTTAAAAAAACGTTTTGAGATTTATAAAAAAGCAAAATCAGAAGCAGAAAATAGAGATGTGCCTCTTGGAGAAGGTGTTTGTTTAGTGCGAGATATGTTTATAGCTGATACTATGGAAGAAGCAAAAGAACTTGCTGGAGAACAAATGGTTAATTACATGCGCTGGGTTTGTCACTGGAGAGGATTAGGTATGCATATGGATCCTGAGGAAGAACTTCCAAAGACAGAAAACAAACTTGACTTACTTTCTTATGATTTTCTCCATAAACGAAATATGCTTTTTGGTACGCCGGAATTTGTAATAGATAAAATAAAAGAATTACAATCAGAACTTAATCTGCAGTATTTGCAAGTCTGGTCAAATTTTCCAGGTGTTAAACACGAAAATTGTATGAAAAGCATTAAGTTATTTACAGAAAAAGTAATGCCTCATTTTAAAAATAATATTAAAGCCGATATTAAAAAAGCTTCATAGATGAGTCTAGAAATTCGCAAATTTGTTAAATCTGTAGATCGTACTTTTATTGAAGGGGGTAAAAAAGCAGAAAAACCAGTTGAGCTGGTATCTGTAGCTGCCGTTATTACTAATCCTTGGATTGATAGAGAATTTGTTGAAGATTTAAGGCCCGAAATTCTTAAATATGCTCCTCCACTTGGTGATTTTTTAGTTAAAGAACTACTAAATGAAATTGGTTCTGGTGAAAAAGTTTTAGCTTATGGTAAGGCTGCAGTTGTCGGACTTAAAGGTGAGATTGAACATGCATCAGCTTTTATTCATACACTGAGATTTGGTAATAAATTTAGAGAAGCTGTTGGAGGAACATCTTACTTAAGTTTTACAAATACAAGAGGAACTGCTGGTTGTGTTATATCAATCCCTATGATGCATAAAACAGATGCTGGTTTACGACCTTATTATTTAACCCAGGAATTCACTATTCATGATGCCCCTTTTGATAATGAAGTAGTTATTGCAATTGGTGCAGCTTCAAGTGGACGAGCTCACGCTCGAACAGGTGATCGTTATCAAGATATGGAAGAAATGAAAAACGAAAAATAATAATTGAAAGATTTTGAATAAATCATCTAATAAAAAAATAATCCATAAAATATCAGGTGGAAAAGCCGTTGTTGAATCTTTTAAAACAGAAAAGGTTAAACACGTATTTGGTCTCATAGGATCATCAACTATGGAAATTTTTGATGCTCTCTATGATGCTAAAGATATAAATTTTATTGGAGTTCGTGATGAACGTACTGGCACACACATGGCTGATGGATATGCCCGCGCTTTAGGCCTCCCTGGTGTAATGATTGCCGGACAAAACGGTCCTGGAGCTACCAATCTTATAACAGGCGTAGCTCAAGCTGCAGCAGCTTTTTCTCCTGTTATCTCTATTGCAGGAGCTATTTCTTCAAAAGATGTTGGTAAAAACACCTTTCAAGAAATTGATCAACAAACATTATTTGAACCTATTACAAAAAAAACATGGACAATTAATCAAGCAGATAAAATACAAGAAATATTTCAGGATGCTTTTATGTTAGCTTTAACTCCTAGATGTGGTCCTGTACATATCAATCTTCCGAGAGATATACTTTCATCTAATACCAACTTTACTGAATTGAACAATAAACGAAATGCAAATTTACCTGTTGCTTCAATAAATGATTTATCAAAAACAATTGATAAAATTTTAACATCCTCTCAACCAATTATAATTGCTGGAGGAGGAATTAAAAACACAAATGGCTATCAAGATGTAATTAATCTTGCCAAAATTTTAAATATACCAATTGTAGCCTCTGCTGGGCACGGTGATGTTATACCTTTTGGTGAAAATTTATATGCTGGACAAATGGGTCCGCGGGGAAATCCTATTGCATCAAAACTAGTAAAAGAAGCGGATGTAATTCTAGCTCTCGGAACACGTCTTGGTTTTAATTCTACATTTTTTTCTTATGAAAATATCAATAAACAAGCTTCTATTATTCAGGTGGAAATTGATCCAACAGCCTTAGGTCGTTATTTTCCAATTTCAATTGGTATTTGTGCTGATGCCAGAACTGTTGCAAAACAATTATACCTTCAAATATCTAAAAAAAAGGAAATTAATAAAATTGAAAAATGGACACAAATTTTTATTAAAGAAAGAAAAAATTATCTTAAAATAAGAGATGATAATGCCGAAATTAATAAGACTCCGATTCAACCATCAGGTTTATTTAAAACTTTACGTGATGTTCTTCCTAAAGATTCAGCAGTTACTTTAGATGCTGGAACTCTTTGTTTACAAGCAACAGACATGCTTAATTATTCAAATCCTCCAAGCTTATTTACTCCACTAGATTTTGGTCTAGTTGGTTTTTCTTTTGCTTGCGGTCTTGGTGTAAAATTAGCAAAACCAGAGCGACCAGTAATAAGTTTAATGGGTGATGGTGGTTTTGGAATGACAATTTCTGAACTTAGTACGGCAGTTCAATATAATATTAATACTGTCACAATAGTAATGAATAATAAGTCATGGGGTGCAGAAAAAGCATATCAACGTGATTTTTATGGAGAAAGATACATAGGAGCTGATATAAATAATCCTCCTTTTGATAAAGTCGCTGAACTTTATGGTGCTAAAGGTTTTCATGTTGAAAAAATATCAGAACTTAAAGAAGCAATTAATTCTGCATTAAAATGTAATAAACCTTCTGTTATTAATGTAGATGTTGATCCTCAAGCTCTTTATAGTTTTCGAAGAGACTCATTCAAACATCGTCAAAATAAAAATTAATGAAATTACTTAATACTGGTTTTGATAATAATTCTACTTATTTTGAACATAATATAGATTCTTCGGATATACCTAATATTTTTATTCACGGTGTTGGTCTTGATAACACCATGTGGCTACCGCAAAAAGAATATTTTAAAAATAACAAGATTGTTTTTTATGATTTAATAAATCACGGCAAAACAAAAAAAGGTTATAAAGAAATACATTTTGAAAATTTTAACAAACAATTAATTCAATTACTTAACCATTTGAAAATTACAAAATGTAACTTAGTTGGTTTTTCCATAGGAGCGTTAATTGCCCAACATTTTGCATCCAAACATTATGATAAAATAAATAAATTAATTATCATTGCTAGTGTTTATAAAAGATCTGTTGAACAAATTAGTCAAGTTAAGAGCCGTTATAATTTAGCCCTGAAAGGAAAAAGTATAACTAATGACTCAATTAATCGATGGTTCAATTCTGAATATTTGAAAAATAATCCTCATGTTTACAATTATTTTCTAAATATTCTTCAAGAAAACAAAAGTGAAGATTTTTTACCTGCATATAAACTTTTTGCTGAAGCAGATAACTATGCTTTGGATTTTTCAAATTTTTACGTGCCAACATTAATAATGACAGGTGAAAATGAAGTGGGATCAACACCTAATATGAGCATGAAACTAAATCAAAAAATTAATAATAGTAAACTATATATTGTACCAAATGCAAAACATATGGCTACATTTGAAAAAGCTGATCTAGTGAATATCGAGATTGATAAATTTATTAATTAAACAGTACAACTCATATCTTGACCACAACAAGAAGGTGATTTAATTTTTCCATGATCATTAGGACACTTAGATATCTGAACTTCAGACCCGTCATCCTTTTTTAATATGTCATCAACTAAAGGTTCATTACATTTTCCACAAGTTGCGTTCACGGACATTCCACAAATTGAACATTCATATGTTGCCATAAAATAACTCCTTTTTTTTATTAATAAACTATAGATTATTTAAGAGTTGTATATAATATTAATTATTCTACAGTGACTGATTTTGCCAAGTTTCTTAGTTGATCAGCATCTGTACCTAGCAAAACAGCTAAATAATAAGCTATGAGTTGTATAGGTAAAGAGTCAAGAATTGGAGCAGTCATAATATTTGTTTCTGGCATTATAAGAGCTTGATCATAATATTTTTCTGCTTTTTTAGATCCTTTTTTATCAGTAATCATAATAATTTTTCCACCCCTGGCTTTTATCTCTTGAATGTTTTACAAAATTTTTGAAAAATTTTCATCAGAGGGGGCTAAAACAATAACTGGAATATCTTCTTCTATTAATGCCAGAGGGTCATGCTTCAATTCACCAGCAGCATAACCTTCACAATGTTTATATGTTATTTCTTTTAATTTAAGAGCTCCTTCTAAAGTTAATATAGATCTAAAAAGTGTTTGTTACTTTAGTCAAATATCTTGGTTTGTCGGGATCAAGATTTTTAAACGTACTATATTTTATTATCCAAGGATAGAATTTTGACATTATTATAATTGAATCCAGCTCTGGGGAATTTAGTGTATTAAAAGATAAATTTGACTTGTTTTTTGATTTTGATTCAATCTCATATACTTTATTTGTTATTTTCATTAATTTATCTGTCTCCTTTTTAACGCTTTCTCCAGAAGAATCATTTAAAGAAAGTGTAAATAATTTAAAGGAATTTTGAATAAGACTTCTTGGCCCATGCATAACTTCAGCGCTACTAAAAGGTTCTATTTGTTCTTGGCACAATTCTTTAAATTTTAATGAAATTTCGGTTGAAAGTGCGTAGCCTAATCCTCGACTTATTATAAAGCCGGTTGAAATATTTTTATCAATTAATTCAGCATCCCACGGATTATTTAGTTCCTTATTAAGATGTTCTGGAAGTTGAAGAATATTATATAAAATTTCTTTATCATTTTTGATTATAGCAACCAATTTAATAATATTTAACAGAGATAAAATAAATGATTTAGTTGCTGCCACACTTACTTCTTTTCCTGCATTAATATTAAAAAAATAATTAGCATTTTTGATCATTGGGCTGTTTAAATTATTAGTAAGTATTAATGTTTCAGCTCCCATTATACGAGAAGCTTTTTCACATTGAATTAAATCTTCACTCAACCCTGATTGAGATATCACTAAAACTAAAGTATTTGAAAAATCGAAATTAGAATTTTCGAGTGTAATAATTGAAGGAGGCAAGCTATAAGTTGTTAGTCCTAGTGCTTTTGCAATCAAATAAGACGCATAGAGCGCAGCACAGTCAGAAGTTCCTCTTGCTATAGTAACTATATGTTTAATACTTTTATCTAATATTTTTTTTGAAATTTTATCATACGGATTTTCATCAGTTTGATTAAAAATAGAAATTTTTTCTGAAATACTTTTAGCTTCTTCAAGAACTTTACTGGTACTCACGATATTAAATTTCCAAATAAATATACTTTTTTAATATTTAATTGCTTATCTAAAACTATCAAATTTGAACAAAAATCTTTATCTATCTTTCCTTTATCATCCTCACAAAGATAGTGAGCTGCATTAAAACTGGTCATTGCAACAGCTTTTTCTAATGAAAAATTAATTTTGACTAGATTTTTAAATGTTTCATACATATTTATTACACTGCCTGCTAAAACAGAGGCATTATTCAGAGCCTGTCCATTTTTTTTTGTAATTTTAGTATTTGCAAAATCATAATCTCCATCTGGCATTCCACTTGCGGATATAGCATCAGATATGGCATAAAGTTTTGGGATACATTTATGGGCAAGATGAATATTTTCTTGATCAACATGATATAAATCACAAATAATTTCAGCAAATTCTGCGTGTCTAAGTGCTGCTGTTACCACCCCCGGATTTCGATGATCATCTCCTGACATAGCATTATAAAGATGTGTAAAACCAATTTTGTTTTTATTCATTATTTTCATACAGCAATTATAATCAGCTAAAGAATGGCCAATCTGGACTTTAATGTTGTTTTTTATAAGATAATCAATAAAATTTTCAGATCCTTCTAATTCGGGAGCTAGAGTAATAACTTTAATTATAGCTTGCTGTTTAATTTTATTAATAAAATCAATATTAGGTAGTTGAGCATGCGGTGGTTGTGCTCCTAATTTATTTGGATTAATAAAAGGACCCTCAAGATGTACGCCTAATATATTTGTTAAATTATTATTTTGATCAATAAAATCATTAAGACCTTCAAGAGCTTTAAATGTATCTTCCAAGGTTGCTGTTAAAGTTGTTGGTAATAATGTAGTTGTACCTTGTTTGAGATGATGCTTAGACATTTCTATAATCGAAGAAGATCCTCCCATAGTGTCAAATCCATTTCCACCATGACAATGAAGATCGATAAAGCCTGGTATTATTATATTTTCAAAATCTGAATGTTTGTCTTTATTTATAGATTCTATCTTATCACTAAATTCAATAGTCCCTGTATATGAATCATCATGATTTATAATTTTTCCAGAAATTTTGTTCACAAAAAAAATAAAAAGGACCGCTATTAGCGGTCCTTAATTAAAGTAAAATTATTTATATTCTTCAAGCTCCTCAGCTGCTTCTGCAACTAAATCAGCTGCACTTCCTTCTCCAAGAATAGCGCCTTGGATCATAGAGTTCATCACTGTTTGAAAAGCTTTATAATCAACTAATAATGGTTCTGGACCACCATCAGCAATCGCATCAATAAACATCATCCAATAATCATCATTGTATGGTGCTACTTTTCCAATTTGCGAATATTGCATAATAGGTGTTAATCCCCAACTAGTATCAAGATCATATTGAGCATCACCTGAAGCTAATTTAGCAACAAGATTACTTGCCAAATCTTCATGACCTGTACCGCTAAAGACTGCAACACTATCAGTAATTAGAAGAGTTCCTTGCTTTCCTTGTGGTCCAGCAGGAATTCTTACTGTAGTTACATCAAGTTCCTCTCTGTGTTGACCACGTCCCCAAGGACCATTGATATACATAGCTATTTTTTCATCGTTAAATAATTCTGTTAACTGAGAACGTTCCCAAGCAAGAGGTCCTTCTTGAGAAACATTAGCTAGTTTTGCATAAAATTCTAACGTTTCAACAGTATTAGAACTATTTAATGTGATAGTATTAGTATCAGGATCAATTACTTGTCCACCATTGCTATAAAGATAATTCAAGAATTGATGCATTGTGTTATCAAAATCTTTTCCGCATAATCCTATACCGGCAATCCCAGTATTATTTTTAATTGTTTCAGCCATAGAATAAAGTTCATCCCATGTTTGAGGTCCTTCACAAGCAAGTCCCGCTTGTTTAAGAATACCGCAATTCATAAAAAGAGCTTTAGTTGAAAAAGCATGAGGATAGCCCCAGACTTTTCCCAAATGACTCACTGTATTTAGAATTCCAGGTTGATACATTTTCTTTTGTGAATCTGGAATATCAACAGCAACAATATGTCCGTTCTCTGCTAAACCTTTAAGTGTACGTGAACCAACATAAGAAAAGCTAACTGGATCACCTGCTATTGCTAAATTGATCACTTTGTCCTGGCAAGTACCCCATGGAACAGCTTCCATAGTAACATTAACTCCAGGATTATCAGCCATAAACTGTTCAACAACTGCGTTATCAGCTGCTCGAATTTCTCCACCACACATCACTCCATGCATCTCTGTTGCAGCTATTGATTGAAATGAACTGAACAAAGAAACAATAAAAGCTGTGAGTAGCGAGCTTATAAAAGTAAATCTCATAGATTCCTCCTAAATAATTATATAATTATAATAATTAATTAGTTTATAAGCTGTCCAGTATCAAGCTAGAATTTCAATAAATTCAATTAAATAAGTCTAATTTTTAGTTAATTTTTAACAGCTCCTACTGTTAGTCCTTCCACGATATATTTTTGTAAGAATATAAAGACTAGCAAAACCGGTGCTATGCCTACTAATGAGGCTGCCATCATTTCATTCCATTTAACAGTTTGATATCCTATGAATTCATACAAACCAGCCGGTAATGGCATAAATTCTTTTTTTTGATTAAACGAAATAGCATACAAAAATTGCTGAGCATAGGCTCCTATGAAGGCATAAATACCAACAACGGCAAGACCAGGAGTGCTTAAGGGTGCTATTATGTGTCTTAAAATTTGTAATCGGGAAGCCCCGTCAACAAACGCAGCTTCCTCTAATTCTATTGGAATTTTTTGAAAATAAGATTTAAGTAACCAAATGGATGTAGGAATCAAAAAAGCAACTCCAGGCACTATCATTGCATAATAAGTATTTAATAAACTCAAAGCTCTTAACATTTTATATAAAGGTATTATTAATACCGGGCCACTGAACATATTGACAGCAAGCAATAAATAAAGTGTTCCATTTTTAAATGGAAAATTAAAACGCGCAAAAGAATAAGCTGCGGGAATTACAAATAATAAAGTAAGTATTGCAACACATGATGCTAGAAAAAAACTATTGAAAATATATCGACCAAGACGAGGAACGGTATTCCACATTTCGCTGTAAGCCCAAAAAGACAAGTCATTTGAATAAAATTGATAAGGAGATCGAAATAAATGTTTTAAAGGTCTAAGCGAAGCATAAAACATTTCTACAAAAGGAAGAAGAATAAAAGTTAAAAAAACAGCTATAGATAAATATAAGAGTATTTTTTGGAATATAGTGTATTTATTCATTGGCAACCTTCCTATTAATTTGAGAAAGAAGTGATAAATAGAAAGCTGCAAATAAAGTTAATAAAATAACTACTACAACAGCTCTGGCTGCACCTCTGCCAAATTTATAATTACCCAATGCCTGCTTATAAGTATCTATAATAAGCGTAGTTGTGGCTCCTCTTGGTCCGCCCTCAGTTAATATCCATATAATTTCAAAAGAATTAAAAGTAAAAATAGCTGATAACAATGCCATTGTTATAATTACAGGTGTAATCTGAGGAAGTGTAATGCTATAGAAACGAGCCCACTTAGAAGCGCCATCACAATAGGCTGCTTCATATAAATCTTTAGGAACGCCCTGCATTGCAGCCAAGAAAAAAAGAGTTACCATTGGTGTTCCGACCCAAACATCAGAAATAATAGTGCTAATAAAAGCACTTTGTTTATAAGCAAGAAAACCAAAAGGACCGTCCAGAATACCTGTACGCATTCCAATTCCAGCAATTATACCAAAATAGCCATTATAGAGCCAAAGCCAACCAAGCATACCAATTGCAATAGGTATAACCCATGGTGGCATCACGAGAACCCGAAATGCTGCACGTCCCCTTAAATGTGAATTGAGTAATGCAGCACCTATTAAACCAATAATTAATTTCAACAACACAGAAAAAAACATCCAAACAAATGTTCGAATAATTATTTTATTAAATTTAGTACTGGCAAGCATCTTTGCAAAATTTTTAGTGCCAACATAATCTTCTCCTGCTAAGCTGGAGTTTGTAAAGGACAATCTGATTGTTTCAAACAAGGGCCACGCCACAATACATAGAATATAAATTGCAGCTGGTGCGATTAGAGCATAAGCTAAAAAAGTAGAAGAATTGTAAGCTTGTAATTTTGTTTTTTTAATCATTTTATAAATTATAACTATCTAATTTATTCCACATATCTCTCAAGTTGATTATTTGGTTTTTTACACGAGACTCATCAATTTTCATGGCTACTAATCCTGCCTCCATACAATCAACAACTCCAACTGGTAAAGAATTAGTTGATTGGTTTAAAAAATGATTGTTAATATCTGTTAACATTAATTGATCCGCTCCATAATGTCCTTTTGTACCTTGTTGAAATGCTGCTCCAAAATTTTCGTCAAAAATTTTTTTACCAGTATGAGAATTGTGCGCTGTGAGATACCCTCTGACAAAATCACCCTCAACCATTCCTTTTGTGCCAATAATAGCAAATCTTCTAAATTCATCAGCTACTTTCATGTTAGTATGAAAAGCTAAAGTTGCCCCATTTTCATATTCAATTATTGCTACTTGGTGATCAACAATATCTGCATCACTGTCAAAGACTTGTTCTTTTGATTCCCAACCTTTTAAATTATACTCTTGATACACATCTAAGTCTATCTCACCATGTAAAACTGGAGATTGGGCTGCAACAAAAGCATTCCTTCCTCCAAAACTAGCTACTTTAATTGGCCTGCAACCAACTATCATGGAATAAAAATCAAGATCATGACAACATTTTTCTAATATAAAACCTCCTGAATAAAAAGTTTTTCGTCTCCAATTACGCATAAAAAAACCTCCATGCCATGGCATGATATGCTCAGAAGCTTCTAGTGAAATAATTTTACCCAAAGCATCTTCCTTTATAAGTTTTCTTATTGATCTAGCGTGTTTAGAATAACGCAGTACTAATCCTATAAGTACTTTCTCTTTCCCATATTTTTTTATCAATTCTGCTAATTTCCAAGTTTGTTCCTCAGTAGTAACGATTGGTTTTTCAGCAAATATTGTAACACCTGCTTCAAGACCTTTTTGTATATGTTCCAAATGCAAATGATTAGGTGATCCTACAATTAATAAATCTAAATTTTCTTTTTTCAACATTTCTTCTAAAGAAGAATATTCTTGATTAGGGAAAAAACTCTTTTCTTCAGAAAATTTTTTTCCTATTGGTTGAGGATCAACGAATGCTACTAAAGAATAGTTAGGATTAATTTTTTTTAATTCAAAAAAAACATGAGCTGCCCTATTTCCTAAACCAACAGCTCCGACTTTCATGTTTAAAACTTATAAAAAATTACAGATTATCACAAGCTAAATGATCAAAAATCATGATAATTCCAACCTAATTTAGTAGTCAATTTCATTGATTGAAATAATGCTGATCTAAAATTACTCCAATTTCTTCTATTACTTGAAGACCAAGCAACTTCAGCTAGAGTAGCTAATCTTGGATTAATCATTAGATCAATATAGTGATCCTGAGTCAATGTTTCTGACCATAATTGACCTTGTGCACCAGCAACTAAAGAATGGTATTTTGGATCAATATTTTTTAATGGCTGCCATGCATGTATATCAGAAGTTTCAATTGTTGCTGCCCAGCAAATCCCTCTTTCATATGTTGAATTATTGTAAGCCATATCAAAGTAACATAATTGTCCTGGACACATAACTGTTTCAAAACCTTTTTTTAGTGCTTTTTCAGCTACCAAAGTATGCTCCCAAGAAAAAACTAAACAATTTTTATCAATGTTCCCTGTGCCACCTGCACTACCGATATCATTGTGAGGGGGAAGAGCTGCTTCATTCCATGCAGCTGTGCGTTTGTTGAAACTTTTTAATATTTGAATAATACGATTAACAAAATAATCTTGAACCTCTTCATATGATTTATATTTATTTTTTTTCATAAAATCAATTAATTTAGGCGAGCCATGCCATGCATTTTTTGGTCTTTCATCAACACCAATATGAATTAATGAATAAGAAAATAGTTCAGCTACATCCTTAAGTACACTTTCTAAAAAATTCCAGGTTGCTTCTAGTGATGGATTAATTGTATTGTTTTGATAGTTACCAACATCCTGAAAAGTAGTATTAGATTCTCTGTCATATAAGTTTGGCATAACTTGAGTTAGTGCCCATGAATGAGCAGGTAAATCAATTTCCGGCATTATTTCAATATTTAATTTTTTGGCATACTTAATTATTTCTTTAACATCTGTTGAAGAATAATAACCACCTGAACGGTGATAACCTGTTCCATAAAAAGGTGGAATAATTTCAAGATAACCTCGAAAAGAGGTTTGTTTTGCTAAACTCGGAAAACTTTTAAGATCTAATCTCCATGCTTCATTGTCAGTTAGATGCCAATGGAAACGATTGAGTTTAAATAATGCCATATAATCAAGCAAACGTTTGATTTTGGTTACAGAATGAAATTGGCGTGCACAATCCAAATGCATGCCTCTCCAATAAAATTGTGGCTTATCTTGAATCAAACCAAGTGGGAGCTTATTATGATAACAAAAAATTAAATGTATAAGAGAAATTAAAGCATAAAGTCGTCCCGAATAATCAAAAGCAGTTATAATTATCTGATCTTGTAAAATTTCTATTATATATTCTTCTGGTTCTAGTTTTGTATCCCTATAATTAATTTGCATGCCGTGTTTAGATCTAAAATCAATTTCTAAATTCTGACTAGTCCGTTCTAGAACACTGATAATTTCAAGAAGTTTTTTATCTATTATATAAAAACTATTATTACAATTTATAAAGTCATTCTTCAATTTATATACATTTGGTTCTGGAACAATTGGCATTGAAGCATTTTCTTTTTTTGTTGGATAAACAGTTTGAGAAATCTCTGTTTCAAATGTCAGATTATCTATTGTGGATTGAATAATTTTATTATTTTTATCTAAGACAAATATCCCTTCTGGCCCACAAGACATATTATATGTTCCAATTCTAGGTATTTGTAAAGCTAATGTAATAATCAACGATCCATTTGCAGACAAATGAGGTTCATCTGTTCTTAATTCATAATATCTACCAGTTTGCTTATCTATTCGAGCGCCTTGAAGAGATTGAATAGAGTAGACAAGACTAAAACAAACTTTAAAAGAACTAATAATTTGATCCGAATTGTTTTTTATAAGAATTTCAAGTAAATTTTTGGTATTAAATTTAGGTGTTATAGAAAGAGAAGTCATAATTAATTATATTATAATACTGTAGCTTTTTTTTATGAATAATCATAACAAGATTTTTAATAATATTTTCCAACAAAATTATTCACATACAAAAGAAGCACATGCACGTGTAAATTTAATAGGGGAACACACAGACTATACTGGTGGCTATGTACTTCCATGTCTTCTAAAATATAAAACAATTGTATCAATTGCTAAAAACAAATCTTCTCAGAAATATAACACTTACTCGGAATTTTATAACGAAAACATATCTTTTAATGATTTTATAAAATCAAAAAATAATCAATGGATTGATTATTTAAAAGGATGTTTATTTGTTTTTTATGATGAAAATAAAAAATTAGATAATGTTTATTTAAATATTTTAATCCAAAGTAATATACCAATCGGTAAAGGTATTTCTTCATCTTCTGCGTTATGTGTAGCTATACTTAAGTCACTTGATGATTTTTTTAATATTGGATACACGGATAAACACATCGCGATACTGGCACGAAAAGTTGAACGTCATTACATTGGTGTTTCCGGTGGAATTATGGATCAAATGGTTTCTTCCATTGGAATTCATGGCAAAGCCTTTTTCTTAGATTGCTTAACACTTAAATATGAATTGATAAACCTGCCTAACAATTATTGTTTTGAATTAGTGGACTCAGAAATTCAAAGAGATAATAGAAATAGTGCATATAATGAAAGACATGATCAACTTAAAAAAGCAGAGGAAATATTAAAAGTAGAAAATTTAGGTAGTATAAAAATTGACCAATTGAATAAAAATAAATTTGATGATCTTTTAATTTATAAACGAGCTTTGCACGTTGTGACTGAAAATCAAAGAACCAAAGAAGCAAAAAAATTTTTGCTTAAAAAAGATATGGAACAATTTGGACATTTAATGAATTTAAGCCATTCATCCTATTCTAAAGATTTTGAAGCTTCTACAAAGGATGTTGATCTATTAGTAAAAAGATCAATTGAATCTGGAGCCCTCGGATGCAGATTAACTGGTGGTGGTTTTGGAGGCTTTACTGTATCCTTAATCGCAAAAAAAGATTATGAGCAATGGTACAATAATATGAATAAATATTATTCTAGAGATAAATTTTTTAAAGTATAATGGAGCATTATAAACTTTATATTAATAGTAAATTTGTAGATTCAACTTCAAATAATAAATTTGAATCAATAGATCCTGCTACTGAAGAACCATGGGCAACAATCCCTGAAGCACAATCTGAAGACGTAAACAACGCAGTTGAAGCTGCTCACAATGCATTTCATGGAGAATGGTCATCATTTCTACCCAATAAAAGAGGAGAATTCCTTCGTGCCATAGGAGATCAGCTTAAACAAAATGCAGAATTACTTGGTACAATAGAAACACGTGATACAGGAAAAATGTTTAAAGAGACGAAGTTTCAAGCTAACTATATTGCTGAATTTTATTATTATTATGCAGGACTTGCAGATAAAATTGAAGGTTCAACATTGCCTATTGATAAATCAGATATGCAAGTGTTCACTACAAGGGAACCACTCGGAGTCGTAGCAGCAGTTATACCTTGGAATTCTCAACAACTTTTAAGCGCTATTAAACTTGCTCCTGCCCTTGCAATGGGAAATACAATAATTATTAAAGCCTCTGAGGCCGCTCCGACGCCCCTCTTAGAATTAGCTAAATTAATTGACAAAGTTGGTTTACCAAAAGGAGTTGTTAACATTATTACAGGTTTCGCTGATCAATGTAGCAAAGTTTTAACTTCACATAATAAAATTAATCGTATTGCTTTTACAGGAGGTATGCATACTGCAAAACATATAGTTCGTAATTCAGCAGAGAATCTTTCTCAAGTAACCTTAGAACTGGGAGGAAAAAGTCCAGTGGCCGTTTTTGATGATGCAAAAATAGATAATGCATTAAACGGAGTTACAGCTAGTATTTTTGGTGCAAGTGGTCAAAGTTGCATTGCAGGTTCAAGACTTTATTTACAAAAAGGTATTTACAATGAATTTTTAGAAAAAATTTCAACTAAAGCAAAAAACATAAAGATTGGCCCTCCAATGAATGAAGATACTCAAATGGGTCCACTTGCTACTTTAAATCAACTTAATAATATTCAAGAAAAAATTGATCAAACAATTCAGCAAGGTGGGAAATTAATTACAGGTGGTGAAAGACCAAAAGAATTAAACCAAGGTTGGTATTATAAGCCAACTATTATTGAATGCGATCATCATAATTTGCCTGCAGCAGAAAATGAACTATTTGGTCCAGTATTATCCGTCATGAAATTTTCTGATGAAGAAGAAGTAATTAAACTCATGAATGACAATTCTTACGGTTTAGCTGCTGGAGTTTTTACTGAAAACAACGGTGTAGCTCTTAGAGTTTCTAAAGCAGTTAGAGCAGGTATAGTTTTTGTTAACACGTATCGCTTAATTTCTCCTATAGCGCCGTTCGGAGGATTTAAAAACAGTGGATTTGGAAGAGAATCTGGAATGGAAACTATAAAAGATTATTCTAACCTTAAAACTACTTGGATTAACACATCAAAAAACCCAATGGGGGATCCTTTTATAATTAGATAATCTACAAAAATAATCTTGTGTTACAAATTATATACCACAAGAAAATTAATTAAGCTTTACCAACTGGAATTTGTTTTTTTGGGTCCCAAAATGGGAGATCAACTACGACACATTCCATTTTAGCATAAGGAGAATGGATAAAAAATTTCGTTCCCTTATCAGCATTTTCAATTGGAACAAAAGCATAAGCAATATTTTTCTTTAATCTTGGAGAAAAACACTTCGATGTTACATAACCAATTTCTTTTCCTTCAGGATCATGAACTGGCCAATGATCTGGTACAAAATATCCTGGTGTATATTCTGGTGGAACTATCATGGTAATTGGGTCACCTAAAATTTCAATACCAACTAATTTTCTCTTAATTCCTTCAGCTTTAATTTTCTTTAAAGCTTCTTTACCACAAAAATCAGCCTCCATATCCAAGTCTACAAGACGATCCATGCCAATTTCATAGGGGTTGTCTGTAACACGCATATCTTGAAAGTAGGAAAAAATACCTGCTTCTACACGCCTTATTTGTGAAGGTCCTGTTGGTGCAATTTTGTAAGGCTCACCTGCTGCCATGATTTTTTCGTATAAGTCAGCGCCAAGTTTTCCATCACGTAAATAAACTTCATAACCAATTTCACCGCTCCAACCTGTGCGAGATACTACAACTGGAATTCCATCCAATTTAGTTTCCCTACACCAATAGTATTTTAAATCATTAATCCATGAACCAAATAAATCAACCATCACATTATTAGACTTTGGTCCTTGAACTTGAAGAGGAGAAACATCAGGTTCAACTAATTTAACATCATATTTGTCTTTTCCTGCAACTCCCATTGCCCATAATAACAAATCACTATCTGAGATAGAATACCACCAATGATTTTCTGCTAAACGTAATAAAATAGGATCACTAAGTATACCGCCTTCATAATTAGTATTTAAAACATATTTGCACTGTGTTACTTCACAATCAGATAAATTTCTTGGCGTTAACATCTGAGTAAATTTTGTTGCATCAGGACCTGTGATTTCAACTTGCCTTTCAACCGCAACATCCCATAAGGTTACATCATTAACCAAACTCCAATAATCATCTTCTGGGGTATTGTAATAAACTGGGAAATACATATGATTATATGTTGTGTATTCTTTACAACCCCATTTTAAAGTAGACTCAAAATAAGGTGACTTTCTAACTCTAGTTCCAAATCCCAAATGAGGCTTTGGAGGATTGTTTGTTGGTGTTGCCATATTGACTCCTTAATAAATGATCAAAATATATGATCATTTTATCTTGATCTGTCTAGATTTTTATTCTTTAAGAAATAAATTCTTTAGGATAATTTTTTTAATACTAACTTTTTAGTTTGGTATTATTTGGATCATAAGCCATGTCTTCTAATACTGTTGCTCTCCTTTTCTCCCCTTGAATTTTAATTTGAAATTCTTTCACATTTTGCGCTAGTTCGGCTTCAATATAAGCAAATGCAAGGCTTTTATTCACTCTAAAACCATAGCCCCCCGAGGTTACTACACCAACAATTTTGTCATTATAATAAACTGGTTCATTACCAAATGGATCCGCATCTTCCGTATTTACTTCTAAATAAACAATCTTAATTTCAATTCCTTTGGAAATCTTTTCTTTTAGTGCATCTGATCCTATAAATTTATCTTTTTTATTTATATTATAAAATCTCTCCATTCCCGCCTCTACTAGAGATATCTCTCCTGTAAGTTCACTTCCCCATCCTTTGTATGCTTTTTCAAGTCTTAACGAATTAACGGCATAAGTTCCAAAATTTGATATATTGTAGCTTTTGCCTGCTCTCATTAATTTATCATAAAGACTTTCCATATCTTTAAAAGAATGATGGAGTTCCCATCCAAGCTCACCTATATAATTTATTCTAAGAGCTTTAACTTGCATACCAGCAATGTTAATTTCTTTAGCTTTCAACCATGGAAAATTTTCATTACTAAGATCTTCATTTGTTAACTTTGATAAAACTTCACGTGATTTTGGTCCTACTAAAACAAGCACGCCATAATCATTTGTGATATTTTGTATGTTAACATGTTCATCTTTATTTTTATGTTTCAAAAACCAATCCAAATCACGAAATTCTGAAGCAGTCGAAGATAAAACATAAAAATTATTATTTGGAAAACGAGTTATAGTTAATTCTGTTTGAATTCTTCCTTTTTCATTAAGCATATGTGTTAAAATAATACTTCCTTCTTGTTGAGGAATTTTATTTGCACATAATCTTTCTAGAAATTGTTCACTATTTCTCCCTGAAATTTCATATTTTGCAAAAGTACTTAAATCCAATAAACCCACATTATTGTAAACATTTTCACATTCATTCTTTACATAATTATAAGAATTATTTCTTCTATAACTATAATTCTCTTTTTCATTATTATCTGAAAACCACTTAGGTTTTTCCCAACCATAATTATCTATAAACTGTGCACCCTGATCTTTTAATTTATTATAAATAGGAGTAGTTTTAATTTCTCTTGCAACATTAATTTCTTCACCTGGGAAAGGTGTTGCGTATTGACGTGTGTACTCATCTACTGATCTTTTCCAAGCATAGTCTTGATTTGTCCAACCAAGATATCTCCTACAATCGAACTCCAGCATGTTAATATCCGCATCACCATGAACCATCCACTGCGCCATGTATTTACCAGCTCCTCCTCCTTGGGCAATTCCAAAACTTGTTCCACAAAACATCCAAAAATTTTTTAATCCAGGAGCTGGTCCAGCAAGAAAGTTACCATCAGGAACGTGAGTGATCGGACCACATATCGTTTTTTTTATACCCACTTCTTCGAATAAAGGTATTCTATTCATTCCTTTCACTAAATTATCTTCTATCCTATCTAATTCTGGCTCTAATAATTCCATGTCAAAACGCCAATCCATACCTTCAAGAGCCCATGCTTTGGCATTTTTTTCATAAACTCCAACAATCAATCCTTTTGCTTCTTGCCTTAAATAGCAATTTGAATAAGGATCTCGAACAACAGGAAGTTCTATATCTCTTTTCTCAATTTCAGGGTGATTTTCGGTTACCAGGTAGTGATGAATCATATTTACACTAGGAATATTTGATAAGCCCACCATTGCTCCAACTTCAATTCCAAATGATCCTGCTGCGTTTACAACATGCTCACTTAAAATTTTTCCTTTTTCTGTAATAACTTCCCATTCTCCACTTAGTAATTCATTAATATCTAAAACACGATTATGTCTATAAATTTCACCTCCGGCTTTTCTAGCTGCAATAGCCATAGCATTTGTGGTACTTGTAGGATCTGTATGTCCATCTTCTGGAGTATGCAAAGCACACAAAACATCTTCAATTTTTAAAAATGGATGCAAATCAAGAATTTTTTCTTTTGGAACAAACTCTGCTGGACTTCCAACATTATCAAGTATCCCTTTGACGTAATGAAACCAATTAACATCTTCTTCTTTTAAAGCTAAACGCAAACTTCCACATCCATGCCATCCAGTTGATTGACCTGTTTCTTTTTCTAATTCTTGATACAATCTATTAGAATAATTATGAATCTTAGCTGCATTATAACTACCAACAAAATGGGGGCATTGTCCTGCTGCATGCCAAGTTGAGCCTGAGGTTAATTCACCTTTTTCAATTAAAACGATATCCCTCCAACCTTCTTTTATAAGATGGTAAAGAAGGCTAACGCCCATGATTCCACCACCTACTATTACTACTTGTGCATGAGATTTCATATTAAGAATTAAGATTTTTTAGCATATCAAATCTATATCTCTAAATACAATTTTATCTATTATAAAGTATGCGACCTATAACATTCATAAGTAATTGTGCTGCCAGCGTAGAAGTTGAATTAGTTAAATCATAGTCAGGAGCTACTTCAACTAAGTCTAATCCTACAATCTTGCCTTGTTTTGATAGACCATCAATGAGTTCGAGAATTTCATAATAGTAAAAGCCTCCATGGCTTGGTGTACCTGTTCCTGCCGCGATAGAAGGATCAAAAGCATCAATATCTATCGTTATATAATAGCGAATATTACTGGGAATTTTATTTAGCATTTCCTTTGGCCCTATTTTACGAAAATGTCTTACTGAGTATATTTCTGATCCTCTTTTTTTTGCTTCAACGTACCCTTCTCTAGCAGTTGATGATACATTACGAATACCTATTTGAGTCATACCAATAACATGTTTTTTCTCTGATGCTCGTCGCATAGGATTACCATGTCCATAACGAACTCCGTGTCTTTCATCTACGAAATCAAGATGTGCATCTATCTGAATTACATGAATGGGTTCTTGATCTTCAAAAGCATTGATGCAAGGTATATTAATCGAATGATCTCCTCCTAATACAACTGGCATTGCTTTTGCAGCTAGTATTTTTTTAACAGCAAACTCTATGTTCGCATGGCTTTTAGTTGTGTCAGTATGAATAATGTCAGCATCTCCAATATCAATGATACGAGTAGTATCTTCAGAAAGATACACAATATCATCCTCATAATCATATGCTCCTGCGTGGCCAAAAGAAAAAAGAGTTGAAGCTTCACGTATACCCCGTGGACCCATTCGTGCACCAGATCGAAATTGACTACCAAAATCAAAAGGAGCCCCCAAAACTGCTACATCAGCATTAATATGCTCCCAATCTTGAACATAAGGGTATTTACCAAACGTACAAATACCAACAAACGGTAAGTTTAGTCTGCCTTTGTCATATTTATTTTTAGACATTTCATTTAGTCATAGCATTTTATGGTATTCATATGCAAGAAGCACTATATTAAATACTAAATCATATTATTATTATGGCATCAACTTTAGGGAATTCAGCACTTTGGCTTTCTTTTCTTTTCTCAATTTTACAATTTATAGTTTCAACAAAAAATATAAATTCTATTATTATTTTCAATAGAATTGCTGTTACAGGTCTGCTTACAAGTACTTTAGCTTCTTTTTTCTTATTAATGTACTGCCACGTTACTTCGGATTTTGCCGTAATAAATGTTTTTCAAAATTCTCATACAACAAAACCATTACTTTACAAAATATCTGGTGTTTGGGGAAATCATGAAGGTTCTATGTTATTGTGGATGCTTGTATTATCTATAACTAATTATTTTATTTTCAAATTATATAGTAAAAACAATTCTATTTTTGTTTCTAAAACATTGCAAATACAAGCGGTAATTACAATTGGATTTTTATTATTTATATTGATTACATCAAATCCTTTTGAAAGAATGTCCACGATACCTTCAAATGGACTAGGTTTTAATCCAATTTTACAAGACCCCGCTTTAGCAATTCATCCCCCTTTATTATATATCGGATACGTTGGTCTTTCGGCAGTTTTCTCACTGAGCATCGCTACAATGAACTTGGAAAATGATGAAGGAACTCCTTGGTATATTTATATGAAACCCTTTGTTGTAGCTGCTTGGACATTTCTTACAGCAGGCATAGCTCTTGGTTCTATTTGGGCTTATTATGAGCTTGGTTGGGGTGGTTGGTGGTTTTGGGATCCTGTTGAAAATGCTGCCCTTATGCCTTGGTTACTTTCAACTGCTTTATTGCATTCACTTATTACTGTTGAAAGAAAAAAATCATTGCAGGCATGGGTTTTATTGCTAGCTATACTTGCTTTTTTGTTGAGTGTAATTGGAACTTTTTTAGTAAGGTCTGGAATATTAACAAGTGTTCACACTTTTGCTTTAGATCCTACTAGAGGTATTTACATTCTAATATTTATAGGTTTATTAGGAAGTTATTCGTTAATATTATTTGCGTTAAAATCAAAAAATTTTTTAGGAAAAAACTATTTTTCATTTTTTAGTAGAGAAGGCTCTATCCTTGTAAACAATCTTATTATGGTAATAGTTTGTGGTTCTGTTTTTTTTGGAACTACATATCCTTTAATAGTTGAAATTTTTACTAGTAATAGAATCTCTGTGGGTGAACCTTATTTTAATGCAACAGTGATACCAATGATAATACCAGCAATACTTGTAATGGGTATAGGTCCTTTATTATCTTGGAGTAAAGTTGATAGCAAAAAAACTCTTAAACAAATATTACCGAGTATTTTATTAACAATAATAATTATTATTATTTTCTTTCTAAGTTATCGTACATATAATATTCCTGGATTAGTAGGCATTGGTCTAGCTTCATGGATAATTTCAAATGTTCTTGTAACTTTATTTCTTAACATTAGGAAAGAAAGTAAGAAAAATAATTTTGCTATTTCAAGTTTTCTTAAACATTTTAATAGCATGATTATTGCCCATTTAGGAGTTGGTTTACTTATTATAGGAATAACTGGATCTAGCGTATGGCAAGAAGAAAAAATATCGCGCATGAAAGTTAATGATGAAAAAATGATCAGCAACTACAATGTTGTTTTTAAAGAAATAAATGAAGTAGCGGGACCTAATTATCTAGCTCTTAGAGGAAGCTTCTGGATTTATAATCAAAATAATAAAATTATTACTGTATTAACTCCTGAAAATCGTATCTATCCCATAACTAAAAATACTACATCAGAAGTATCAATTCACACTAATCTGCTAAGAGATTTATATATCGTACTAGGAGATGGCGATAATGATAATGGTTGGGTTGTTAGAATATACCACAATCCACTGGTAGTGTGGATTTGGATTGGCGTTTTGATTATAGTTATAGGTGGATTATCAGCTTTAAAGAATAATTTGAATATCTTAAGATTACGCAATCTATGAGAAAATTTATTTTCATTTCTCCTATCATTGTATTCTTTTGTATAATATTTATTTTTTTATATCTCCTTATTACAAAAAGTGATCCATCAGAATTACCTTCTGCATTAATAAATCAAAAGGCTCCTAAATTTGAAACATTATCACTTCTAAGTGAAAAAAACTTTTTATATGAAAAAGAATTTAATCATGACTTAAAAATTGTTAATTTTTTTTCATCTTGGTGCATTCCTTGTAGCGCTGAACATAAATATATTGATCTATTATCAAAAGAAAAAGGAATTAAAATAATTGGAATTAATTACAAAGATGATCCAAAAAAAGCATTGCAATGGCTAGATAATTTAGGCAATCCCTACTCTGATGTAGCTATTGATTCAAATGGGGATATAGCGATCAATTGGGGAGTATACGGAATACCAGAAACCTTTATCGTAAATTATAATAATATTATCCAATACAGACTTGCAGGCCCTATAACAAAAAAAAATTATGAAGCTTTTTATCAACAAATAATAAAAAATAAATAATGTTGAAAAATATAAAGATAAATAAATTATTTTTTCTTTACATTTTTTTAATTTTTACAGGTTCCGTTGTGGCAAACAATTGTAATGCCGTTGAACCAGAAGAATTTTTAAAAGATCCAAAGCAAGAATTAAGAGCTCGTAATATTTCACAAAATGTTAGATGTTTAATTTGTCAGAATCAATCCATAGATGAATCTTCTGCTCCACTTGCTAAAGATCTACGCATTATTATTCGAAATAAAATAACAGAAGGATCTACAGATGAAGAAATCTACAAATTCTTAACTGACAGGTATGGAGATTTTATTTTACTTAATCCACCCTTTAAAACAAGTACGATTCTACTTTGGATATTACCTTTTATATTTTTTTTAATTGCAATCGTTGTACTCTATTGGCACAATAAAAATTCAAAAAAAAATAATTAATAATAATGTTTTAGTTCGATATAAAATGTATTGGACAATCTCCCAAATTCACTTTGTAAATCAGGATTCTGCCAACTAATACCGTTAGGTCTTTTGCCAATATTAATCTGACCTCCAATGTTAAAATCTGTATTTTCAGTTATTGATCGAGTAAATGAAAAATTATGTTGGGTGGAAGAATCAGACCACGCAAACTTCATATCGTATCGTCCTATTAGCAATGGGGTAAATTCATAATTTAGCAATACTGCACTTAAATGATTGTTCAAAGAGGTACTAACTCCATTTTTATAACGAATATCGGAAGCATCTAGATTGTCTGAATCTCCTACCCCATTAAAAAGATGTTCTGCTGTTACATGTAAATCATTGTTAAATCGATAACTAGCTCCTAAAACATTCATAAAATAATCTTTAATTAAATTTCCTTGATATGTGCTGGGCATTGAAATTTTCTCAGTGTCCCACAAGTATGTAATTTCATTGTAAAAATTAGTAGACCCTATTTCCCCATCAATCTCCAATCCAAGACGATAACCTTCTGCCTCTCTTTTATATAACAATGCATAATCAACATTTCGATGTGTTGTATAACTTCTTAACAAAAACCCCGTTTTCTCTTTTGTTCCAAGCCATTGGTAAGATTGAGCAGCGCTATTTTCTAAATAACTACCTGAGGAAATAAGTGTATTTTGTTGATTTATAATTGCATTGATTCCACTAAAATTACCTATTGCTTTATCTAATTTTAGTGCATCAATGCCAGCTTTATATTCCTGACCAAGATAAGCACTTCCATAGTAATCAAATAAATTCCAAAAAGTTGGTTTCCCAAAACTAGTAGCAAGTCTGCCAACTTGAATATCTAGATCTTGCAAAGAAAATTTAACATTAGCCCGATCAATATATGAATAAGCTGTGCGATCAGCATTATTAATCCAATCATCACTAAGATCAAATAACAACATAGAAGTACTTCTTCCTCCTACTCCTGTCTTTACATTGGAATAATCATATGCTTGTACTGCATGCAGTTCATAGAAGGATTTATCATAGCTATCTCCTTCAATAATAATACGAGCTACTGAAAAAAATTCCTGAGTATTATTCTGATTAAAGTAAGGTGAAAAACTATAATGATCGTAAAGTTTGTAACCAGACTGTATGCTTCCGCTAACATCAATAACTGAATCTCGAGCAAATAATTGTAGAGAGTAAAATATTAGTCCAAAAAAAAATATTTTATTAAAAGTGCTTGTAAGCATCAATAAAAAATCACTTATGGGTAGATTCTTCTATTTCTACTGAAGATAATTTTTCATTACTAATATTTCCATCCTTTAATATAATAACTCTTTTGGCAAACTTTATTACTGCAGGATCGTGAGTAGAAAATAAAAAAGTTGTCTTGTTGTTTTGATTTAAAGATACCATTAATTCTAATAATGACTGGGCTGTTTCTGAATCTACATTAGCTGTTATCTCATCAGCTAATACTAATTGAGGATCAGAGGCAACCGCTCGAGCAATTGCTACTCGTTGTTGTTGACCGCCACTAAGTTCACGGGGGAATCTATTTTCCAGACCATCTAATCCTATTTCTTGAAGTAAACTCATAACTTTTTCCCGACGCTGGAGAGGATTAATACCTTGAAGCATTAAAACATATTCAGCATTTTCATATGCAGTTAACACAGGAATTAAATTATAGTTTTGAAATACAAAACCTATATTATTAAGACGCATTAAACTTAAAGCCTTATTAGAAAGAATACCAATATCTTGTCCATTAATTATTGTTTTTCCACTGGTAGCTCTGTCTAATCCACCAATAATATTCAACAATGTACTTTTGCCAGATCCTGAAGGACCCATCATGACAGTAAAATCACCTTTTACTAATTTTAAATCAACACCCCGTAAAGCTTCAGTTACTACATTGCCTTGGCCATAATCTTTTTTAATATTCTGTAATAAAACTATTTCATTACTCTTCACTGTGCTCATTTAAGCCCTCAATTCATCAACAATGGAAATTCGTGAAACCAAAAACATAGGTACAATTCCTAATATCAATACTAAAAGAAAAATAATTATACTTATTTGAAGAATCAATGGTGCAGAAAAAAAAGGTGTAATAATAGGATCCATTGTAAATCCTCCAATGGACATATCTTCTGGATTAGCTTCAATTAATTTTGATATATCATAACCTTCTACCCATTTTAATGCACCGACACCTAGAAAAGATCCTATAGGACAAGCAATTAATCCAAATATCAGTGTTTCAAAAAAAATTTGTAAGTTTAATTCTACATGCTTTGTTCCTATTGCTAATAAAGACGCAAATTCTCTTTTGCGTTCAAGAACAGACATTAAAATTGTACTAAACATTGTAAATTGCACAAGAATAACCAGCATAATCATAATAATTACCAAAGATCCACGATCCATGTAAATATATGTCGCTATATCAGGCATAATTTGTCTCCAAGATAAAAAAACTCCATCATTACTAGCTAATTCATTCTGCCATCTTTCAAGTATTTTGTCATGATTGTCAGGATTTTTTACTATTATTCCCAACTGTGAAGTGGCATTACTATTTAAACCTACTACCTCTCTTGCAAAATTAATATCACTTTGGACAACATAGCTATCGAATGCACTTGAACCAGTTTTAAAAATTCCTTTTACACGAAACAAATCCTCAACTAATTCACCGTTAATATCATTAGATGTAAAAACAAATTTTTTTCCAACCTTAATATTTAAACGTTCAGCAAGTTTGTTTCCTATAATCGCCCTTCGACCGTCTCCTTGGGATAAATATTCTCCGCTAACAATAGAATCAGGTAAAAAAGAAACTGAAATCTCTTTTGATGGTTCTATTCCCATTAAAGAAACCCCAACAGCACCTTTAGCAGTATGAGCAACACCTTGTAAAAGCACCATTTGTTTGGTCGATAAGACTTCATCATTATTATTTAGTGCACTATTAATAGCTTGAATGTCATCTACCCAAAGATCGATAGAAGGTGAATTCCGATATTCGACATGTTCATATGTTACATGTCCTGCCATCAAACGTGCTACATCATCAATTAAGCCATTATAAAATCCCCAACCAAGGCAAACAGTAAAAGTTGGTAAACCAGTACCAATCACAATTGAGAATATAGATATCAATGTACGTCTTTTACTACGCCAGATGCTACGCCAAGCGATTCTTATAATCATTAAAGCTTTTGGCATCATGGCTTATAGTGAATAGCTTCCACAGGTTTAATGCGGGCAGCAATACTTGCTGGGTAGAGTGAAGCAACGATACTTGTTACAAACATTAGCACAACAGGAAGAAGAACTATCTTAAAAGAAACACTTGCTTTCCAGATGGGGTCAAAAACTACTCCCCCAAATGATAAATTTCCCTTACCACTAAAATCGATTCCATATACCTGCAAATATAATGATATTCCTAATCCAATTATCACTCCTATGATTGAAGCAAGTGTAGTTAATAAAATTGCCTCCATAGATACTTGTCTAATAATCCGCCAAGGCGTTGCTCCAATTGCTCTAATGACCCCAAATTCTTTCATTCGATCATATGTAGACATCAATAAAGTATTCATTACACCAAGACTTGCAGCAACAGTGAATATTAAACTAAACATTGTAAGCATAAATGCAGACATTTGATCTACCATTGAATCAATAAATGGCATAAGTTGCTTCCATGTCATGACTGATGCATCTTTTAACTTAGAAGATATATTTTTTTGTATTTCTTCAGCTTCAAATTTACCTTTTGAGTTTAAAGCTATTTCATGAACAATATTATTGGTGGAAAATAAAATATCAAAATCATCTTTTAAGATCATAGCAGCACCTCTATCAATATCATCTGCTATATTTTTTAAAATACCTGAAACATAAAATAGATCATTACCTAACGATCCATCAGCTCCTTGTACAAATACCACTAATTCAGTTCCTATTTCTGCCGCTAATGAGCGGGCTAATTTTTTACCTAATACGACTTTATTTAAAGACGTTTCAGACAAAAATTCTCCTTCATCTATGTTATTGGCAAAATCAAAATAATTAAGTTCAAACTCAGGATTTATGCCCCAAAATTGTGTTCCAGCAGATTTTTTTCCTGAAGATATTAGACCAAATCCATAACTTCGCTCTACAATACCGATATTGTTTTCTCTTGCAAAAGCTCGTACTTTTTCAATATTTCCTAATGATTTATATATAGAACGATCATCGAGATAACCATTTGCATGAATTTGCACTTCACCCACAAGAAGATTGGTAGTGTTGGATACAGCTTTTTCTATTAAACCAATAATTAAGGCTTGGAAAATAATTAAAATAGCTACACATAAAGCAACAGCTGTGATGGTTATATTTGTCCTTGTTGCATTACGCCACAAATTGCGCCAACTGATCTTAACCATTTTCATAAACTATTTCTTTTTCATTATTGTTGTAGTTTACGCAGAGAGAAAAATTCATCATCAATTGAAACATCAAATTGAATTTTTTCCCATCTAATAATGGTTGACTCGTCTGGTTCATTCACAGGAATCATGCTCATCAAAGTTGGAATCATTTTCCCATCCATTATTTTAATATCAGTAAATTCAAGAATGCGTGATAATAATAAATCTTCATCATAATAAATCATTCTTATTGGAATATAGTCATTACGAAAAACTATAACCTCTACCCTGCCCCAAACCACTGCAGCATCCTTATTAGGTATACATGTTATTTCTATAATATCTTTTCCTTCACGAGTTCCTTCAAAAGTTATAGAAAAAGTATAATCTTCTGTCATACGTGACTGTTTTACTAAATCATCGTTAGTAAAATGTGAACCCATCCAAGATGAGGACATCATGGAAGATGGGATCTTAATAACACGCTTAACTTTTGGCATATAGTTCCACATATTTTTATCAACGCGCAGTGTGGCCAATCCTTTTTCTTTCTTAGGTTTAAGAACTTTAATCAGACTATTATCTTCTCCTTTGGACCACTGCTCTAAGGTTAAAGTTCTCTTCCAATTAATAGTTGTTACCGATAAAGTGATTATACCATGACTTGAATTTGAACGATAAAGATCATCTACCTCATCTAAAATCTTCTCTGGATCTAGATTAGATGCATTTGCATAATTTAAAAAAATAATACAAATAAAAATGTTTACGAGAAAAATTTTAAACATACTCCTTGATATATATTTATAAAATCACATTGATACTAATATAAATCTATGAATGCTACTTGTTTTTAATCAAAAATATTTAACTAAATAAAAAGGAACTTAATAAGTATAAAATTGTGTTATATATTCTATAACTTGTGGCGAACTTAGTTTAATTAAACTATAATTATAATAATTATGTCTATAACAGATACTACAGAATCTCGTTTTCATTGGAGATGCAAGCATACTTGGAAAAAAAGTTCCTATAATACAATGTGGTGTCTAATTGGTTGCAGTATTGGAGATTTTGGAACAATATATTTCTTTCAAATAAGCAATATATTTTGGCCCATACTAGCAATAATGACTTTAGCTATAATTAATGGTTTAATAACAAGTATAATTCTAGAAACATCTATCCTAATGAAACAGATGAATTTATCAGCTGCTTTCAAAACAGCTTTTAATATGAGTTTTATTTCCATGATAAGTATGGAAATTGTTATGAATACAGTAGATGTTATTTTTACTGGTGGAGCTGTGCTAAATTTTTATATTATTCCTGTTATGTTGCTTGCAGGATTTTTAACACCTTTGCCATACAATTATTGGCGCTTAAAAAAATATGAAATTTCTTGTCACTAAAGGTGACCTTAAATTCATTACGATTTTTTTTATAATTTTTTACTTAAATCAATAAAAATTAACCCTGTCTTGCCTTCATTCTTGGATTTTTCTTATTAATGACGTAAATTCTACCTTTACGACGAACAAGTTTACAATTTTTGTCCCTAGCTTTAGCTGATTTTAATGAACATCTAACTTTCATATTATGAAGGCTAATAAATTCTAAGCTTTATTTTGTCAAATATATTAAATAAAAGAATTATATAAGAAATATGGAATATTCTGGAAGATCAAACGTTTTAGGAACAAAAGGCATGGCAGCTACTTCTCATCCTTTGGCTACATCAGAAGCTATCTCTATTCTTAAAAAAGGCGGGAATGCTATAGATGCTGCAATTGCTGCTTCAGCTGTTCTATCGGTTGTGGAACCTAATGCTACTGGCATAGGGGGGGATAGTTTTGCAATAATTACAATGAACGGAAAAAAACCGATCTCTTATAATGGATCAGGCATTGCTCCTGAAAAAGCTAACATAGATTATTTTATAAATAATAAAATTAATAAAATATGTCTAGATAGCCCCCATTCAGTAACAATTCCTGGCGCAGTTCATGCTTGGTCAACTATTCATAATGATCACGGAAAATTAGAATTTGAACAATTATTTTCAAAAGCTATAGAATGTGCGCGTGATGGATTTAACATTACAGAAAAAGTTTCTAAAAGTTGGGCAAAAAGTTATTTAAAATTAAGTAAAAACAAAAATACAAAGAAAATATTCTTAAATAATGGTAACTCATACAAACTATCAGAAAAATTTAAAAATGTTCAATTGGCAAATACCTTAGAAAAAATTAGCAAAAAAGGTGCAAAAGAATTTTATCAAGGTAGTACAACAATTGACATTGTAAAATCTCTTAACGAACTTGGAGGTTTACATACATTAGAAGATTTTGAAAAACAAAAAACTATTAAAGATAATACTATTAGCTGCAGATATAAAGATATTACAATTCATCAATGCCCCCCTAATGGTCCGGGAATTACAGTCTTACTTATGATGCAAATGATGGAAAAGTTAAAAATTGAAAATTATAAAGCTAATAGTCCAGAAAGATTTCATTTAGAAGCTGAAGTGACAAAACTGGCCTATCAATTAAGAGAAAAAAACATTGGAGATCCAAACTTTATAAAAATGGATCTCGAAAAATTGTTGTCTAAATCAACTGTTGAAGAAGCTGTAAACAAAATATCCTTGAGTAAATGCTACGATATTGGAAACTTAAATATACCTGCACATCCAGAAACTATTTACTTAACGGTAGTAGATAAAGATTTTAATGCTGTATCAATTATTAATTCTATTTGTTATGTTTTTGGCAGTGGTATTACTTCTAATAATACAGGAATTCTATTTCAAAATAGAGGCACAAATTTTAGAATAGAAAAGAATCATCCAAATTGTATTGATGGATTAAAAAAGCCATTACATACAATTATTCCAGGTATGGTTTTAAGTGATAATAAACCAATTTTATCTTATGGCGTGATGGGTGGGCAATATCAACCAGTTGGCCATGTTCATGTATTAAATAATATTTTTGATTACAATATGAATCCTCAAGAAGCCTTGAATTTTCCAAGAGCCTTTCATTATAATAACATATATGAGTTAGAACTTGGGGTTGATAAAAATATAGAAGATCAACTCAAAAAAAATGGACATGAAACTATTAGAGTTAATGATGCACATGGTGGTGGTCAAGCTATAAGAATTAATTGGAAAGATGGATTGTTGATTGGAGGGTCTGATCTTAGAAAAGATGGGTACGCCTTAGGAATTTAATAAAAAAAACTAAAACATTCCAAAAGTGTCATTATATTGGTTATTCACTCTTATAAATGTTGTACACTTACTTAATTGTTTTAACGATTGTGCCCCTACATAAGTACAACTGCTTCTAATTCCCCCTAATATATCTTGGATAGTATTTTTTAATTCACCTCTGTATGGAATCTTAACTTTTTTACCTTCGCTGGATCGGTAATTAGACAAACCGCCATAATATTTATAGTTTGCTTCTTCTGAGCTTGAACCATAAAATTCAATGTAATCTTCTCCATTCTTTTTAATGATTTTTCCCCCTCCTTCTTTATGTCCTGCTAACATTCCGCCAAGCATAACAAAATCAGCTCCACCACCAAAAGCCTTAGAAATATCTCCAGGACATGTACAACCTCCATCAGCAATAATATGCGCTCCTAAACCATGGGCTGCATCAGCACATTCAATTACAGCGCTTAATTGAGGATATCCGACTCCAGTTTGGATTCTAGTTGTACAAACACTTCCAGGACCAATACCTACTTTAACAATATCTGCTCCACTTAATATGAGCTCTTGTGTCATATCAGCAGTCACAACATTCCCTGCTATAATTGTTTTAGTTGGATGCTTATCTCGAATAGAAGATAGAAAATTACTAAAATTTTCGGAATAACCATTAGCTACATCAATGCATATATTCTGAAAGTAACTATGCTCTTTTAAAATAGAATTTAACCTTTCATAACTTTCAGAACTTGTTCCACAGCTGAGGGTAATATAATGAAAAATTTTTTTTATATCATTAAATTTTGTAATAGTTTCAAGATTGTATTGTTTAGTTAAAGCAGTCAAAATTTTAAATTCTGCTAAGCTTTTCGCTACTTCAAGTTCGCCAACTCCATCCATATTTGAAGCAATAATTGGAATACCGTTCCATTCGTTATTGCTATATTTAAATCTATAAGTTCTTTCTAAGTTTACTTCTTTACGGCTCTTAAGAGTGCTCCTTTTTGGCCTAAACAAAACATCGGAATAATCTAACTTAATTTCTTCTTCTATACGCATAATTTAAATATGTTTATTATCGTTTAATTCTTAATAAAAATAAATATTATAATCTAATAAATTTAAATTGATATTTGAACAACTGTAAATTATGAAAAACAATATTCATTTCTTAATAAAAAACCATAAAAATGAATTTAATGTTTTTTATGAAGAATTACTTAGATCTATTTTACCAAAAAACGAATTATCAAAGGTAATATTGTATGGAGCCTTGAATGGAGGAAAAAGGATTCGTCCATTTTTGATAGAAATATTTGCTAAAATTGCTGGAATACCTAAAAAACAATACTTTCTTATATCAGCTGCAATTGAATGTATTCACTCTTATTCGTTAATACAAGATGATTTACCAAGCATGGACAATGATGATTATAGAAGGGGAAAACTAAGTGTTCATAAAAAATTCAATGAGGCTCAGGCAATTTTAGCCGGTGACAGTTTGCATGATATTGCTTTTGAACTACTATCGAATAAAAAAACTCACAGTGAAAGTGAAGTCAGAGTAAAATTAATTCAAGATCTTTCCATTAGTATAGGATCAAAAGGTTTGGCAGGAGGTCAATCATTAGATTTAATTTTTGAAAATAAAAAAATAAATAAAAACAAAGTGCTAGAAATGTACAAAATGAAAACTTCCTCACTATTTAGTTTTTGTTGTTCCGCGCCCTTTATTATAGCTAAAAAAAATATAAGAGAGATAGAATTTGCTAAACAGTATGGAAATATTTTTGGATTAATTTTTCAAATAATTGACGACCTTTTAGATGAAATTTCTGATTTTGATAAAATTGGCAAAACTCCAGGGAAAGATAAAAAACAAGGCAAAAATACTCTTATGAAATATATAAAAAAAGAAAAAATAATTCCATTTTGTGAAAAAAAAGCATTACATTTTATAAATAAAAATAATAAATATTTTTCTAAGTGGAATATTCTTAAAGATAATTTACTTAATGTTATCGAAGTTTAAATGATGAACATCCTCCATATCTTCAATTTTTTTTTAGTTAATGATAAGATAATTAAAATGAAATATTTCATATTATTTTTTATTTTGTTTTTTTCATTTCATCAAAATACATGGAGTAAAAATGTATCTACTGAATTTTTAATCGCTAAACCACACATGCAAGATTCAAGATTTCAAGAGACTGTAATCATTATGTTATATCACAATCAAAAAAAAGGGGCTGCTGGGTTAGTTATTAATAAACCTTTTAAAACAATATCCTTAAATCAGCTGTTTATTAATAATAATCTGAATTTTCCTAAAAACATGGGAAAAAAAGAAGTCACATTATATTGGGGTGGTCCTGTTAACCCTAAACAGATTTTTTTTATTCATTCCTCTGATTACAAGAGTAAAAAATTTATATCATCAAACAAGGATTTCACAGTGACACAATCTTCTGAAATTCTGTTCGATATTGCTAAAAATAAAGGTCCTAAGAAATATGTAATTCTATTAGGTATTGCTGTCTGGGAAAGTGGTCAACTTGATTTTGAAATTAAGCAAGGTAGTTGGAGAAAGATAAAAAGTAGTTATTCAATGCTATTTAATAAAGATAGTGAAATTTGGAAACAATTTCTTCACTCTCAGGATATTTAGCAAAAGTTTATATAATTTTTTTACTTGCCTACCAACGTAAGTTTTATCTTTCTTTCCATAAGACCACTTCGATGTTCAATCAAGAAAATTCCTTGCCAAGTTCCTAAATCCATTTGATTGTCATTAACAGGAATAGTTAACGAGGTTTGTGTCAGCAGACTTTTAATATGAGCGGGCATATCATCCTTGCCTTCAATATTATGTCTATACAATGAAGGATTTTCAGGAACAAGTCTTTTGAAAAAATCTTGGATATCTTCAATAACATCTTGGCTTGCATTTTCTTGAATAATAAGTGAGGCAGATGTATGTTTTATAAAAATAGTTAGCTGACCATTATTAATTTGTTCCTTAATTAACCAAGAGTTAATTTTATCAGTAATCTCGTACATCGACTGACCTGATGTTTTTATCATTAGTTCTTTTTGTATATATTTTAAGTTTTTATCCATAATTTATTATAATTATATCTTCTATTCTTAAATGTTTATATCTAAAACATTTTATCAATTTTTCTCAACATTCGTTCTTCTTGATGATAAGATAAAATAATTAATGACAGATACTCTTTCAAATATTAGGCAATTTCTTGATAGCACGAAGTTAGAATTTGAAGTTATGGATTGTGATCCTGAATTAGCAGATACCAAAGTATTTTGTAAAGAATATGGTATTAATCTTGAAGATTCTGTCAACGCAATTGTAGTAAAAACAAAAACAGGAGAATTAAAATATGCCGCATGTGCTTTGTTAGCCACTACTAGACTTGATATAAATAAGTTAATCAGAAAAAAATTGAATGCTCGTAAGGTTTCTTTCGCTAACACTGAAGAAACTGTCAAATTAACAAAAATGCATATAGGTGGTGTCACTCCTCTTGCTCTTCCGAGTAATCTTCCTCTTTGGGTTGACTCAAAAGTGATGCAACGCAAATATATTGTACTTGGTGGTGGTAATCGTTCTTCAAAAATAAAAGTATCATCAAAAATTTTTAAATACACTCAAAATACTGAAATAGTTCAAGGACTGGCGAATTAATATTTATGGATAAAAACTTTATTAATTTAAGCTTAATTGGTGTTAATATCTTTTTTCTTTTATACTACTCTTTCCAGCTTTTATTTTTTACTGATGAATTTGCTTTGAAAAATATTGGTTTTTTTAATCATGCCGTGGCTGGTTTGTCAGAGGTTATTGGTATAATTTTTTTTTCTTTAGCGATGGGTTTGATTTTTATATTGATTAAAGGAATAAAGAATCAACTTCCATTATTAGTAACTATTTTGTTAATGCAAATTATTATTTCACTTAATTTTTGGAGATATGTTTTAACTAATAGTCCTGGTGAAACAAACTTAAATACTATTACTTTTAATGCTTTAATATTTTCTTTATCCAGCTTAAGTATGACGATATTTATATTGCGTCAAAAAAAGAATATATAAAATTAACTTTTATGAATATTATGGTGGGTGCGAAAGGATTTGAACCTGTGACCCCTGCCGTGTCGAGGCAGTGGCAAGTGTTTGTTGCACAAACACTGACAACAAATCAGCGGAATTTTTTTCCTGCCCAATCGTTTTCAAATTAACTTTTATCCTACCGTTGTGACAGCATTGTGACAAGAATATTTTAACTAGGTTTAACTTGGTATTTAAAGGGGGCACCCCAAAGAAACGCTCTCGCGCAACATTAACTAAAACGGCAGAAAAAATTTTAGCAAAAAATTAATCTTTTAATGTTTACTAAAAACTAATTTAATGAGAATATTAAATCATGAATATAATTTTATTTATTATTGCTGCTGTTATCTTAATTTATTGGATAAGAGGAGTATCTACTGATAGATTAAATACACCAGAAATATTAAGATCGCTTTTTGGTAAACTCTTAATATTAGGAATCGGAATTATTTTTATTATTTTAGGTTTAATTATTTAGCTTATTTTTTATAAACTTGATTATTACTATCAACATCAAAACCTAGATACTCAACTATTTCTTTTGAAAAAATTACATTAGCATGTCCAGGAAACTGAACTTCAATTCTAGGATTATATTGGATAAATAAAGATTTTAACTGATTCAAAGTAGGTGCAGGTTGAGCTTTTTTAAAAAAGCCACCTTTTCTCATTTTTAAACAATCTTCAATAAATCCTTGAGTATCACGATATTGGAACCCCCCTTTCATTAAAATAGATTTTATGAGTTCAATCGTTATCCCTTCTCTATCTTCAATGCTTTTTATATTCTTAGGTTTACTAGGAACTGTATGTAAGGTTGTTGATTTACCAAGTTTTTTCCTATTCTCCATATCTTTTAAAAATTCATCTTTTGCCCACTCAGTATCTGCAGATTTTTTTTTGTCTTCATTTAATAATTTATCTTCTTCTTTAGCTGAGAAATTTTTTTTATTAAAATTTTCTGAAAATTTATTATATTGACCGGTGTTTTCTCTTTCTCCAAGTGCCAGAAGAGTATTTTCTTTGTATTTCCATCTATTATTTTCTTCAAAAAACTTTATTTCTTCTAAGATAACTGCCTCTGGAGCAATAAGATAAGTTATGTTATTTTTATTAATTATTCCGCATCCAATCAATAAGTAAAAATTTTTATCAAAAAAAATATCATCCCAATCAAACTTTTTTAAATCTGCTAATATGGGCTTTGTTCTTAAACCATGTGTCATACCGCCCAACATATGAGTTCCAACTTCACTTATAGTCAAGTTAACATACTCTTTAGAAAGAAGTCCCTTTCTTTTCAATTTAAAAAAATCTGAAATCTGATGGAATAATGAATTCATGGCTTTTTCATGATTCACTACCAAATCATAAAAATGATGTGATGGATAAGCCATTATTGGTGAAGGTCTTGCTTGTTTTCCGTTATAATCAAAATGGGTAAGCCATCTTGCGATATCTGTTTTTTCATTTGATTTGTTTTTAGATGCATGTTCAAGGTTTTTAGAACTTATTTTTTGCTCTAGTTCTTCAAATTTTTCATCAAATTTAGAAAGTCTGTTTCCTGCTCCCAAACTTTTAGCTTTTAACATCCAAGTCATTGCTAATTTTAAATCTTCTTTTGCTCCATCAACAATTCTTCCATTTAAATCCTTTTTTTGATAGGTATTAGCAATTTGATAAGCTCGAGTAGCTTTTAGTTCTTTTTCTTTATCTGTATCTTCTTTCATAAATCGAAATGATATAGTGAGTGTACCTTGGTGTCTTGTAAAAGATCTCTCTGTTCCTATGCCCTCTAAATGAAATCTTGCTCGAGTATAAGATGATCCAAAATCACCCATATTTTCTTTTTGACATAAATTAAAAGCTGATTTATGTAACTTTTCTGCCTCAGCGATCAAAATGGGATTTTCCTTCTGTGCAATCCTTAAATATATTTTACCGAGATATTCTAAATTTAAAACCTCGCTACTAAATTCATCTGAATTATTTTCAGTATAAATTTTGTATGCTTGATCAAAGTCAGGAGGTTTTTTTGTTACACAATCTTTAATTTTATTAAAAATTATTTCATCAGCATCTATTTCCTTTTTCCTTCTTTTGGCTATTTCAAAAAGTTTAGGTTTTGATATGTAAAGATCTACTACTTCAATAGCTCTTTTTGCGTCTCTGTGTGTTGGATGAATTTCTAGAATTTTTTTAAGCCAAAACCTTAGCTCTTCCAAATTAATATCTGCTCCAAATTTAACTGCAGATGCAATATATTGATCAGGGCTATATAATGATTGTACATAACGATATATTTTTTCAACTTCAGAGAAACTTACTTTTCTATTATATTCTAATGACTTTTTAGAAATATACTCATACCAGGACTCGAACATTTCATAGGATTTCTCACGAGATACTGTTGTGCCTATCCCTTTTAAATAATATTCAGCTAAACTGTATCTGTATGTTTCAGCTAAAAGATCTGTCTTATCTTTGTTTTCAAAAAAATAATTGAAAGCTATTTTATAGTTAACTTCTGCTTCAGATTTAAATCTATCATTATTTTTAGAATATTTACTATAGGCATCTCCAATTTTTTCATAAACAATAGTGTTTACATCCCATTCACTTTTATTCCATTTTAAATATTCAGCAAAAAGTTCTCTTGATTTTTCTATTTCTGCACTATTTAACTTAAGATAATCGACGGCAATTTTAAATATTTTTTTTGTTTCTTTTTCTCTTTGAGAATCAGTAAAATCATCTATCGACTTATTCACTACAGATATCCCTTAGATCTTAAAACACTTACTGCAATCATTACAAATATACTAACAATGACATTAGCTAAACCTTGTTTGACAAATGGATTTTCATCTTCATCATTTGTTCTTTGATAATCATCCCATACCTTAAAGGTAAACCACTCTCTAAAAATTAACGGAGCTAAAACAAACTGCAATACAAAAACAATAAAGCCTCCCATAATACTAGACGTAAAAATCCCGTATAATAATCCAGGAATAATGAGTGTAGCGTAATAAGGTAATTTAAAATGCATAATTAACTACTTTTATTTAAATCTAGCGTAAAAGTCATCAAAACTAAGTTCTGGATGCGTTTGAAGATAAATAAAATATCTTTTCAGTCTTAGAATCACTCATCATTCCTGACAGAATTCCTGAATAAAAAGCACCTGTATCGAGATTGATTCGACAGGGGAGTTTCTCAACCTTTTCCGCAGGCGTATGCCCATGAACAATAATTTTATGGTAGGTCATCTTGGAATCAAAAAACTTATGTTCCCGAGTCCACAGCATTGTTTCCCTTTCCTGCTTATCAAGGGAAAAATCGGGGTTGATTCCTGCATGCACAAAGAAATAATTGTTCCACTCATAGTTGAGTTGTAGTTGATTAAAAAAATTCTTGTGGGAGAAAGGAAGTAATCTTGTAAATTGCTTCCGTATCTGTTCGTTATCTTGTAATTCCATTGACTGATCAATGTGACTAGCAATGTCAGTACCGTAACTCTCCAATGTTTCAAATCCCCCGTTACCTAGCCATATGTATAGACTGTTTCTTTTTCCAACCATAAAGTCGAGAAGCATTTGTTCGTGGTTGCCCAGCAAGAAAACTTTTGTGAAGTTCTCTGGTTGAAAATCAATTAGTGTCTGTATGGTCCCTTTGATATCTGGTCCCCTGTCAATGTAATCTCCTAAATAGATGAGTAATTTTTGACCTTCAACATTTTTGGAAGCTTTAAGTATTTTGTTATGAATCTTTTGCAGCAGTTCTCTGCAACCATGGATATCACCGACTGCAAATACTTGGGTATATTCATTCATACATAAAGTTGGAAAAGTAAAATCAAAGTTTAATCAGAACAATAATGACAAGAAGTGTAATGAATTTCAATAAGTAATCGGAATTTGAATAAAATGGAGGGGTTTTTATCCTCTTGCCTTGTCGCATTATATGGATTTTATTATCTGCCATACTATCAACGTATTAGCATGTTAATGAGGCAATATTAGGGAGTAGGTGTAATTATTCTTAAGCTAATTAAATTATTCTTTCTTTTATTTACGTTTGGATTGTTTTTTTTTATTCCAACGATAGCCACCTTAATAGTTTTGATAACCTATATTTTGTACTATAATCTAACTTCAAACAAGGTTTTGAAACATGATTAAGTTTTTTATTTTTCTTTTTTTATTTTCAACAATTTCATTAAAGTCATTTGCCGACCAAGGTTATCATTTAGTTGAAATTAATTGCTATCCCAAAAGCGGATACTTTGAAATTAGATATTACGAGACCTTTAACTTAAATATGCATACTCAAGGTATAATGGACGAGAATAATTTGTACGACCTTAGTGCCTACTTACAGAATGAAAAAAATATTAGTGGCACATGCAAAATGAAATCCAATAAATATGTAGAGACAAAGCATTCAATATCTTACGAATTAAAACCATTCGGTAATTTAAAATATAAAACGGGTATTTGTATGTTTACCGATGCTAGCTTTTCCATTACTTACAAAGACAAAAAATGAAGAGAAAAAATTAATAGACGAGCTTACATTTAGTAATCAAAAAATAAATGAAGGATGTTCCCATGGTTTTGGTCCAAAGTCAGGTTCAGGGATCACCAATTTCAAATACATAGCAACGAGTAAATATTTTACACTCCTTCTAAGAGAGGAACTAGAACGCGGAATAATGAAAATAAAAGAAAAAACATTTTTTATTGATAAAACAGCTCTGCCAATCAACAAGGACAGCTTGAATAATTAAAAAGATTTTAGCAAAATTTCAGACCTTTTTAAGCTTTGCAGCTTTTCACCTTTGCAGAAGAGAGGTACTTTCCCCTCAACATTCCTCGTGGTTGGTGGTAGAATAAAGTATAGACTTAATATAAAAATATTTTTTAAAGTTGGAGGATCTTATGGATAAAAGTTTTAAAACACGCTCATTCAAATTTGTTTATTGGATTATGCTAATCCTTCTTGTTGGTGATACTCTGGATACAATTTATCGTACTGTCACTGGTTTTTTTGGAGAGGGCACAACTTTCCCAGGAAGTGATGTAGTCGTTCAGCCTACCACAACAGATATGGTTGTATTTCTAATCATTATGATTGGAGTGATTTATGGGATATATCTTTTATACAATCTTAAAAAAGCTGGTGGTTATTGGGTTGTAGGTTCAAACATTGTGTTTATAATTTATGCTTCAATATTTGGCCCAATTGCTGAAGTTGGTTTTTCTACAGTCTTGCCAATAATTGCTCTTTATTTTGCTATTTATATTATTTTAGCTATCTGCGTTCCTTGGTTTTATTCAGAAAAATTTGATTAGAAACAATAATCAATAATAATAAGCCCTTCGTATAAGTATAAATCTTAACGAAGGGTTCATCTAAATTATAATAACTCAACATTCCTCGTGGTTGGTGATAGGATAATTATGATGAAAAAATTTATTAATTAATGAATAAAGAAGTAATAATTTATCATAATCCTAAGTGTAGTAAATCAAGACAAGCATTGGAAATTATTAAAAGCAAAAATATTGAGCCAACAATTATTTTATATCTAATAAAAAAACTATCTAAAAATGAGATTAAAAATTTACTTTCAAAACTTGGATTAACCATAAGAGATATTTTAAGAACTGGAGAAGATGAATATAAAAATAATAATCTTAAAAATGAAAATTTAAGTGATGATAAATTAATAGAGTTTTTAGTAAAATTTCCTAAATTGTTGCAAAGACCTATTGTTGTTAAAAATAGCAAAGCAGTCATTGGAAGGCCTCCGGAAAATATTTTAAATTTATTATAATCTTGCAAATGAAATGAAAAAACACTTCAGGTTAAAATTTTGATATGGCACTTTGTATTACACTGGGCGAATTGATCCATCAGTTAGCCGCCAAATATGAAGATCGCCCCGCCATCACTATGGCAGTTTCTGGCGAAACCTTGAGTTACCGAGGGTTTGATACCCTGATCAACCGGATTGGTCATGGATTGCTAAGCTTTTCAGAAATTAAATCAACGTATGTAGGTATCATGCATGAGAATGATCTCAATTACCTTGCGATGACATATGCATTGAAAAAGATTAATAAAATTGAAGTATCCATTAACCGCGCCTTTAAGGGGCACTCCTTAAGTCGGATGATAAATCTGACTGAATGTGATATAATGATGACCTCCACTTCACATTTTGGAGTTCTAGATCAAATTAAATCTGATTTACCTCATTTACGTATGCTTATCGTGACTTCTGGTGTTGAGGAGGCTCGAACAAAATTTCCGCAATGGACCATTCTTCCTTTCGAAGAAATACTGTCAGATGAGACAAACCACATCACTTCAAACGCCAAAGATACAGAATCTGCCACCATCATGTTTACCTCCGGCACCACAGGTGTGTCGAAAGGATGCCTCTTATCACATCGTTATGCAGTGCGTACGGCGGAGAATTTAATCACACCCTTTCGCTTGACCCACGGTGATGTCAATTACACTACTTACCCGCTCTCTCATATTTCAGCCTATTACGATATTCTTCCCAGCCTGATGGTCGGTGGACGTGTCGTGATGCGCAATCATTTTAGTCTTTCTAAATTTTGGGATGAGGTTATTCGTCATGGAGTCACTTGGTTCATGTGTTTGGGTTCAATTCAACAATTACTGTATTCAGCTCCCCCATCTTCAAAAGATCGTGCCCATAAGATCACAAGATGCTGGTCAACTCCAGCGCCTGTCCCGAAAGCAGATTTTGATGCTCGTTTTGGTCTTCACTTAATACCTGGGGGTGGTTATGGCTCAACAGATGCTGGCTGGGTAGTGACGCCTCAATGGAATCATCCCGGCGGTGTTGTTCTACCACATTACGAGGTCGCCATTGTCGATGAAAATAATAACTTTGTACCTGCTGGTGTTAAAGGTGAAATGATTATCAGATCGAAAGAGCCAGGAGTCATGGCAGATGGATATTTTGGAATGTCTTACAAGAATTTATCATCACAACAAAATGATTGGTTTCACACTGGTGATATAGGATGGTTGGATAACGAGGGACTTTTTTATTTCACCTGCCGTATGGCAGAACGAATTCGCGTTAAAGGGGAAATGGTCTCTCTTTTTGAAGTGGAAGAAGGAGCGCTAAGTCATTTGGAGATTGAGGATGCTGCCGCCATTGGCATTCCAAGTGAAATGGGGGAGGAAGACATTCGTCTTTTTGTGAAATTAAAACCTTCATCATCCTTAACAGAAGATATGATTCGCACCCACTGTCAAACGGTGATGGCACGGTTCATGGTGCCAAAAATAATCACCATTCTTAAAGATATGCCTCGCACTCCTACAGGAAAACCTGAAAAGGGAAAGTTAGCAATAATCCCTGTAAACAACTAAGGACCTTTCGTGTTGTGACACGATTGTGACACAGGAAAAAGCTAGGCTGAAAAAATGGTGGGTGCGACAGGATTTGAACCTGTGACCCCTGCCGTGTCGAGGCAGTGCTCTACCACTGAGCTACGCACCCTATGTATAAAAATATGTTCTAATTAAAGTAGTTAAAATACTCTATATTGTGAATTTAAATTGTTAAAGTTAAATTATTCATTTAATCTTCAATAGTAAAAAAATTGGTATTTATAATATAAATATTATAATAAATTATCTATGAATTTGCATTATAATTTAATTATTAAATTTTTGTTATTTATTACTCTGCTTATTTTTTCATTCTATTTTTTATATTTTGGATACAATGAATTAACAAAAAATATTGTTAAAACAAAAGCTACTCCTAGTGTAGATACTAGTAAAACTTTGTTAACAAAAAAAACTACAGTTAATAATGATAATGTTATTAATTCATTATTAATTCAAGAATTGGAAGAAAAAGTATTTGAAAAAGTTGAAAAATTTGAAGAGATAATAATTACAGTTAAAAAAAATGATACTTTTTCTAAACTAATAGATTCTTATTTCCCAAAAGAAAGAAACAAACAAAAAATAATTACGTTAATCAATAAAGAATATAATTTAAAATCACTTAAAATTAACCAAAAAATATATTTGTATTTAGATGATAATAAAAAATTTTCTCGATTAATAATGCCAATAAGTTTTAACTTAGATCTAGTTATTACAACAGACACTAGTAATAATTTTTTTTTAAAAAAAGAAAAATTACTTTTAAAAAGTCAATTTAATTCAGTAAAATTTGAAATAACTGAATCACTTTATGAAAATGCAAGAAAAGCAGGTATTCCTCTTCCAGTCATAACTAAAATAATAAAATTGTATAGTTTTGATTTAGATTTTCAAAGAGATATACAAAAAGGGAATGAATTAGAAATTTTGTATGAATCTTTTTTTAATGAGCAAAGAAGAACAGTTTCTTATGGAGAAATATATTATGTAAAATTTTACTTGCAAAAAAATAACTTAGAATATTATTTATTTCAAACCAGTGATGGTTTCTATGATTATTTCAATAAAGAAGGTAAAAACATTAGAAAATCTTTGATGAAAACCCCAATAGATGGTGCCAGACTATCCTCATCATATGGGTTAAGAAAACATCCAATTCTAGGTTATAATAAAATACATAGAGGAGTAGATTTTGCTGCTTCTAAAGGCACTCCTGTTTATGCTGCAGGGAATGGTGTTATTGAATATGCAGGCAGAAATGGTGCTTATGGAAAATATATTCGTATTCGGCATAATAATTCATATAAAACTGCATATGCACATTTAAATAATTTTAAAAAAGGTATTAGTAAAGGAGTAAGGGTAAACCAAGGTGAAATAATTGGATATGTTGGAAGCACAGGACGCTCTACAGGACCACATCTACATTATGAAGTAATTTATCAAAAAAAACAAATCAATCCAATGACTATGAAATTACCATCGGGCAAAATTTTAAAAAATGAAGAACTAAATGAATTTATTAAAAAATCTAAATTAATCTATGCAGATTTTTTATTTCACCTATATGAGTAAAATTAACTAACTTCTTTTGTTGATTTTATAGATCTTTTTTTAGCAGGCTTAGCAATAAATGAAACTTTTTCAATGGACTCAGAACTTTCTTCCGAAGAATTTTCACTTTCATTAATTTTGTCCAAATTAGCGTTTGTTTCTTTGTTTTCTTTCAACTTATCTTCATCTTGCAATATTTTTTGATTAATGGATTCTAAATTATTTTCATTATCAGAAGATTTTCGCTCTAATTCACCCATTAATCTAAAATAATGATCTGCAAATTGAAAATAATATTCTGATTGAATTTTATCTCCTGAAGAAGATGCTTCTTTTGCTAACTTAGAAAACTTGTCATGCAATTGGACAATATTTCCTTTTGCACGAGGTTTATGATTTGAATACGAATTAGTATTTTTTCTATAATTTGATCTTTTATTTCTAAAAGAAACACGTCCATTTTTCTTTGCAAACATTCTAACTTTCTTATATCT
>CACLJX010000009.1 GCA_902607435.1 uncultured Alphaproteobacteria bacterium | reverse complement strand
TTACTCAAGTCTTTCTAAAAATGAAATTAAAATTAGAGTAAAAGATGTGATGAAAAAAGTCGGATTACTTCCCAATCTTATAAATCGCTATCCTCACGAATTTTCAGGTGGTCAATGCCAAAGAATTGGTATTGCTAGAGCATTAATATTGAAACCTAAACTCATAATTTGTGATGAACCGGTTTCTGCGCTGGATGTATCAATACAAGCACAGGTTATTAATTTATTAAAAACTTTACAAAAACAATTAAAATTAACTCTTATATTTATTACTCATGACTTGAGCATAGCTAAACATATTAGTGATAATATATTGGTTTTATACTTTGGTAATTTAGTTGAATTAGGCAGTAGTAAAAATTTATTTAGTAAACCAAAACATTCTTATACAAAAAAACTTATTGATTCAGTGCCTATTCCTGATCCTAGACTAAAGAAAAAATATTTATCAAATAATTAAAATTTTTTTTTAAAAAATACGGTTATCAAGGAGTAATTATGATAACCGTATTCTCTTAAATGCAAAAAAATTAAATAATACAATCATTAAATTATAGTTATTATATATTTATCAATCATTTAAGCATAAGCGGCATAAAAGAGGAAAATAGTGAATAATAATGAAAAAAGAAAAAAAATTATTCGCTTTAATAATGCCACATCTTATTATTAATCCATAAGTTTGGTCAAAAAATGAAATTAATAAGGCAATATTTGGGCAATAATTTTCAAAATTAAAACACATCTTAAACAATATTTTTTATTATATTAAAATAATGAAAGACACATATGATAATTGATATATTAATTATATCTCTTGTAGGATTTTTATTATTGATAGATTTAAAATTTTTTTAATAAATTTATATTTTTAAATATGAATCCTTCGTTATTTTATATATTTTAATTATATGTTAAATGTTCAAGACCCTGCTGAAGCTAGAAAAATAATTAGAAACAATCAATATGATAAACAAACAGCTGGTGCTGCAAGCCAGTATGTACAAGGTAATGTTTGTATTTTACCAAGTAAATATTCTGTAAACTTTGCTACTTTTTGTGAAAAAAATCCCAAACCATGTCCATTAATTAGTCTTGGAGTTAAAGGAGATCCTAAATTAAAAGATTTAGGGGATATTGATATCAGAACAGATGTACCAAAATACAGAGTTTGGGAAAATGGTAAAATTCTGGATGAACCTTTAGATATAAAACAATACTGGAATGATGATTTGGTAACATTCATTTTAGGATGTTCTATGTCTTTTGAATTACCTTTAATAGAAGCTGGGATTGAAATCCAACATATAAAAAATAATACAATTGTACCGATGTATAGTACTTCTATTGATTGTAATTCTGTAGGTCAATTTCATGGGAAGATGGTTGTTTCTATGAGACCTCTTAATGCTAAAGATACAATTAAATCAATTCAGATTTGCTCAAAATTTCCTTCTGTTCATGGTGCTCCTATTCACTTTGGTAATCCATATGAAATTGGCGTGAAAGATATTATGGTACCTGAATATGGTGATCCACCAAGACCTTTTAAAAATAATGAAATTCCAGTTTTTTGGGCTTGTGGAGTTACACCACAACTAATTTTAGAAAAGTCAAAGCCAGATTTTTGTATTACTCATAAACCAGGGTGTATGTTGATTACTGATAAATTAAATTCAGATTTAGCAACTTTTTAATTATTACCCTAAAAAAACCTTTTTAAGCTTTTCACTATTTAGAAGATAATCTGATTTCCCTTCTATCACTAGATGACCACTTTCTAGTACATATCCTCGATCAGCCATCTTTAAAGCTAGTTTTACATTTTGTTCTACAAATAAAATTGCAATTCCTTTATTAACAATATCATTAAAAATTTCTTTTATTTTTTCAATCATCTTTGGAGACAAACCTAAAAAAGGTTCGTCTACCATTAATAGTTTGGGAATACCCATTAAGCCTCTTGCTATTGCTAACATTTGCTGTTCTCCTCCGGACATAGTATGAGCAAGTTGATTCGATCTATCAGATAATATTGGAAACATTATATAAACTTCATCTAATGTTTTTTCTTTTTGTATTTTAGCTTCACCATTCCAAGCTCCTAGAAGAAGATTTTGTTTCACAGTTAAGAAAGGGAAAACTCTTCTTCTTTCTAAAACATGTGATATTCCTAATTTTGTTCTCATGTAGGTAGGAAGTAAATGGATTTTTTTATTGTCAAATAATACTTCTCCATTTGTTGGTTGAATTAAATTACTTATTGAATTTAGTATTGTACTTTTCCCAGATCCATTAGGACCCAGTAATGCAACCATTTCACCTTGATCAATTGATATTGAAACATTCCAAATTACTTGGAATTCATCATAAGCAACATCAATATTATTAACTTGTAGTAGCATTAACTACTCCAAGATAAGCATCAATTACTTTTTCATTCAATTGTACATTTTTTGGTTTATCAAAAATTATTTTTTTTCCTTGATCTAAAGCTAATATCTTATGAGATATATCCATTATCACTCTCATATTGTGTTCTATTGTTAAAATAGTTACCCCTAATTTATTTAACTTTTTAATAAGCTCTACTAATCCTGGAACTGTTTTTTGATCAACTCCACCTGTGACTTCATCCATCATTAATAATTTTGGTTCTGTTGCCATCGCTCTTGCTAATTCTAATCTTTTACGTTGACCTGTTGAAAGTTCTTTAGCAAAATAGTGACGTTTATCTATTAGATCAACAAAATCAATCATCTCTAAAGCCTTATCTCTTGCTTGATTTAAATTAATACCTGTAGCTAGAGCTCCAATTATTACATTCTCTAAAAGAGTTTGATCAAGAAATGGTTTGAGTTTTTGAAATGTTCTTCCAATACCTAAAGAAGATATTAAGTCTGGACGCAAATTAAGAATGCTTTTGCCATTAAATTTAACTCCTCCTGAATCAGGTTTTGTATAACCAGTAATTAAATCAAATAATGTAGATTTACCAGCACCATTGGGTCCTATAATGCCTATGATTTCTCCAGAACTGGCTCTAAAGGAAATATTGTTATTTGCTTTTATTCCTCCAAAGGATTTGCTTAAATTTTCAACTTCTAAGACAACTGTCATAAGAATTTTTTTCTTTCAAGGATTTTTTTTGGAAAAAAAGAAATCAATCCACTAGGTCGAAAAATACATATTAACATTATTAAAATACCATAAATTATCAGATCAACGGAACCACCTGTACCGCCAAAAAATATTCTCGTATACTCTGAAAGCGGGATTAAAATAATTGTACCTATTAAAGGACCCCAAACATTACCAACACCACCCATAACAGCAATTAACAAAACAATTATAGAGATTTCTATGTCAAACATTCTTTCTGGTTCAATCACTAAAATATACTGTGCAAATAAACTTCCCATTGGAGACATTATTATTGCAGAAATTACAAAAGCTATAATTTTATATTTTGCAACTGGTATACCTAAACTAGATGCTGCTTGAGGATCGTCTCGAATAGCTCGTAACTTAAATCCTATTTTTGATCTATATATGATCCAAATAGAAAAATAAGATAATAAAAAGAAAATTAAAAAAATATAATAGTATGGGATTTTACTTTCATGAAACTGTAATGTTAACCAAGGATTATCCCAATTTAAAGGAATCCAAAGACCTGAAGCTGCACCTATTAAATCCCATCTTTGAAAAATAATCTGAAAACTAAATCCAATTAACAATGTGGCAATAGCAAAATAATGTCCAGTAAGTCTCAACATTGGAATACCAATTGCTATGGCAACTAGAGAAGAAAAAAGAATTCCTATAAAGATTCCTATCCAAGGAGTAATTCCATACTCTACATAAAAAAAAGAACTTGTATAACCTCCTATTCCAAAAAAAATAACATGACCTAAGCTTATTTGACCAGAAAAACCAGCAATGACATTCCATGATTGTGCCATTACAGCATACATAAAAATCATAATCATTAGATGTAATTGAAAATTTGAAGGATTAATAAAAGGAAAAAAGAAGAATAAAGTTACTAGAAAAAAAATTAATGCAAAAATGAATTTGTTAGTATGCCATACGGGTTCAAGTTTTGCTTTTTGTAAATTGTTATTCATTAGTTATCTACCAAACAATCCTTGGGGACGATAAATTACGACTATTAAATAAATTAAAAAAACATAAAGTAATTTGTAAGAAGGATCGATTAATAAACCTCCTAAAGATTCTACTAAACCAATAATAATACCTGCTATTAAACAACCAATAATACTTCCAAAACCACCGAGGGCAACAGCTACAAAAGCAAATAGTGCAAAATGTACACCTACATCAGGAAAAATAAAAAAAAAGTTAGACATCATTGTACCTGCAATGCTTACACATGACAAACCCAATGCCCAACCTAATGCAAACATTTTATTTGAATTTATACCCAATGTTTCTGCTGCTTTACGATCTTGCGCAGTTGCTTGTAACGCTAGACCAGTTTCAGATTTATTTACGAATAAATATAATAATAAAAAAGATAATAAACATACAAGACTTGCGTAAAATTGTGGTTGACCAATAAATATACCAGCAATTTCTAATCTACCTTCTAAAAGAGGATTACCTACATTTCTAAAGTCAGGTGTCCATAAGAATTGTGCAAGAGATCTCAAAAAAACAGATAAACCAAATGTTGCACAAATTTGAACAATCATTTTTGCTTTTAAAATATATCGAATTAAAAGATAATGAGTCAGTATTCCACTTATAGCTAAAATTAGCATAGTAATAGGAATTGAAATAATTGGATCTAACCCAAGTAAAGTCCATAACCAAAATGAAGAAAACATAGATAACATGAGATGTTCTCCATGTGCAAAATTTACAATCCCCATTAATCCAAAAATTAAACTTAAACCAGCTGCAATTAGTGCATAAATAAATCCCATTAATAAGCCAGAAATGATTGCTTGAATAATTATCTCAATTGTCAATTTAACCTCTCAAAATAAGGATTTAAATGTTTACATATTTTCATTCAAGTCATATGTTCTTAATCTTATTCAAAGTGGAGGAAATATGAAAAAATTATTAACATGTTTTACCTTTGTTGTTTGCTTTTCATTATCACTTATTACACAAAGTAATGCAAATGAGGTAAAAATAGGAGTACTGTATCCTTTAACTGGGCCCGTTGCTCAAGTTGGAATAGATGCAGTAGCTGCTGTTAAAACTGCTTTAGATATTATTAATAATAGTCATGATCTTGGAATACCTTTATCAAAAGAAGAAGGTTTATCTGGTTTAAATGGTGCTAAAATTAGTATTGTCGTCGGAGATCATGGTGGGAATCAAGATACAGGTATAGCTGAAACTGAAAGAATGGTTCAAGATGAAAAAGTACACGCTATGTTCGGTGCTTATTATTCATCAGTTACTGGAGCTGCAAGTCAGGTTACTGAACGTGCCAAAATACCATGGGTGAATGGAGAATCTACTTCACCAAAATTAACTCAAAGAGGTTTCAAATACTTCTTTAGAGTTACTCCTCATGATGGAGAATTCACTCAATTGATGTTTGAATTCATAAATGACTTTAATAGTAAAGGTGGTAATTTAAAAACTATTGGAATTCTTCATGAAGATACTCTTTGGGGGACAGACAGTGGATCTACTCAAGAAACAATGGCAGGAGAACAAGGATATGAAGTTGTTGAGAAAATTAGTTATAAAGCAAAAACAACATCACTGAGTTCTGAAGTTCAAAGACTTAAAGCTAAGAACCCAGATGTGTTAATGCCTTCATCTTATACAGCTGATGCGTATCTCTTTTTAAATACTGCTCAAGAGTTGGATTACAATCCACAAATACTTGTTGCTCAAAATGCAGGATATACAGATCCTAAATTTATTGAAACAATGGGTAGTAAGGCTGAAGGAGTTATTACTAGATCTCCATTTAATACGGACTTAGCTGCTACGATTCCATTGATTGGAAAAATTAATGATCTGTTTAAAACGCATTCTGGTGGAAGAGATTTATCAGATGTGCCTGCCAGAGCATTCACGGGATTTATGGCTCTAGCACAAGCAATCAATAATGCAGGATCAACAGATTCTGAAAAAATCAGACAAGCACTTGTTGATCTAGATATTGATTCTAGTTCTTTGATAGTTCCTTATCGAGGAGTTAAATTTGGGCCAGATGGTCAAAATGAAAAAACTCGAGGAATATTAATGCAAGTGCAAAATGGCAAATACTGCACAGTTTATCCATTTGAATTAGCTGTATGTGAACTAAAACATCCTATGCCAACATGGGCTGAAAAGTAATTTTTTATTTCAATATCATAAGGGACAATATGAAAATATTGTCCCTTTATTGTTTGTGGGTTATTTAAATAGTAATTTGTTGATATATTTTATTTAATATTTCTTGTTGTTCATGAAAATATTTTTCGGCTTCTAAAAGTTTTACTTTTTTAAAAATGATTTCCTTTCCTGGAGACAATTGAGTAACTTTAGCAAAATCAGCCGATATGACTGTAGCTATTTTAGGATAACCCCCAATAGTAGGATGATCAGCCATTAAAATGATAGGATTACCATCGCCTGTTATTTGTATTGCGCCTTTCAAAATTCCTTCCGACGCAATATTTGAAGAAACAATATTTTCAAGTTTATGTCCCTCTAAACGCATTCCCATGCGATCGCTATGATTTGTTATTTTATATTTACTTAAAAAAAATTCATTAATACTTTGTTTAGAAAAATAGTGAAATTGCGGTCCTTCTAAAACTCTAATGATATTATCATTGAAATTATTTTTCCATTGAACTATTTTTTTATTATTATTTTCATTATTTTTTATAAAAAATATTTTTAAGTTTTCGTCAATTTTTTTTCCATCATTAGGTCCAATAGCAGAACGGGTTAAAGTTGATACACTATTGTAAAATTTCTTTAATTGAAATCCTCCCTCAATGCTTAAATAACCATAAACAGATTTTTTTGTTGCTAAAATATCTAATGTATCACCTTCCTTTAAAATATAAGTTTCAAAGCAATTATATTGCTTTCCCAAAGATGTATTATTTTGTCGTTCAATCGTAAAATGAACGTTTCCTGTAATTGCAATTTTTGCATTACCAGAAATGAGTTTCAATCTGGGTCCTTGATAAGCAAACTCCAATACACCTTCTTGTAATGAATTATTTACAAGCTTATTTGAAATTTTTAATAAATTACTATCCATAGACCCTCCTGGACAAATTCCTAAGTGTTGTACATTAAATCTTCCCAAATCCTGAAAAGTTGTATGAACTCCTGCACGTTCTACTTGAAAATAGTATTTACTCATTGTTTTTTGATTCAAGTTCCAAAAAAACTTTCTTAGATATTGATTTAAACTTTATCTGAGCGCCAGGATTCAGCAGGGAGGGGTTTTTTTTATTTTTTTCAAATAATTTACAAGGAGTTTTCCCTATGATATTCCATCCTCCTGGACTGTCAAAAGGATAAATTGCACAAAATTTTTCAACAACAGCTACTGATTTTGCAGGTACAAGAACTCTAGGTGTTTTTAATCTAGAAGTAAAAAGTTTTTTAGTCAAATCACCCATGAAAGGAAAACCAGGTAAAAAACCCATCATATAAACATAAAAAATTGTTTCATTATGAAGATGAATAATTTCTTCTATACAAATTTTATTTTGCTTTGAGATTGAATCAAGATCTAGTCCATATTCTGTATCATAGCAAATAGGTATTTCAAATTTTTTCTGATTATTTAGATAAGTTAAGTATTTCTCTTTAATAGAAGAAATGTATTTGATAATTGAAACTGAGGACACTAATGAAAGATCGTATTGGATAACAAGCTTGTTATAGGAAGGTATGCAATTAATAATACCTAGATCTTTTTTTACTTTTAAATTTTTATTAATATAATTAAATACACCTATAACTTTTGCATTAATCTCCTTATTAATTTCACTTCCAAAGTCACAAATTATTCCTTGGTCACTAATATTATAGATTTTTTCAAACATTTTTATTATGTATAACTCTTATATATAATAGGAATTTTTTCATGGAAACTAATTTAAATTGTGATTTAGGTGAAACTTCTTTCCATCATTCTGCAGAAAATGATCCTGAGTTAATGAAATTAATCAATACTGCTAATATTGCTTGTGGGTTTCATGCTGGAGATGAAGAAACAATGAAAAAAACTGTGGATCTTGCCATTAAACATAGTGTTAGTATTGGCGCACATCCGGGTTTTGCTGATAAAGAAAATTTTGGAAGAAAAAGAATTAATTTAACAAAAAATGAGATTAAAAAATTAATTTTTGATCAAGTACACATTCTCTCTGAAATTTCAGAATCTAGAGGATTATCGCTTACTCATGTTAAGCCTCATGGCGCATTAAACAATATGGCTTGTGAAGATTACGAACTTTCATATATTATAGGTCAAACTATAAAAGAATTTAATAGAGAATTAATTTTTATGGTTTTACCTGAGACAGAAATGGAAAAAGCTGGAAAAGATCTTGACCTTAAAGTAGCTTGTGAGATTTTTGCTGATAGGAATTATGAAGATAACGGACGGCTAGTATCACGTGATCAAACTCATGCATTAAAATCTAATGTGATTGAAGCAACTCAAAACATTATAAACATGCTTAATGACAAAGCAATATTGTGTTATTCAGGAAAAAGAATTCCATGTCAGATCGATACTATATGTGTACATGGTGATGGTGAAAACGCTGTTGATATTGTTAGCAATATAAAAAGTAATCTAGAAAAAGCTGGCTTAATCTTTAACCCCCTAAGTAAATTAAAAAAATTTAATTGATTTATTAATTTCTCTTTTTTGTTGGTAATAATTTAAATGAAAAAAACTAGTTTAACAGACAAACAAATTAAAGAATATAATAAAAATGGTTATATAGCTCCTATCGATATTTTATCTTTAGAACAAGTTAAAATAATTAAAAAAGAAATTGATTATGTTGAAAAAAAATGGCCAGACGAAATAAATGGATTAAATAGAAATAATATTCATTATTATTCTCCTATTTTTGATCAAATTGTTCACAATTATAAAATTTTAGATTCTGTAGAATGTATAATTGGTCATAATATTTTAGCTGCTGGTAGTGTATTATTTGTTAAAGAACCTGATAAAAAAGGTTTTGTTAGTTGGCATCAAGATGGCAAATATCAAGGTTGGAAACCTTTTAATTATATAACTGCATGGGTAGCTATTACAGATGTTAATGAAGAAAATGGATGTATGAGGATGTGGACAGGATCTCACAAAAAAAAAATTAAAGATCACAAAGATACATTTGATGAAGATAATTTATTAACTCGTGGTCAAACAATTGAAAATGTTCCTTACAATGAAACAGTTCCAATTCTTCTTAAACCTGGCCAATTATCTCTTCATCATCCAAAGACTATTCATGGATCAGGACCAAATTTAAGCAAAAATAAAAGAATTGGTTTTGCAATTCAAAGCTATATAGGGACTAATGTTGATCAGTTCATTGGTGAAACCTATGTTCAGCAGGCAAGAGGAAATGATGAATTTAATTATCATAAACATACATCACGACCAACTGCATTAATGAATAAAAAAGATTTAATACTTCGTGATAAAGCTAATACTGAATTACAAAAAATTTTATATAAGGATTCTATAAACATAGGAAAATATTAATTTAATTATGTCATTGCATTTTACTGTACAAGAATTTGAATCCAGAGAAAATAAAGTCATCAAATCTATGAATGAAAAAAATCTTGATGCATTATTATTGTTTCGTCAAGAGTCGATGTATTGGTTAACTGGATACGATACTTTTGGATATGTTTTTTTTCAATGTTTAGTCTTAACTTCATTAGGTGATAAAATATTGCTAACAAGAGTTCCTGATTTACGACAAGCACAAAATACTTCCAATATTAAAGATATTCGTATTTGGGTTGATAAAGACAATAGTAATCCTGCTGAGGAACTTAAATCTATTCTAGTAGAATTGAATTTAGAAAATAAAAATTTAGGCGTAGAGTACGAATCTTATGGTTTGACTGGGAAAAATGCTATGATGTTAAATGAATCTCTTAATAAATTTGCAAATTTGCAAGACGAATCTTTTCTTATAACGAAGCATCGTTTAGTAAAATCTAATCAAGAAATCGTGTATATTAAAAAAGCAGCGAAATTAGCAGATAAAGCTCTTGAAGAAGCTTGGAAATTATCTCATCCAGGAGAACATGAATCTAAAATATTAGCTTCTATGCAAGGCTCAATACTTGCTGGAGGAGGGGATTATCCAGGTAATGAATTCATAATAGGTTCCGGTAAAAACGCTCTTTTATGTCGATATTTTTCAGGAAGAAGAAAGTTAGATTTAATTGATCAATTAACCTTGGAATTTGCAGGAGTTTATCGTCATTATCATTCTGCTTTGATGAGAACAATACCTATAGGTAAAGCAAAAAAGGAACATATTGATATGCACAAAATATGTTTTGAATCACTTAAAGCGTGCGAAAGTAAATTAAGAGAAGGAAATACAGCGGGAGATATATTTGAAGAACACAGAAAAATTGTTGATAATACTAAATATAAAACAGCAAGACTAAATGCCTGTGGTTATTCTCTTGGTACAACATTTTCTCCAAATTGGATGGATTGGCCAATGTTATTTAAAGATAATCCAATAAATATTAAAAAAAACCAAGTTTTTTTTCTTCATATGATTTTAATGGATACCAATTCTCAAACTGCTATGAATTTGGGTGAAACGTATATTGTAAACAAAAATTCTTGTAAAAGACTGGGATCTCTTACTCTTGATTTGGTTGTTGGGTAATTATTAATAATCTATAAATAATGTTTTACTTTATTAGTAAGAATACAGTATAAAAAATTATGTTAGATAAAAGAAAATTTTATATAGATGGCTAGTGGTTGGTACTAAAATAGTCTCAATTATTTTTTTAATAGGGGTTTTAATTTTAATTTTACCTAGTTTTTTAAATAAAAATTCAAATTTTAAAACTTTTTTAAAAAATATATTTCTTTGGTTAATAATTATTTTTATTCTTTTTTTGATAATGTTTTTTGTTGGCATAGTTTAATTATCATAAAGATTTAATTATTTTTAATCCATTCCTTTAATTTTTTTATACCTTTTATAATTTTTGGACATGCTATTTGTAAAAAATCATCTGGAATTTTTTTATTATTTTCAATTAAATTTAATGCATTAGTTCCGTCAAAATCAACAAATGCTATTCGAGATATTAATATTTCATTTTCTAAACCAAAGTCAGATCCTGGTAACATCGCAAAACCAATTTCATTTAAAATTTTTTTGCATAAACTTTTACCATCAGAAATCTCATTTGATTGTTTAATAACATTAGAAAAATCACAGAGCATATAAAAACCACCCTGAGGTTTTTGACATTTTATACCAATTTGTGTTAATTCATTGTAAATATAGTTAGCTATAATTTTTAAGATTTTTCTTGAATTAACTAAATATTGAGTATGATCTTCTGTAAAGGCTTTAATTGCTGCAAATTGAATAGGCGCACTAACAGCAGTATAAGTTTCACTTGCGACAGTTCTAACCATATTTTTTATATGGTTTAATTCTTTTGGAAAAATAATAGAACCAATACGCCAACCACCAGCACCACACCACTTACTCAGACCACTACTTATTATTGTCCTCTCAGGACAAAAGTGTGATATAGATTTATAATTCCCAGAAAAATCTAACTCAGTATATATTTCATCGGATAAAACTATCATATTATTTTTTTTTACAATTGATGACAATAATTCAAAATTATTATGAGTAGTACCAGACGGGTTATTTGGAGAATTTAAAATTAATAATTTTTCAACTTCTTGTAAATTTTGACATGTTTTATCTAATTCTTTAGGAGTTATATGCCAGTTATTTGATGAGTCAGTTTTTATCCAATGTATTTTTTTATTTAGTATTTGTGCCTGTGGTTCATACGATACCCAACTTGGACTTGGCAGTAAAACTTCACAATCTAACACTAATTGTGTTTGAAAAATTAATTCTTTTGAACCTGGTCCTATAATAACATTTTCAGCACTATAATTATTTTTATTTTTTAATGAGTGATATTCTGCTATCTTCTCTCTTAATTCAAGTAATCCTGAGACGTTAATATAGTTTTTTTGTTTTGCGTTTTTTTTTAATTCTTCAACAATAGTTTTTGGAACAGGAAAGGGGGATTGACCTAAGCCAAATTTAAAAATTTCCTTTCCTTCTTTTTCTAAAAGTTGAGATAATTCATTAATAGCAAGTGTTGCAGATGTTTTTATGTCAACTATATTCTTTTTAATTTTTGCCATTTTTTAAAAAATTCTATTTTAATTAAATAGACATTTAATCTGATAATGTTAAATTTATCATTATTTTTTTTTAAAATAGGAGGTTTTATGAAAAATTTTTTATTATGTTTAATAACATCTTTTGCAATTGTTTTTGGTTTTATAATTCCAACTGCAACTGTTAATGCAGCTGAATTTATATCTATTGGAACAGGAGGTCCAACTGGTGTTTATTTTGTTGTTGGTAATTCTGTTTGTCGTATGGTGCATAAAGAAGCAGCAGAAGGTCGTAAAGAAGGAAGAAAACATGGAATTCGTTGTGCAGCGCCTTCTACTGGTGGATCAAATTACAATATAGGACAAATTAAAGAAGGTGAATTGCAATTTGGAGTAGCACAATCTGATTGGCAATATCATGCTGTTAATGGTTCGTCTAAATGGGAAGGTAAACAATTCTCAAATCTTCGTGCTGTATTTTCAGTACATCCTGAACCTTTTCAACTTATAGCAGGTAAAGGCACTGGTATTAATACTTGGGGTGATCTAAAAGGTAAGGTTGTAAACATAGGAAATCCTGGATCTGGTCAACGTGGAACAATGGAAGTTCTTATGGATAAACATGGTACAAGTATTAGTGATTTCAAACAAGCAACAGAATTAACTTCTTCAGAACAAGTAGGAGCTTTATGTGATGGTAAAGTTGATGCAATAGGCTACACTGTTGGTGTTCCTAATGGTGCTATAGGACAAGCAATTGATGGATGTGGTGCACATTTTGTAAACTTAGATTCAGATGTTGAAAAAGGTCTAGTTAACGATAATCCTTTCTATGCATTTGCAAATATTCCAGCAGGAGTATTTTATTCGTCACAAGCAAATGATGCAGTTACTTTTGGTGTAATGGCAACTTTTGTTTCAAGTGCTGATGTAGGCGATGATGTAGTTTATGAAGTTGTAAGAGCAGTATTTGAAAATCTTGATGATTTTAAAAAACTTCATCCTGCTTTTAAAAATTTAGATCCAACACAAATGATCTCTAATGGTCTTTCAGCTCCATTGCATGATGGTGCAGTGAAATACTATAAAGAACAAGGTTGGATGTAATTAATTTTGATTCTAAAAGCCCGCATCTTATTTTTTAAGGGCGGGCTTTTTTTTGTATAAAATGAAAGTCAACAATACAGATAAAATAGTTGAAGAAACTGAAGGACGAGCCAGAATACTATTTGGATGGCAACTTAAATTAGTAGCTTTTGTTGCATTTATATGGTCTCTTTTTCAATTATGGTATGCTTCACCATTGCCCTTTATCGTTGGTTTTGGAGTATTTATTGATGTACCAGCTCGTGCTATACATTTAGGATTCGGTCTTTTTTTAGCTTTTTTATTATTCCCTTTTAATAAAAAAAATCGATCAAAAAAAATCAATATATTAAATTTTTTATTATCTATTACTGCCTTTTTTGTAACTTTCTATTTATTCTATAATTATGAAGCTTTAGTAGATAGGAATGGAGTTTTATTAAAACAACCGATTTCTTTATTTGGTAATACTTTTGTTTTGCCGACAGAATTAATCATAGGGGGAATTGGTATAATTTTATTACTAGAAGCTACTCGTCGTGCAATTGGTATACCTCTAGTTATTGTAGCATCAATTTTTTTAATTTATTCGATTTTTGGTCAAAGTATGCCTTTGATGATTTCTCACCAAGGATTGTCACTTACGCGCTTAGTCGGATATCATTGGTTTGGTGGAGAAGCAATTTTTGGTATCCCCATATCTGTATCCGTAAGTTTTGTTTTTTTATTTGTTCTTTTTGGATCAATGTTAGATTTTGCAGGAGGTGGAAAATATTTTTTAGATCTAGCAATTGCTCTTGTTGGAAAATTTAGAGGAGGACCAGCTAAAGCATCTATTATGGCATCTGGGTTAACAGGTATGATTTCTGGCTCTTCAATAGCTAATGTTGTTACAACTGGAACATTCACTATACCTATAATGAAGAAAACAGGGTTCCCTGCTGTAAAAGCTGGGGCAATAGAGGTTGCTGCATCTGTTAATGGTCAGATTATGCCCCCAATAATGGGTGCTGCTGCGTTTATTATAGCAGAGATGCTAGGTATTACTTATTTTGAGGTAATTAAACACGCTTTTATTCCCGCAGTGATTGTTTACCTGTCATTGTTTTGGATTTCTGATTTAGAAGCTTCTAAACTAGGTCTAAAAGGTATGAATAAAAAGGATATTCCAGAATTAGGCAAAACATTTCGTTCTGGTATACATTTTTTAATTCCAATTGGTTTACTTATATATCTTTTAATAATTAAGAGATGGACTGCTGGAAGTTCCGTTTTTTATAGTATTCTAGCTATGATGGCGATTATGATCATTCAAAAGATTGATTATAGAAAAATATTTAATATTACCTATATTTTTCAACAAGTTATAGAAGGTTTCAAAGATATAATTCGTGGTATGATACGTGGTGCGATGAATATGGTTAATGTTGCTATCGCTATTGCTACAGCAGGAATAATAGTAGGAGCAGTAAGTTCCACCGGTTTAAGCAATGCTATGATAGAAGTTGTAGAATTAATCTCTGGCGGCAACATAATTATACTATTGTTTATGGTAATGATATTGTGTTTGATTTTAGGTTTAGGTCTTCCCACAACTGCAAATTATCTTGTAGTTGCAGCTTTAATGGCAAATGTAATTGTTGAAATAGGAGGAGCTTCTGGCATTATACTTCCTCTTATTGCAGTCCATTTATATGTTTTTTATTTCGGATTAATGGCTGATGTGACACCTCCTGTTGGTCTAGCTGCATATGCCGCGGCAGCGATATCACGGGCTGATCCAATTAAAACAGGTGTACAGGCTTTTTATTATGAAATACGTACGGCTATTCTTCCAATGGTCTTTATTTTTAATCCAGAATTATTACTCATAGGTGTTAAAAGTATATGGCATGGATTATTAATTTTTACAGTTTCTCTTATAGCTATTTTCGCATTTACCTCAGCAGCACAAGGATGGTTATTAACAAGACTTCGTTGGTATGAAGTAATTATGTTATTAATTATTACTGTTAGTATGTTCAGACCTGATTTTGTTTTAAATAGAATATATCCTGAATACACAACGTTTAATCAAGATTTGAATGAACAAATTTTATATGAAGAGCAACGAAAAATTCGATTACATGTTACACGATATACTGATTACGGTGAACGTTATAAAATGTTTGCATTTATGATTGAACCAAACACAACAACCTCAGTACTTGATCGTATCGGATTGGAATTAGAAAAAAACGATAGTGATAATTATGATGTAGTCAATTTAGATTATATGGGAGCTGGAGAGAAAAAAGGAATTCAGTTTTATGATGAGGTAACTCAATTGGAAATTAGTACATTAGATCGCATTAATAAAGAATATGTTTATATTTTTGGATTTTTATTATTATTTTTAACAATAGTTTCTCAAAAAAGAAAACTTAATCAAAATATTTAAAATTATTTTGCTTCACAAACTATTAAAGAAGATTTTTTTTTGCTCAAATTTAAAAACTTATGTTCAGTGTTTTTAGGTAAATAAAAACCATCTTTTTCAAACAATTTAAATTTTTCTATTTTGTTGTCAGAATAAATTTCTACTAATACCTCTCCTAAAATAATTAATAAACTTTTTTCAACTTTTAATTTTATTATATGTGAAGATTTATTAGGAAGTATAGTAATTTTTTTTACAAATAAATTTTCAGTGTTTGCTAAGATAGTTGTAAATATTCCCGGATTGTTTTCATCTAGCGACCAAATATAATCTTTTTCTTTAATTATAGTAAAAGATTTTTTTTTATTTGTTACATTAGTATTTAAAAGGCAGTCATTGAGACGTGATTCAATTGAGTATTGAATATTCTCAATATATGGTTTTGTTTTTGAGTAGACTCCAGAAGTTCCTAATAAAGGAGGAGGTGAAAAAAATTCGAGAACTTGAAGATATTCATCGCTAAAATTAAATCCATGATGCCAGGTATCTTTTTGAAAAAAAATAGAATCACCAGGAAAAACTTTATGTGTCTCGCCAGTTTCTGGATTGCTAATTACAAAAATTCCACTTAGAACATATAGTAATTCATCAGCACCAAAAATTGTTCTAAATTCTTTTGAATGTTTGAAACAACAACGAGGTTCTAGACCAAATATAATTTGGTGTAATTTTTTATTTGATATGTAAATCCAATCATCTACATAACCCGCTTCTTTATCTCCCCATTTATGAATTTTCATATAGCTGTATTCAATATGAGTTGGTTTATCAAAATCAGGTTTAGGAGATGGCTTATATGTCATCATGATTTCTGTCATGGTCTAAATGACTTTTCTTAATTTTAATTTTTTTGTAAAATTTAAGAGGTTTAAAAGTGCTATTTATTAACATTTCTCTATTTTTTTGTGATGATTCATAAATTTTTATCATTATTTCATTTACATGATATGCATGATCAATATCTATTAAAGGTTTGGTGTTATTTATTATGCAGTCAACTAAATGTGTAAATCCTGAAGCCCATGGCCAATTTGCATAAGGAGTTTTATATAATTCCCACGATGATCTTTTATTTTTCCAAATTTCATATCCTATTGGTTCCCAATCATCTCCTAACATTTGAATAGTTCCTTCACTTCCGTATATTTCTATGGCAGGAGAATTATATTGTTGCATAGTAAAACCAGTTGTTACTACCGCTAAACAATTATTTTTAAATTCTAATAATATTTGAAAATTATCATCTGTATTTACTTTAATTTTTTTTCCTTTAATTTTTCTAAAATAATTAGAAATAGATGATTTTGCTGTAACTTTTTTAACTGGACCTAATAAGCCCGTAAGACTGGTGATATTGTATACACCTAAATCAAAGAGTGGTCCTCCACCTGTTTGATAATACCATTCACTCCAGTTAGGACCAGCCCATCCATATCTCGCTCTTGCTAAAGATATTTTTCCAATTGATTTATTAATTATTTCTTGATGAATAGCTTGAAAAACAGGACTTAAAATTACAAAAGGTGCAGCAAATAAATATTTTTTTGATTTTTTAGCTATTTGTATTAATTCTTTTAAATCTTTCATGTTTGTAGCCATTGGTTTTTCAACTAATACATGCTTACCCTTTTTAAGAGCTTCTTTAGAAATTTTGGCATGTTCTTTCATTGAAGTTAAAACAAGGACTAAATCAATTTCAGTATCTTCAAGAATTTTTTTGTAATTTTTATAGAAATATTGATATTTAAATTTTTTATTAATTATTTTATCAATTTTAAGATTAATATCTGAAACAGATTTTAAATTAATAATTTTTTTAAATAATAATTTATTAACTAATTCCATATATGGACCTTGCATAACAGATCCACACCCGATAATTCCTAAATTTAACAATTTACTTTAAATAACTTAAATGTTCATTTTGAAAAGTCATCATTGTATCCAATAGTTTTTTAGCAGATTTGTAATTATCAACAACTGGATCTGCTAGAAGAGCTTGAAATGCTAATGACTTAGATTTTTCTAAAACTGCAGCTGTGGTTAATCTTATTGTACCTACTTGGTTCACTAGGATAGACGCAAAATTATCAGGATAATTTTTTAATTTAATTCCATTAATTCCTTTATTATTTACCATAGCAGGAACTTCCACAACGATATCTTTAGGTATCTGTTTAATAAAATCTTTATTAGGTATATTTACAGCAGCTTCTTCAATATTTTTATCTTCAATAATTGCTTCTATTAAATCTATTAATCTTTCTTTTGATTTTCTGTTTTTGTCAAAATAAAATTCATGCATTTCTTCTGATCTATAAACTGTTAAACAATTTTTTTTGTAGTTTTTATAAAATTCTAAAATAGCATAATGGTCAGCTATACTATGAGCCCATGGGAGATATTCTCCTAAGTGACTATCTGTTGTAATAGGAAGATAATTATAAGTTTCAAATAATTTTAAAAATATTCCTCTTTCAGCTCCTGGTGATGTTGATTGTTCATTCATTTTTTCAAAATCAATGATGTAATTTTTATAGTACTCAAGTGCTTTTTTTCTAATTAAAGGATAAGCATCTATTTGAGTGTCTTTATATTTTACATCAATCAAAATGCTAATATGATTGAGTCCTCCTGCTCTATACTCTATGTTAGAAAAATCTGTATCCAGCAGTTCAGGAAGATCTCTTTCCATCTCAGCAATTGCATGACATAATCCAATAAATTTTAAATCAGGAAACTTAACACTAACAGCATGACAAATTCTTTGCATAGGGTTGCTGAAATTAAAAATATAAGCACCTGGACAAATATGATTTATATCTTCACATATTTCAATAATAGGAGGAATAACTCTTAAAGAATGGAATAGACCACCAGGTCCTCCGTTTTCAGCATAAATCTGTTTCATTCCATATTGTTGGGGAATTTTCCAATCTTGATCCCATAGACCAAATCGAGGAGATACTTCTATAGCAATTACAACTACTGTTGCACCTCTCAATGCATCTTTTCTATCTGTAATAGATGATACTTTAAAATTTACGCCCCATTTTTTTTTATATTTGTCAGCAACTTCTTGCGTTTCTTTTAAAGCTTTTTGATCAGTATCATGAAGGACTATTTCACTACCTTCGAGAGTTTTAGATTTATAAATATCTGAGACAGCTTCCAATCCAAAATTAGCACTTCCTGCTCCGATTAATACAATTTTTTGAGACATATTATATTTTCTTTCAAATAAAATTATAAATAAATCCTTTTTTCAAGCGTTACAGACATTTTTTTTAAACTCAAGATAAAAATAAAAAATTAAAAGTATTTTTATTTTGATTTTTATTCAAATATGTATTCATATTAATTTATAATTTTACTTTGGAGGTTAAATGAAAAAAATTGTATTTTTACTTTCTTCTCTAATATTTTTTTCAGCAGGAATAAATGCAGAAACTTTGCGTATTTTAGCTGAAGCAGGAGATGAAGGAACTTTAACAAGAGCGATAACTCAGTTTGAAGCTGCTAATCCTGGTGTTACTGTAGAAGCAAGCTATTTAGGTTGGGATGATTTTATGGCTACTATTAAACTTAAAATGGCCGATAATAATCCTCCAGATCTTGCACATGGTAATCAAGGATTTACTGTTGATGGAACGTTAATTCAAAATGGTTTAGTAATTTCACTAGAAAAATATGCTAATCAATATGGTTGGAAAGATTTGTTTGCTGAAGGAGCTCTTTCTGAATTTATGTGGAGTGAAGATGGTTCTATTTGGGGGTCAGGAAGTTTATATGGAATTAACCCAGTCGCAGAAGATGTAATTGTTTTTTATAATAAGTCTAAATTAAATGCACTTGGTTTATCCGTTCCAAATTCTTTTGAAGATTTTGAAAATGCTCTTGCTGTCTCAAAAGATGCAGGTGAATTGCCAATAATTCTTGGTGGTGCTGATGGATGGCCAATTATTCATGTTTGGGGAATAATTGATGGTGCTTTTGTCGATCCGAATCATACTAGAGGTTGGATTTTTGATCCAAAAAACTTTGAATTTAATACTTCATCACGAATGGATGCAGCTAAAAAATTAGATGACATGGCTGCGGATGGTTATTTTGGAACTGACTCTCTTGGTATTGGTTATGATGATGCAAATGCTATGTTTATTAATGGAGAAGGTGTTTTCAATTTAACAGGTACATGGATGACTGCTCAATTAGATGAAGGTATGGGCGAAAATGTAGGTGCTTTTGCAATGCCTACTAGTGGAGGACACAGTGTTGGTGGTGGAGGATCTTTTGCTTTACCATGGCATATAAGCTCAAAAGCTTCAAATCCAGATTTAGCAGCAAAATTTTTAGCTCATTTAATGAGTAATGATTTTGTAGATGATTTAATGGAAGTTGGAAGAGTACCTGCTCAAGCACCAACTATTTCACCTACATCAAATCTTCAAGCTGAAGTAATTGCTTCTTCCAATGCTTTAGTAGGAGCTAATGCTAAAACTTTTTATACTGATTGGGCTACTCCAGGCATGTATGATGTCGTAACTCAAGAACTACAAAAACTTATTGGCGGAGCTACGTCTGCAGAAGAATTTATTAGTGCAATGGCAGCTGAAAGTTTGAATTAATTTAATCTTTTTTGAGGTCTATGAGTAATAAAAATATTTATAGACCTCAAAGTAAATTTCTATACTCTTCATATTTATATATTATACCTGCTTTCGTATTTTATATTTTATTTGTTTTATTTCCTTTAGGTGATACTCTTTATACATCATTTACTGAATGGAATGGTATATCTGAAAAAAAATGGGTGGGACTCGATCAGTACATTAAAAATTTATCAGATAAAAAAATTACATCATCAATAAAACATTCGTTTATTCTAATAATTTTTTATTCCTTTTTACCAATCATTATAGGTCTTTTAATAGCTGGTTTAATGATAAGAGTTAAGATTAGAGGAATGACTACTTACCGAGCTATTCTTTTTCTTCCACAAATTTTATCAATGATAGTTGTTGGTATCTCTTGGAGATGGATTTATGCTCCTAAAGGTCCTTTAAATTCGGGTCTTGATTTTTTTGGTCTTGAAGATGTGTCTCGAGCTTGGTTAGGATCTTTTGATTATTCTTTGATGGCAGTGGGATTGATTGGAACATGGGTCATGTTTGGATTTACAATGATTTTATTTATTGCGGGTGTACAAAAAATTCCAATAGAATTATATGATGCTGCAAAAGTTGATGGAGCAGGTGCAATATCTGAATTTTTTAATGTTACTTTACCCAATCTAAGAGGAGAAATTATTGTTGCATTAATATTTACAGTTACCTTAGCTCTTCGTAATTTTGACTTAATATATATCACAACTGGTGGCGGACCGGGTACATCAACAATGATACCTTCGATGTTTATTTATAAGAAAGCTTTTCAAATGGGTCAGGTAGGATCAGCCTCATCTTTAGGAATTATGTTAACTTTAATGATATTTACACTTGTATCACTTATTCTAATTACATTCAGAGAGAGAAAATGAATTATAAAAATAAAGAAAAATTTATTGCACATGCAATTTTTTTAACTGGAACAATTTTTGTTCTTTATCCTTTTTTTTCAATTCTTTTTCTAGCTTTAAGTGAACCAGGAAAAAGAATTTCTGGCTTCACTTTACCTAGTGGCATTTATTTTGATAACTTTATTAAAGCTTGGACTGGTGGATCTTTTAATACAGGTTTGTTAAATTCATTTATTGTTGTGGTTTTTGTCGTTTTGATAACTTTAATTTGTGCCACTTTGGCTGCATACGCATTTGAAAAATTAAATATATTTGGGATCACACCTTTATTTGCTTTGCTCTTAATTGGACTTGTACTACCATATGAATCAATAGTAATTTCTTATTACTATTCAATGAGATCCTTAGGTTTAGTTAATACGCATTTATCATTAATTCTACCCCAAATAGGTTTATCAATCCCCTTTAGCATTTTTTGGTTAAGAGCCAGTTTTAAATCTATTCCTAAAAGCTTATCAGAAGCAGCAATGATTGAAGGAGCAGGGCGTTGGGTTATATTAATAAAGATTTTGCTACCTCAAATGATTCCTGCATTGTTAACTTTAACAGTTTTATTATTTATGTGGACGTGGAATGAATTTTTATTAGCTCTTATAATGATCCAAGATGAAGGGATGAGAACAGCACCTCTGGCTCTAAGTTATTTTGCAGGTAACAAAAGATATGGTGATCCAGCTATTACTGCTGCAGCAGCTATTTGGGTTGCTTTACCTGTTTTAATTGTATACATTTTTCTTCAAAGACGTTTTATTTCTGGAATGGTTACAGGAGCCATAAAAGAATAATGATTAAAAAATTCAACAATCATAAAGATTTAGCGAAAGATTTAGCATTATTCATATTAACAAAAATCAAAAGAAAAAAAAAATTTGTTTTAGGCTGCCCTGGAGGAAGATCACTAAAAAAAACATATTACTATCTTGGAAAGTTTTCTTCTAAGTTAAAGATTAATCTAAATAATTTGATGATCATAATGATGGATGAATATGTAGAAAAAAAAAATAATAATTATCAATTGGTTGACTCCGATGCTCATTATAGTTGTATAAGATTTTCAAGGAAAGTTATAAAAAAACTTATAAATTTTAGAAAACCTCTTAATCATAGATTAAAAGATCAAAATATTTTTTTCCCTTCAATTGATCAACCTTCCTCATTTGATAAATTTATTCTAAAATTGGGAGGAATAGATATTTTTTTATTAGCTTCTGGAAGCTCAGATGGCCATGTTGCTTTTAATAACAACAAAACATCACTAATAAAAAAAACACATATTACTAAACTTTCCTATAAAACAAGAAGAGATAATATTAAAACTTTTCCTAAATTTAAATCAATTAACGAAGTACCTAAGTATGGTGTAACAGTTGGATTATCAACTATATACATGCACACAAAAATAGGTATTTTGGTTTTAATAGGTAAAGAAAAAATGATTGCTACAAAAATAATTTTAAAAAACAAGAAATTTAATAAGAAATGGCCTGCGTCTATAATACATAAATGTAAAAAAAAATATATTTACATTGATAAATTAGCAAATTCATATGAATAATTTGATTATAGGTATTGATATTGGTGGAACTAAAACAAGATGTGGAATTGTTAATTTAAAAAATGGAAAAGTACTTGAAAAAAAAACTATTCAATCAAAAAAATTTAGAAATGATAAAAAAAATTTAGCAAATATAAGAGATCTTTGTTTTGATCTTATAAATTTAGCAGAAAATAAATATAAAACAAAAATTTCTAAAATAGGAATTGGTATTCCTGAACTTATAAATAAAAATGGTGTGATTAGGGATGAATATAATTTCAAATGGCATAATTTTAAATTTCAAAAATATTTTAATAAATACAAATTAAATGCAATAGCAGATTCTGATGTGAGAAACGCTTTACGTGCTGAAAAATTTTATGGATTAGGAAAAAAATATAAAAATTTAATTTATGTTAATATTGGTACTGGATTAAGTTATTCTCAGTATAGAGATAATGAAATTTATCTAGGAAATAAAGGATATGCTATTCATTTTGCTTCAAGTAAACTTATTATGTTTGATCCTACTTCTAATAAAAAAATTTCATTAATTCCAGAAAAGTTTTATTCAGGTAAATCAATTACAAAATATCTTACAAAACTAGATAATAATATCAATTATAATTACACATATAATAATAAGCAAATTAAATATTTGAATAACATCTCAGAGTCACTTGGATCTTTAATTGCTAATTTAATTAATTCTATTGATCCACAGGCTGTGATTTTAGGTGGAGGTGTGGTAATTAAAAATATAATTTTTCAAAAAACTATATTAATTAATATTAGAAAATATATTTTAGCTAAGGATTGTAAAAAAATTCCTATAAAATTTTCAAAGTTAAATGATGATGCGGGATTAATTGGAGCTACCGCTTTGTTTAAATCGTAATAAATTAAAATAAATACTAAAAAAAATTATGAACAGAAAGTCACATTATTGTTAAATGTAATTTATTTAAATCAACCATTTACAATTCATTTATTATTAAAATCGATAAGGATTTAGTGAGTCTATATTAATATTCATAGGTTTATTTTCAATTAATGATTGTATTGTTTTTCCTGTTATAGCCGCTAAAGATAAACCTAGATGTTGGTGACCAAAAGCATAGTAAACATCTTTACATTTTTTTGACTTACCAATCACAGGCAAAGAGTCAGGAAGAGTAGGTCGAAAACCCATCCATTTACTTTTAACTTTTCCTAATTTAGGCAAAATACTCCGAGCTGTTGATTCAATCGTAGCAAATACTTTGTTATTCATTGGTTTTTTTAAACCTGCAATTTCAACAGTTCCTGCTGCTCTGATGCCATCTTCCATAGGTGTCATATAAAAACCAGTTTTAGCCCATCCAATAGGGTAAGTTAAAATGTTGTCGTTATTTTCAAATACAATATGATATCCTCGTTCAGTATCAAGAGGAAAATTATCACCTATAGTTTGAGCTAATATATTGGACCATACTCCTGCAGCGACTACAATTTTATCAGCACGGTACTCTTTTTTATTAGATTTAAGAAAAAGATAATCATCTTTCTTAAAAATAGTATTAATTTTTGTTAAATTAAAATGACCTCCTTTTTTCATAAAGTTATCAAATATTTTTTGTGTTATTTGTATTGGGGATGTAGTAAAGCACTCATCTTTTAGAATTATTCCATTATAATATATTTGCGCTAAATAAGGTTCTTTTTTTGCAATATCTGCTTTAGAAATTATATTAAATTGAACATTGTGTTTTTTTCTTAAATCAAAAGCATATTGATCTTTCTCAAATAATTCTTTTGTTTCATAAATATAAATCGGTTCTTTATTTACAATATAATTAGATACATCAACCTCATTAAAAATTTCTTCATAAGCAAGTGCAGCATGAGAAGAGAAAGAGCTTAGAGATTTTGCAATATGTTCAACTCTTGTATTAGTAGAGTTTCTTAAAAATCTTAACATCCAAGGCAAATGAGTAAAAACATAAAACCAATCAATAACTAGTGGTCCATTTTTTTTGAGCAATAAACTTGGTAAATTCTTCCACAATTGAAGTGAATTAGCAGTAACACACTCATGTTTTGCAAAAAGCCCTGCATTTCCAAAAGAAGTTTGTGTTCCAGGGTTTTTTTGATCATATAATATTACTTCATGACCATTTTTTTTTAAAAAATGGGCAATACAGACTCCGATAATTCCTGCACCTATAACTGCTACTTTAAGCGTCATTTAATTTTTTTGAAAGTTTTTATTAAATAATACGAGTGCAAATTTATTTAATAGTTTATGTTCATTTACCATTTGATCTTAAATTTACTCAAATTCATTCTGATTTTTGTAAGTAAGGAGTTAATTTAAACTCACAATAGCTAATTAGTCGAGTAATAATAAAATTAATTGTTAAATAAATTAAACCAGCCGCTATAAAGATTTCTACAGGAGAAAATGTTTTAGCTATGACTAGTCTTGCTATTCCAGTTATATCCATTATTGTTATTGTACTTACTAATGAGGTTGCTTTAACCATTAAAATCATTTCATTACCATAAGCAGGAAGAGCTTGTCTAAAAGCAATAGGTAAAATTATTCTTCTATAAAGCAAAAATCTGCTCATACCAGTTGATCTAGCAGATTCAATTTGACCAAAAGGAACTGACTGTATGCCTCCTCTTATAATTTCTGAACTGTATGCACATGTATTTAGGGTCAAAGCAAGTATACCACACCAATAAGCTTCTTTAAAAAAGATCCAAGCTAAACTTTCTCTGACTACTTCAAATTGTGCAATACCATAATAAATTAAAAAAATTTGAACTAGAAGAGGGGTCCCACGAAAATAAAAAACATATGTTTTAGCAAAAAAATTTAAAAAATAATTATTAGATAATCGCAATAACGCAAGTCCTATTGCTAAACAAAAACCAATAAATAGTGAGATTGTTACAAGTTGTATTGTGATGTATGAACCACCCAATAATTTAGGGAAAGTATCTATCATTAATTCATAATTCATAACTAAGCTCTTCTCACACCTTTATTCGCCCAATTTTCAGCACTATTAAAAACTTTATTAGAGGCTGTTGTTAAAATTAAGTATAGTATTGCAGCAGTTATATAAAATGTAAAAGGTGAGTATGTAGAACCTGAAGCTACATGTGCTTGTCTCATTATTTCAACTAATCCAGTTACCATTATAAGAGCAGTATCTTTAAGTGTTAGCTGCCAAACATTACCTAATCCTGGAAGAGCATAACGTAAAACTTGCGGAACTAGAATTCTTTTAAAAATGAGGAATTTGTTCATTCCTACTGATTTAGCTGCATCAACCTGACCTCGAGGAATTGCTAAAAACGCTCCCCTCATAACTTCAGTGGAATAAGCTCCTGATATAGCACCTACAGCGACAGATCCAATAATGAAAGCATTAATTTCTATATATCCATAATATCCAAATAATTTAGCTAATCCCATAATAGCATTGCTACCACCAAAAAATAATAAATAGATAACAAGTAATTCTGGTATACCCCTAATGATAGTTGTGTAAGCATCTGCTAAAACTCGTATATAAATTTTATTTGATAATTTTGAAAGTGTTCCAAAAATTGAAATGAATAACCCTATACTCATTGCACTTAAACTTACCATAAGAGTTACTAAAGCTGCACGAAGCATTTCATCGCCCCAACCAGTATCGCCTAAAACTAATAATTCTAAATCCATATAATAAGTTCCAAAAAAAAGAGCGGTCAAATAAAATGGCCGCTCTTCTTTATAATTATAATTTGTAAAGAATTACATTGAAATATCTTTACCAAACCATTTAATAAAGTGTTCAGCTAGTGTACCATCAGCTCTAGCTTCATCGATAGCTTTATTAATCATTTCTAAGAGATCAGTATCAGCTTTTCGTAAGCCAGCTCCAACTCCACCACCAAAAGGACCGCCACCAAGGCCAGGACCTATAAAAGTTATATTTTGTCCATTATCGGAACTCATAAATTCTTCCATAGAACCTTTGTCTGATAAAGCAGCATCAATTCTTCCCGCTGTTAAATCTAACTCAAGATTTTGTTGGGTGTCATATGATTTCATTGTAACAGAGTCTCCTAAAACTTGCTTTACAAAATTCTCATGGGTAGTAGAGCCCTGAACTCCAACAACCTTTCCGTCTAAAGTGCTTTTAAGTGAATCAAGTAATGCTGAAGATGTATTATCCAAAGCATCCATGTTAACTTTGCCAGCAGACTGTAGAGAAGCAAGAGGAGATGATTTTAATACTGAAAAAGATGCTGGTTCATTTGCATAACCTTGAGAAAAGTTAATTACTTCCATTCTTTCTGAAGTAATTGACATTCCTGCAATAATCGCATCATATTTTCCATTTTGTAGAGCTGGAATAATACCATCCCAATCCTGTGCAACCAATTCACATTCTGCATTCATTCTTGCACAAAGATCCATTGCTAAATCTATTTCAGCACCTTCAAGTTCTCCAGCTGCATTTGTTCCATTCCACGGTGGGTATGCACCTTCCGTACCTATCTTAATCTTAGACCAATCTCCTGCATAAGAAGCAGAAACAGTCAATAAGACGCTAATAAGTGTTAAATAAAATCTTTTCATCATCTTATTTTTCCTCCATTTTTTTTTAGGTTAAGATATACCATAATCACAAGATGATATACCTTATTTATTAATTTATAATTGTATATTATAAATTTGTCGCTAAAAATTGCTTTAACCTTGATGATTGTGGATTATTAAAAAGATCATTAGGTGTTCCTTGCTCCTCAATACGTCCCTGATCTAGAAAGATAGTTTTAGTTGATACCTCTTTTGCAAACCCCATTTCATGAGTTACAATAATCATTGTACGACCTTCTTCAGCAAGAGATTTCATCACTTTTAATACTTCCCCTACAAGTTCAGGATCAAGTGAGGAGGTAGGTTCATCAAATAACATAACATCAGGATTCATAGCTAAAGCTCTTGCAATTGCAGCCCTTTGTTGCTGACCTCCAGAAAGACTAGAAGGGTATTGATTTTCTTTTTCAGATATTCCAACTTTTTCTAATAATAATAATCCATTTTTTCTAGCTTCGTTTTTATCAATTTTTTGAACATGAATAGGAGCTTCTATAACATTTTGTAGTACTGTCATATGTGACCATAAATTAAAATCTTGAAATACCATACTTAGTTTAGATCTAATTCTGTCAACTTGATTTTGATCTATTGGATTTAGTTTACCATTTTTATTTCTTTTCATTTTAAGTAATTCCCCATTCACAAGTACCTCTCCTGAATCAGGTGTTTCTAAAAGATTAATGCAACGCAATAGGGTGCTCTTTCCTGAACCACTTGCTCCTATAATACATATAACATCTCCCTGTTTAGCTATTAAGGAAAGATCTTTAATAACTTCTAAATCTCCAAAAGATTTTTTTAAATTTTTAATTTCTAAAGCGTTTTTCATATTGATTAAATGCAACAATAAACTTCTTATTCAAGTATCTCAACCAGAATAAAATTCTTAATTTAGTTAATAAAATTTAATACCTTATTATTTTTAATAATGGTGATATAATTAGTGTAATGCAACAATTGTTTTATAATGCTTCAATCTGGGTCTTACCTGTTTTAATTTCAATTACTTTTCATGAAGCTGCTCATGGCTATATGGCATATCATTTAGGAGATGATACTGCAAAAAAAATTGGTCGAGTAACTCTAAACCCTATTAAACACATTGATAAGATAGGTACAATTCTACTTCCTTTGATTCTAATTATTGTGAAGAGCCCTTTCTTATTTGGTTGGGCTAAGCCTGTACCTGTTAAATTTCATAATCTTAATAACCCTCTTCGCGATATGGTTATTGTTGCTCTAGCAGGTCCTGTGACTAATGTACTATTAGCTTTTGTAGCAGCAACTATATTGTCTATAATGCAAAATTTTGCTTTATCAAATAATACTTGGTTTGTTCATACTCTTATTAATTTTCTTTTAATCAATATTATTCTAGCTGTTTTTAATATGATACCGATACCCCCTTTGGATGGAGGAAGAGTTGCTGTCGGACTTCTGCCAAAATATTTTTCTTTTAAACTAGCTAGATTAGAAAGATATGGATTATTTATTATAATAACAGCTTTATTTATCCTTCCATTAATAGGAAAAGAAATAGGAATATCTCTTGAACCAATTCATTGGTTTATACAATTTATAGCAAGTTTTTTGATAAATATTATTTCAATTTTAACAGGTTTACAAATTTAAATAAGTTTAGTAGTGCAAGTATATTTTTATCATCATTACAATAACAAAATAAAGAGCAAAAAAAGAATTATAATTATCAAAACTATTTTTGGATTGATGTTATTATTTCCACGAATAAAAACTTTCTTACAAATCACGCACTCTACCTTTTCTGTCTTGCCAGAAGGACCAAAACCTAACTTTGCTTCAATCAACCTTGTTTTGAAATGATAATTAAAATAACAACAAATAATCAGTAGTTTTTCCAGCATTATTGTTTTTCATTATATATTTAGTTAATGACTAATAAAAGAAATCCAATTAAAAATTTTAACTACAAGAAATTTTTTAAAATATTTTTATATTTTAATGGTTTATTTATAATATTTAATGCTAATTTAGATTTTTTATACTTCAAAAACTTACTGTAACATATTGAAAATCAATATTATATTTAAATTAATAGTAAAAATGTTAATTTAAAAGGTTATTTTTGAATGAAGATTAAAAAAAGGCAGAGATATCAGTTTAGTTTCAATTTTATAATTCATATTATCATTTTCAAGCCAATTATTTATATCTCTGGAAGCATTTGTTGGGATAATTGTTTTGGTAACAATTTTAAATTGATTAGGTAAATTATATTCGATTTCAATAGGAGCTGTTATATTTGAAATTAAACCATCATATTCAGGTTTACTGAAGTGCATAATCATTTTAATATCTTCTGTCCATTCTTCATATTGTGATTGGTTGCAGGATTCTAAAAAACAATTTTTGGAAAGAACAGAAGAGGGAAGAAAAATTAAAATAAAAAAAATAAGATTACAAAACTTCATTTTCAAACTTATTTAATCAGAAAAAAACAATTTTTATTACAAAATAAACTGCTTATTTAATATTTTTGATAATTAAATCCTTAAATTCTTTTACTGCAATTGTAGCTGATTTGTGAATGGCAAAATCAAACTGGTCTTGATTGCGAGAAGGCTCTAAATTTAGCTCAATAGTTGGTTTTTTCATTTCTTTGAACATGGAAACAAAGCCTGCTGCTGGATACACTTCACCGGATGTACCTATAGAAACGAAGAGGTCGGATTGATCCGCTTTTTGATGAATTTCATCCATTTGGAAGGGTATTTCCCCAAACCAGCAGATATGGGGGCGCATTTGAGAACCACATTCTGGACATTTATGAGTTTCATCTAAATCATTGGTCCAGTAGTGAATATGAGTATCATTTTTGATACAGCGTACCTTATTTAGCTCCCCATGCATGTAAATAATTGATGAATTCCCTGCAACTTCATGTAAATTATCAATATTTTGCGTTATAATATTGATTTTTAATGTTTTTTCTAACACTACAAGGTCTAAATGTGCATTATTAGGTTTTATACCGATATTTAGATCTCTACGTCTATTATTGTAAAAATCGTAGACTAGGGAAGGGTTTCTAGTAAATGCTTCAGGTGTGGCAACATCCTCAACACGGTGATTATTCCATAATCCATCGTTGTCTCTAAAGGTATCTATTCCAGACTCTTTACTTATACCAGCACCTGTTAATACAAAGATCTCTGAATTGGCAGATATGTTTGGAAAATGTTCCATATAGATACACAATATACAGTATTATATTACACGTGAAAATCATTATATAGATTTTATATTAATAATATTTATTAATTACCAAGTACAACACACTGATATATAATAATAATATAAATAAGTTGACTATATGGTACGATAACTGTAATTATCGTATCTAATATAATGGTTAAAATTAATATAAATGATACAGTAGTAAAATTAAAAGAGAAATCTAAAGCTAAAAACACACAAGATAAATATGATGGTGATTGGTTAAAGTTCATAAATTACTGCAAAAATAAGTATCATTGTAATCCTCTTGATGTAGATGATTTAGATAGCGCTTATGCCTTAACAGCTAATTACATGGATTGGTTACACGAAGACCCTGAAGCAAAAATATTAAAAGGTTCAAGCAATATACCCGGTAGAGAAAAAATAAATAATAACCCCTACTCTTCTTCCGCTTACAAAGCCTCTACAATTCAAAGAATACTAGCTTCAATTACCTATAAATACAGACTAAATGGATTTCAATTTGATAGAAAAAATCCCAATATAGCTGAAACAATCAGTGCAATAGTTAGAAATGAAAAAAATTATAAATCTGGTCAAGCTAAAGAAATTTTAAAAAATGATCTTGTAAAAATCATAGATGCAATACCTAAAAATGATGATGATTTTCGAAATATTAGAGACAAGTCTTTGATATTAATAGGTTTTTATAGTTTTTGTCGTCGATCTGAACTTCTTGGAATGAAATTTGAACACTTAAATTTTGGAAATGATGGCATACAAGTCTTAATTCCTTTTTCTAAGACGGATCAATCAGGTGAAGGCAGAATGATATTCTTACCTAAAACAAATGATGAATATTGTCCTATTAAAGCACTGAATAATTGGTTGGAAGTTGCAAAAATAGAGAGCGGTCCCCTTTTTTACAAAATAAATAAATCAAATAATATTGAAAAATATACTTTGAATCAAAAAAATATAAAAATAAGTCTTACGGATACTCATTTTGTTTTAATGTTAAAAAAAAGAGCAAGAGCAGTAGGCTTAGATGACTGCGATAAGATATCTGGTCATAGCTTGCGTATCGGAGCAATTACACAAGCGAGGATGAATGGTGTTCCTACACATGAAATCATGGCTCAAAGTGGTCACAAAACTACTCAAATGATTGATCGATATACTAAGTTAAGTAATATAAGAGAAACTAGTGCAGCCAAGAAAATTTAACAGAGTTTTAGAAGTTTATTTATAATTAATATTTTCATATCATTTTTTATATTAAAACAATCATTTTATTGAGTTTATAATAATTTTATTAATGTCAAATTTACTAAAAAGAAAAAATGTCCTTAAAGTTAAAAAATATCTTAATAATATTGATGATAGTATAGAGTTAATTGTTCTTGATGAAACAGCGAGAACAGCTGAAGACGCAGCTAAATCTTTAAAGAAAGAAGTTGGTGCTATTGTTAAAAGTCTCCTTTTTAAAAATGCAAAAACTAATGAATTTTATTTATGTCTAGTATCCGGAGATCAATATATCTCTTTAAAAAAACTATCAAAAATAATAGGAAATAATAATATCATAAAAGCAAATGCAGATGAATGTAAAATGATAACTGGTTTCTCAATTGGAGGCGTTGCACCTGTTGCCCATTCTAACACTCCTTCACGAATATTTATTGATGAAAATTTAAATAGATTTGATATTGTATATGCAGCTGCAGGACATCCTTATGTGGTATTTGGAATTACATTTCATAATTTGTGCTTAATCACTAAAGGTGAAGTTAAAAAAATAATTGATTAATTTTGATTACTAAGGAATTATTTCCTGATAGTAAATCTGAATGTTTATAATAGAAGGAATTATATCAGGAATTATAGCTACGCTCCTCTTTGATTTATTTCAAATAACTCTTACTTTTAGTTATGGTATTAAAAAAGCAAAATGGGATTTAGCTGGAAGATATTTTATTGGTGTTTCAAAAGGAAAATACAAGCAGGAAGATATTTATAATGAACCAGAAGAAAAAAATGAACTATTTATTGGATATGTAGTTCATTATTTAATTGGAGTAATTTATGGACTTATTTATGTTATTATTAACGCTTTGTTATTAAATGAACCATCTTTGATATTAGCTCTAATTATCGGATTTTTAACTGTATTAGGATCTTGGTGTATAATGATGCCTTGTGCTTATAATTTAGGTTTGTTTGGTTCAAAAATAGAAGAGCAAAAAAAAGTTCTAGTTCAAAATTTGTTATTCCATTTTGTTTTTGGTGTTGGTCTTTTTTTAGGATATATAATTATAGTATAAAAAAATTATTCAAAATCAATTAAATCTATTTTAGAAGCAAGAATAAAATCGTTTTTTGATAAACCTTTAATAGCATGTGTATGAATCATAATAAGGCAATAGCCCCAACCTATAGATATATCTGGGTGATGTCCCTCCTCTTCAGCAATTTTACCAACCGAATTTGCAAAAATTAAAGCTTTTTTAAATGTTTTAAATATAAATTTTTTAAAAATCATTTCTTGCTGATCATTAACACTCCAATTGTTAATTTTCTTTAAATTATTAGTAATATCAGTTTCATTAAATTTAGGTGTAGTACCAGAACAAGGTATACATTTTAATTGTGATAAAGAGGAATTATTCATTTAGGAAATTTTGCACCTGTTTGATTTAATTCAATATAATAAAGTGAGCTAGTAGCAGTAACATATAATATATTGCCTTCTTTTCCTCCAAACTCAAGATTAGAAACTAATTCTGGTACTATAAGTTGACCAATAATTTCACCTTTTGAATTAAAACATTTTATTCCTTTTCCAGCACTAGTCCATATATTGCCGTCTATATCAGAACGAAAACCATCAGAAAAAAAGGGTTTAAAATCATAAATTAGTTTTTGATTAAATAAGTTATCTTGATCATCTAAATCAAAAACATATAAATGTTTGATGTTTTCACCAGTATCAGCAATATATATTTTTTTTTCATCATAAGAAAATGCAATGCCATTAGGTCGGTCTAATTTTTTTGACATAACATCAAGTTGTTTTGATAGGGGATTAAATCTAAAAACATAAGAACCTCCGTATTCTTGTTCACCAAGGTAACCCTCATAGTTAGATAAAATCCCATATGGGGGATCAGTAAACCAAATAGTATCATCAGATTTAACCACAACATCATTAGGAGAATTTAGTTTTTTTCCTTCAAAGAAATTAACTAAAGTAGTGGTATTAACATAATCTTTTGTTCTATAAATACATCTCCCACCATGAGAACAAGATATTAAATTTTCATCATTATCTAAGGTATTTCCATTACAAAAATTTGATGGATTACGAAATTCAGAAACTTTATTATTAATTAATTTTAACATTCTATTATTAGGAATATCGCTCCAAACTAACATATCTTTATTTGGTATGTAACAAGGGCCTTCTCCCCATAACATTTCATCATACAATGTAGAAAAAGTTTTTGTCTTCAAGTAACTTTCAAATAAAGAACTATTATCAACATTATCCATTGGTACATCTTTTAATCTTTTTACTGTAGGGCTAAAATCTTTTTTTTGTTTCATAAAATAATTATATTTTAAAATTTAATTTCAATTCCTTTTTTACGTGGTTCATTATCAATTAATTGTTTTGGAAAATATGTTGATGAAAGTTCTTCATTACATTGTTTTTCTAATAGTTTTACTATAGCCGTACTAAATTCTTTTTCTCCTAATATATTTTTACCTTCAATAAAAATTCTTTCAACTAATGGAATTATTTCTGAAGGTACATTAAATTTATTCCGTAATTTTTCAACTAAGCCTAAATCTTTACAAATTAAATCCATGGTAAATTGTGCATCAAAACTACGGGATAATATTAGTTGAGCTTCTGAAGTATGTACAAAACTATTACCCGATGAAGCCCGTATTGCTTCATAAGCTGCTTTCAAATCTAAATTATACTTTTTGCAAATCATTAAAACTTCACCTATTGCAAGTAAATTAATAGAAGCTAAGTAATTAGTTAAAACTTTAACAGTAGAAGCACTACCTAATTTTTCTCCTAAATAAACAATTTCATATCCTATTTCTTTAAGTACAGGCAATGCTCTATTAAAACTTTCCTTTTGTCCCGAAACTAATACTGAAATATTTCCTTTTTTACTCCTCCACTCTCCTCCTGATAATGGTGCATCTATGTAGCTTGCTGATTTTGAATTTACTAGTTTAGATAATCTGATTAGTTCTTCTTCATCCGTTGTACTACATTCTATTAACAGATGATTAGAATTGATATTTTTTATTATACCGTTTGAAGATTCCATTACTATAGAAACAGCTTTAGGGTTAGGAAGGCATGTAACAATAATTGTACTTTGATCTACTAATGATTCAATATTATCACACCAATGAGCTCCTTCTTGAATTAAATTTTTTCCATTATTCTTAATCAAATCATGAACAAATAAATTGAAGCCTCCTAGCAAAATACTATTAGCTAAATTTTTTCCTAAATTTCCTAAGCCAATAAAACCTATATTTTTATCCTTCATTATAATTTTATTTCTAAACCATCCCATCCAGGTTTAGCATTAATATGAGATGGAATTTTTTTTAAAACTTCTTGCTCATCAATTAAAGCTGTCATATGTGTAAATAATACTGATTTGGGTTTTAAATAATTAATATATTCAATTATGTCATCAAAACCTGCATGAGAAGGATGACTTTCAAATCTTAATAATCCAACAACCCAAAGATCTAGATTTTTAAGTTTATCAATATCATTATCATAAAACTTCTTAAAATCAGTAGAATAAGCAAAATTACCAATGCGAAAAGTTTGCACATCTATTTTTCCATGATTATGTTTAAAAGTAGTAATATCAACATCATTAATTTTAAATTTGTTTTGCAATAAATTTAAACTCATAAAAGGTCTATAATCATGATCTCCTTCAAAAATATATCTGTAATGACTTAATAAATCTTTTGACATTTCTGAAGACATGTATGCTGGTATAATTTTATTATTAATCAATGACATTGCTCTCAAATCAGGAAGACCTGCTGTATGGTCAGAGTGACGATGGCTAAAAAAAACAGCATCAATATTAGTACATTTAGCTGCATAAAGCTGTTGACGTAAATCAGGGCTACAATCTATGAGTAAATGAGTATTGTTGATTTCAATTAAAACTGAAGATCGTGTTCTAAAATTACGTTTATTATTGATATCAATTTTACCATTTCTTTCCCAAGCTAATGGTGATCCAAAAGATCCTCCACATCCTAATATCCTAACTTTCATGTTGATATTTCTTTATAGCGTATTGCTTTTGAAAACAAATTATAAAAATTATTATCTGTTATTTTTTCAAATTCTAATAAAGAAACATCATATAATTTTGATAAAAACTCTCCTGTATATCGAACAAAAGATGGTTCATTTGTTTTTCCCCTCATTGGTACTGGCGTTAAGAACGGAGCATCAGTTTCAATAAGTAATAAATTCAAAGGAATATCTTTAATAATTTCTCTTAGATCTTTCGCATTATTAAAAGTAATAATGCCTGAAATAGAAATAAAATAATTTGATTCTATACAAAAATCTTTTAGTTTTTTTGAACCTGTAAAACAATGCATTACTAAAGGTAATTCATTATTTTTATAATTAGATAAAATATCTATAATTTTATCTTCAGAATTTCTCTGATGTATAATCAACGGAAGTTTAGTTTCTATACATGCTTCAATATGATTTTCAAAAGATTTGCATTGAGATTGTATATGATCTTTACTGTTATATAAATCGATACCAGTTTCTCCAATAGCAATTACTTTTTCAAAATTTTTACAAGTAACAATTATATCTTGAGCAGAGATAATATCTTTATTAGTAACATGTTGAGGATGTTGACCACATGATATAAAAACAGATTTATATTTTTCAATTAAATCATAATGAGATTTGAATTCATTCATTTTAGTATTAATTGATAATATTGCTGTGATTTTATTATTTATAGCTCTTTCAATAATTACTGAAAAATTATTTTTAATTGAATCGAATGAAAGATGACAATGAGAATCAATCACAAAATAACTATTAGGTTTTATTTTCTATTCTAGGGAAAATAGGTGAGGAAATATTTATTTTTACGCTTAATTTAGGAAGTTGATTAAAATAATCAAAATTAATTTTATTTTCATTAATATTAAGAATAAAAAATATCTTTTTTACACTGTCAGGAATAACAGGGAATAACATTAAAGATGCTCGTCTTATAATTTCAATTAGCATAGATAATACTTCATTCATTCTTATTATTTCATTTTTATTCTTTAATAACCAAGGAGCTAATTTATCACAATATACATTAGCTTTAGTTATCAATTCGACTACTTCTTTGATAGCTTTATCTATTTCTTGATTATCAAGATAGGATTTATATTTATCAAATTTAACTACAGATAAATCTAACAAACCTTTATCTTCAACATTTTCAATATTAATTCTATTATCTACTATTGAATCACAATTTTTATTAATAAAAGAGCAAACTCTTTGAACTAGATTTCCAAAATTATTAGATAAATCAGCATTAACACGTTTAATTACTGAATTATGAGAAAAATCTCCATCATTTCCAAAAGGTACTTCACTAAATAAAAAATATCTAATTTGATCTAATCCATAGGTTTTGACAATTTGATAAGGATCAATAACATTTCCTAAACTTTTACTTATTTTCTCACCTGAATTAGTCCACCAACCATGCGCATAAATTTTTTTTGGAGGTTCTAAGTTAGCTCCCATTAAAAAGGCTGGCCAATAAATTGCGTGGAATCTTAATATATCTTTTCCCACTATATGAACAGCTGGCCAATGAGTGATAAATAATTCATTTTCTATATTAGGATAACCTAGGGCAGTTAAATAATTTGTTAATGCATCTATCCATACATACATAATATGTTTATCATTGTTTGGAACAGGCACTCCCCATTTGAAAGTTGTTCTGGAGATAGATAAATCTTTTAATCCACTTTTTATAAAACTTAATACTTCATTATATCTAGTAATTGGGGCTATAGCTGAAGGATTAGTTATATAATATTCTAAAAGTTTATCTTGCCATTCAGATAATTTAAAAAAATAACTTTCTTCTTTTAACCATTCAACTTCAGCTCCTGAAGGAGCATAAAATTTATTATCTTTTTTAATCAATTCATTTTCTGAAAAAAAAGCTTCATCACGAACTGAATACCAGCCCTTATAATTTCCTAAATATATTTGATTATTGTCAAAAAGTTTTTTCCATAAAGCTTGGGCTGCTTTTTTATGTCTTATTTCTGTAGTTCGAATAAAATCATTTATATTGCAATTTAAAAAAGATACTAATTCTTTAAAATTACCAGACATCCTATCTGTAAATGATTGTGGATCAGAAGAATTTTCTATTGAAGCTTTTTCTACTTTTTGACCATGTTCATCAGTTCCAGTTAAAAAATATACATTATTATTTTTAAGGTTGTGATAACGAGCCAGAATATCACAAGCTATCGTAGTGTAAGCATGTCCGATATGAGGTTTATCATTCACATAATAAATTGGCGTTGTTATATAAAAAGAATTCATTAATTACTTGATATTTCAGAAAATAGATTAAGTGTAAATATTTTTTTATCTAAGTTAAAAATAAGTACATCTTTTTGATGTTCATTTATAAAATTCATAGCTTCAATACATTTATTTAAATTAATGTAATTTGTTAAATCAATTAAAGTTTTGCTAATATCAGATATAAATAGATTTTGTATACTAACTCCTGAGTAAATTTTAATTAAATTTGATAAGATAAATTTAATTATAGATAAAAAAGAATTATATTGATCATTGTTTTTAGTTCCTAAATTATTAGCTAAATTAATAATATCTAGATTTAAAGATTCATTTTTTTTAAATATTTTAATAATAATATTAAGAATTTCTTGGATATCTTCTGTATAATATTCTGATGCTAGTCCAGGACAACCATTTGAGAAATCAAATAAAAAATTGATTTCAGATTCATTTATATCTTCAATAATATTTTTAATAATTATTGAAAAATTTTCAAAAGAAGGTTTTTCTAATTTAAATTTAATACATCTCGAACGAATAGTAGGTAACAAATAAGATAATTGATGAGAAATTAAAAAAAAATATGTATTTTTTTTTGGTTCTTCTAAAACTTTTAATAAAGCATTTGAAGAATTTTTATTCAATTGATCTGCATTATCAATCAATATTATTTTTGGAAGATGATCATATATGCTAGTCTGATATATAAATGATTCAAGATTTCTTATTTGATCAATCAGTATATAATTTCTAACTTTTTTTGATTTTTCATCAAATTCTTTATCAATTAAAATATAATTTGGATGAGCATTAGAGTTTATTAGAATTTCATGTTTTAACTCAGATCTAATTTGTGGAGATTCATTAAATTTATTAAATATCTGATTTGTTAAAAAACGAATAAAAGTTGACTTTCCTATTCCTTTTTCTCCATGAATAATAATTGAATGAGAAAGCGATCCTTTAAGATAAGAATTTTTAATAGTTTCATAAAGATTAATATTTCCAATAAAATTTATAGGAGTATCTGACATATAACAAAAGGCTATTTAATTAATTTTAAAATAGTCTTTTGTATTTTACTTTGTACAATATCAAAAGAATTTTCTGCATTAATCAAAATAAATCTTTTATTGTTTTTTGATAATTTTTTATATCCACTAATCACTCTTTTATGAAAATTTATATCATTTTTATCATATTTATTTTTATAAATTCTTTTTTTTAATCTTTTCAAAATTTCTTTAGGATCTAACATAAAAAGAAATGTTTTGTCAGGTAAATAATTATTAAGCAATTGTTTGTGTAAAGTAATTGTTTTTTTTAATCCAAATTTATTGACAAATCCTTGATATACAAAAGTTGAATCAGCAAAACGATCTACAATAACAACTTTTCTTTGTTCTATTGCAGGTTTTATAATTAAATTTATATGATTAAGTCTTGCTGCCATAAGAAGTAAAATTTCTTCAGTAGAAGTTATATCCAGGTTTTTATTAAGAATTATATTTCTTAATTTTTCTGCAACAATTGTTCCCCCAGGTTCTCTTGTAAAAATATGGGGAATATTATTTTTTTTTAAAAATTTCTTTAATTTAATAAGTTGTGTGGATTTACCAACTGCTTCAGGTCCTTCAAAAGTTAAAAATAATCCTTTTTTTTTACTCATCCAACGTTGTTCCGAATATTAAATATTTAGCTGCAGCAAAAATTCTAAAAAAAGGATTAATACTTTTAACATCACTTTCTGCAATTAAAGGAATTATCATCTCTGATTTTCCAGGAATATCTACAATCATTTTACCAACAACATCTCCGGCATTAAAAGGAGCTGGCATAGGTTTTTGATATTCTATGTTTGCTTTTATTAATTTTATTTGATCAAAAGAAAGTGTTGTTACTATATCTTTTTCAATAATTAAATTAGCTGTAGAATTATTACCAAGCCATACATCAACATTTTTTATTATTTGATTTTTTTTAAATATTTTTTGTAATTTTGTTTCACGTAAAGCCCAATTAATTAAATTAGTTGATTCATTCAGGCGAGAACGACTACTATTTGTACCATTTATTACAACTATTATTCTTCTTCCATTTTGTATTGTAGAGGCTGCGATACCCCAACCACTTTTTTTTGTATAGCCTGTTTTTAACCCATCAGTACCAGGTATAGAATATAAAAGTTGATTTCTATTTGGCTGCCTGATTCCGTTGTAAGTAAATTTTTTTTCACTAAAAAAAGTATATAGTTCAGGAAAATCTGTGATTATTGCTTTAGAAAGTATGGCTATATCCCTAACAGATGAAAAATGATCTTCTTCGGGCCAACCAGAACTATTTACAAAATTTGTATTTTCCATTCCAATTTTATCTGCATAAAAATTCATTAGCTTAACAAAATCATTTTCAGTTCCTGACAAGCATTCTGCTATAGCTATAGAAGCGTCATTACCTGATTGAATGATTATCCCTCGTAATAAATCTTTAATTGTTACTTTTTCATCTATTTCAATAAACATTCTGCTTCCACCCATTTTATAAGCTTTAGCAGAAATCTTACATTTATCTTCAATTGAAATAGAAGTATTTTTTAAACGATCAAATACTACATATACAGTCATAATTTTGGTCATAGATGCAGGTGAAACTTTTTGATCTGGGTTTTTTTCATAAAGAACCTCATTAGTATTCCAATCATATACGATAGCTTGCTCTGATTTGGTATCTATTGCTAGAAGTGAGCTATGAATAAAAAAGATAAAAAATAATAAAAGAAAATATTTCATAATAGTCTTATAATTTTAAATATGACCTTAGTATGTTTTACTCAATCAAAATATTAGCATTCTTATACCCTTTGGAAATAAAAAATAGAACCAATTTATTAGCTTCATTGTTGTTTAATGGTCCTAAAATTAAAGAATAACTGCTGTCTTCTTTTTGGGTTGTTGTCTTATAATTTTTTTCAAGTAATAAAATAATACTTTGTGCTTTTTTATAAGATTCAAATCCATCAATTTTAACAAATAAATCATTTTGTGAAACTTGTTCAAACCCTAATTCTATAGGTTGTTCAATATTGTTAACGGACTGCTCATTATTATTTGCTGTTTCACCTAAGTCACTAATTATAACATCTACAGTGGGTGATGAATCAATTGTAGAATCAAAATTAGGATCATTCATAGCTTCAGTTACAATTTTAAGTTGTTTACTTGGATCAGACATAATCTCTACTTGAACTCGAGCAAAACCTGATTTATAAAATCTTAAAAGTTGAGCTACTTTTCGAGACACTTCAATAAAGGAAGCATTATTTTCGTTTCTATCATTAATTTTTATTATAAGAGACAATCCATTTTCAAGATTTGTCAATTTTACAACACTAGGTAATGGTAATGTTTTATGCCGACCTAATAATTCAGTAACTTTATTAAAATCATTATTTGCTGTTTTTTGATTATGCAATTCTTTACCATAATATGTGGCTAATCCTTTTTCATTGTAATTAAAATTTTCTTTAGGTGTATATTCTACTCCTTCTATAAAGAATGGTTCACCTATTAAATAAAAAGGAATATTATTATTAAATTTTCTTATATTAATATCTTGAATATTTTCTTTTTTTGTTTTGTTTTTTTTAATATTTTCTTTTTTTGTTTTGTTCTTTTCAATTTTTTCAGATAAATTATCTTTTTTTTCAATCAAAGTAGTAACAATTTTATTATTTTTATTTAAAGTACAAGAATACAAAAAAGTTATAACAAAAAATATATTAATTAATAATTTCATCAGATAACATAGCAATAGAAATAGCGTAATAAGAACTACAGTTGTAGTATAGGATATTCTTATAATTTGAATATACTAAAAATATTCTTCCATTTAACCCGTCAGGCACAACTAACCTAGCTTTAATATCTTTTGTATTTGCTAAATCATCTCCATTAATGTCCTTAAAGCCAAGATTTTGCCATTCAGAGAGGTCTTTTTCTATTGATTGAGCTTTTACAGCGCCACAGCCTTTAGGCTTAATTTGTTTTAGCGAATCATAAATGTTAACTAAATTTTTAGGTGCCTTTACTTCTTGACCCCAAGATATATTTGAAGACCAAGGGTTTTTATCGATTGAAGTTAAATAATTAGCTATACTAGCAAAAGCATCAGCGTAACTATTCCAAATATCTACACCACCTCCATCCCAGTCATAACCAGATTCTATAAAAGTTGTAGGAATCATTTGTGTCATTCCGATTGCTCCACCCCAAGAACCAATGAGTTTTTCAGAAGAGACTAATCCTTGATCAATCATTTTTAATGCTGCAAATAATTGTTTTTTGTAAAAATCACTCCGTCTTCTATCAAATGCTAAAGTAGTTATGGCTTCCATTGTTTTAATTTTCCCTTGATTCTTTCCATAAAAACTTTCCATACCTAAAACTGCAACAATAAATCTAGGTTGAATACCAAAATACTTACCAATAACATCTAATTCATTATTATATTTTTTCATCATTCTTTTACCCGCTATTATTCTTGCTTTATCAATTCTATAATACAAATATTCTTTTAAAGTTATCGTTGATTCAGGCTGACATCTATCTCTCATTATGATTTTACTTTGCGGTGTTATATTTAAGAGCTCACTTTCAATTGTTTTTTTTGTAATATTCATTTCATAGGCTTCTATTTTAATTTGCTCTAGCCATTTTTCCCATTCTTGATCTGTTGGCATTTTTGGCTTTTGACACTCTGATGAATATAAATTTATTGAAAAAAAAACGAAAAATAGAAAAGAGATATTAGCTAAATAATTCACAATAAATAAGGAATATCAAAACTAACAATATTTTGGAAACAATTAAATTTATTTTTTATATATTTTGACAAATATAATACCTAAATGTAATGAATTATTACACATAAATGGAGCGATGGCAGAGTCTGGTTGAATGCAACGGTCTTGAAAACCGTCAGAGTAGCAATACTCTCGTGGGTTCGAATCCTACTCGCTCCGCCAAAATATTGTACTAAGATATATAATTTATTATTTTTTTGATTAATTCAAATCTATCTTCGTTTAGTTCTCCGTCAAAATCATAAAAAACCTTTTGATCAGTTCGAATTTTTATTTGAGAATTATTAGATGAAAGAGCTATTTTTAAAAGTTTTTCAGAATTTGAGGGTTTATTTTTATAATAAGTAATAAGTATTCCTTTTTTCCCAAACTCAATTTGCTCGATATTATATTTAAAACACAACAATTTTATTTCAATTAATTTAAATAAGTTGTTTAACTCATTAGGGAATTTACCAAAACGGTCTAATAATTCAACTATCAATACATTTTTTTCTTCTTCATTAGTAATAGCTGAAATTCTTTTATATATAGAAATTCTTAAATCTAAATCTGAGATGAATTCATCCGGAATAAATATTTTTTCAGGTATTTTAATTATAGGATTAAATGAAAATATTTTTTTTGATGATTTAATTTTAAATTCATTATATTTTAATTCTTCGATCTCCTCTTCAAGCATTAAATGATATAATTCAGTGCCAACTTCTTTAATAAATCCTGATTGTTCTGTTGATATTAATGATCCTGGACCTCTCATATTAAGATCTGCAGATGCTATATTAAAACCACTTCCCAATTGATCAAATGAATTAATAATTTCCAGTCTTTTTCTTCCACTCTCAGTTAATTCTCCTTCTTTATATATTAAATAAGCATACCCCCGCTTCTCACCTCGACCTACCCTCCCTTTGCATTGATATAAACTACTTAGACTAAACATATTTGCACGATTAATTATAATAGTATTGACATGAGGAAGATCTAATCCTGATTCTATAATATTTGTACTAAGAAGAAGATTAACTTTTTTATCATAAAATTTAGTTATTCTTTCTTCTAATAATTGTGATTTTAATTGCCCATGAACAACTACATAAGAAATCTCTGGCAAATATTCTTGTAAAAAATTTTCAAGAAAAGGAATATCTTTAATTTTTGGAGTTACAAAAAATACACCCATTTTACGGCCAATAACTTCCCTACGAATTGCTTCTGAAATAGTTATTACATCAAAAGTTGTTACAAAAGTTCTAACACTAAGTCTTTCGAAAGGCAGTGTAAGTATAAGACTAAAATCTTTAATACCAGATAAAGAAGAAGATAAAGTTTTAGGTATTGGGGTAGCTGTAGTACTAATTATATGAGCTTGGGGCCATATTTTTTTTAATTTTTCTTTTTGTAAAGTACCAAAACGCTGCTCCTCATCTAAACATATAAGTCCTAATTTTTTAAATACAATTTTATCGTTTAAGATAGCATGAGTTCCAATAAGAATATCTAATAGACCATTTTTTAGCAAAGAGATGGTTTTATTTCTTTCTTTAATTGACACAAAACGCGATAATTCCCCTACTTTTATTCCAAAAGGCGTTAAACGTTGTGCAAAATTATTATAATGTTGTCTTGATAAAATAGTCGTTGGAACCAATACTACTGCCTGTAAGGAAGATTTTGCTACTAAAAAAGTAGCACGTAGGATCAATTCAGTCTTTCCGGCAGCCACATCACCTATAATTAATCTATCAGATGGTACTTTTTTTAACAAATCTGATTTTACATCTTCACAAGCTTTTAGTTGATCTTCTGTTTCAATGTAGGGAAATGAACTAGAAAATTGGTCATATGTTACTTGATTAAAATTAACAGGAAATGAATTTATAGTTAAACGTTTTGCTGCAACTTCAATTAATTGTTTTGCTATATCTTTAATTCTATCTTTGGCTTTTGCTTTTCGATGTTGCCAATGGATACTTCCCATTTTATCAAGTTTAATAAATTTATCTTCTTCATCTTTATATTTTGTAATATAATTAAGATTTTCTATTGGTAAATAAAGTATTTGTTTTTCATCAAATTCTAAAACTATACATTCATGTAGTGAAGAATTAATTTCTAACTTTCTTATATCTTGAAATCTACATAATCCGTATTCTGAATGTACAAGAATACTATTTTTAGATAATTTATTTATTTCTTCAAAAAAAATTTCTTTTTGTTTTGATATTTTTTTTTGAACCGAAAAATTATAACCAAATAATGTTTTTTCGTTAATAAATATATATTGATTTAATTGCGAAGCTTCTTCAATTTTAAGAACAGTTATATATATTGAATTATCATTATTTACTTCATTAAAGTTGTTAATTTGAGCAATAGAAATTGATAAATTTTCATTAAATATATATTTTATTTGTTCTAAAGAACCATAAGATCTGGCACAAATTATTATTATTTTATTCGGTGAGTTAATATCAAAAAATTTTTGAATAAAATTAAAATCAATTTTTTTTTTAATAGAAGATAAATTAGGTAATTTTTTTATACTAAAATTATAATTTTTTGGTAAGTGAAAGTCATGTAATTGATAAACTTTGCAAGCTTTAATTGAATTAATTAATTCTTTATTTGTTAGGTATAGATTAGATGGTGTTAAATTAAATTTGTCACCAGAATCTATACGTGCACTATAAAAATCATTTATATTTTCAATACGAGAATCAACAAGATCCTGAAAATTGCTGTTTAAAATTACATTGAATCCCTTACAATAATCAAACAAATTGCTAAGTGATTTATGAAATAAAGGCAACATTTGCTCTAAACCATAACAAAAAATACCATCACCAACAGATTGATACACATCGCTTCTTCTAAATTCAGGAAATATTTTTCTAAATTTATTTTTGAAATTATCTATTGTTATGTCATTTAATAGAATCTCAGAAGAAGAATTAATAATGATATTATTATCTACAAATTTTTTTGAACGTCTTTGAGAAAATGAATCAAATTCATGTATTGATACAATTTTATTCCCAAAGAAATCTATACGTATGGGATTATTTCTTTCTATAATAAAAATATCAATAATAGAACCTCTTATTGAAAAATCTGATTTTTCTCTTACTATAGATGTGCGGTTATAACCAAGTAACAGCAATTGTTTAATTAAATTATCAAATATAATTTCTTGACCAATAGTAATATTTATAAAATTTTTTGATAAAAAATCTTGATTTACTGTTTTTTGAATTAAAGCATTAATAGATGTTAAAACTATAACTTTGTTTTTTATTTTCTTTAGGCAATAAAGAGTATTAATTCTCTCTGCTTGTATTTCTTTTGATGGAGATACTTTATCATAAGGTATTTGATCCCAAGATCTGTATATGTAAATGTCTACATAAGGAACTAACCATTTTATTTTTTCCTTAATGTTGTATATTTCTCTATCATCTCTTCCTACATACAAAATTGCTTGGTCTTCTTTGTGCAAATTGTCAGCTATATAATAATATTCACATCCTTTAATGACCGATCCTACTAAATTAACACTTTTCATTTAAGTAATTTATTAAATAATATCTTATATTTTTTGTGAGGATTTTTTTTCCTTGTGAGAATAAAATAAATTTCAAGATCAGATAATTTTGTAAATAAATTAAGTAAGACCTGTAATTCTTCAAAAGTAAGAGAATCAATATTTTTAATTATTGTTTTTTGATAAAGTAAATCTGTTTCTTTGATGCCACTATATAAGCATCTGTAGATAATTTTCTTTTTTATATTATTAATATTTTTCATAATTATGGTAGTTTATTATTTGTAGTATGAAGTGTAAGATAACAAAATATACATAATGCGCTCTAATAAAATTAATCCTTTATTTTCTCCAATTCTTTCATTGTCTGGAATTGGACCAAAATTAGATGTTCTATTTCAAAGGTTAGTCGGACCAAGATTAGTTCATCTACTTTGGCATTTACCATATAATATTATCAAACGTAAATTCATCAATAATATTATAGAAGCTGAAATAAATTCTTTAATTACATTCAAGGTTGATGTTATTAAACATAAACCTTCTTACTTTAGTAGTAAAGCTCCTTATAAAATAAGTTGTTTGTGCGGAGATACTCCTGTCACATTGGTTTTTTTTTATGCACGCCAGCCTTATATAAAAACAGTGTTGCCTGAAGGTGAATCCCGTTTTATTAGTGGAAAATTAGAATATTTTAAAAATACTTACCAAATAACTCATCCAAGCCATATAGTTGAAATTGATAAACTAAATACATTAAAAAATATAGAGCCTGTTTACAGTTTGACTGCTGGATTAACTCATAATATTTATATTAAAACAATAGATAAAATTTTACAAAAAATACCTGATTTAGAAGAATGGATAGATGAAAAGATAATAAATAAATATTTTTTTAATGATTGGAAAAATAGTCTCTTAAAATCACATCAACCAACTTCAAAAGACGATTTAATGGAATCAAATATTTATAGAAAGCGTTTAGCTTATGATGAATTATTAGCCCATCAATTAGCTATAGCTATTATTCGTAATTATAATCAAAAAACAAAAGGTATAAAATTTAATCAAAATCTAAATTTAGTTTTTAAATGTATTAACAATTTACCTTTTAAATTAACTCAATCACAAAAAAAAGCATGGAAAGAAATATTTGAAGATTTAACCTCGCCACATCAAATGATCAGACTTCTACAAGGAGATACTGGCTCTGGGAAGACAGTAATAGCTTTACTGTCTTTAATTCATGCTATCGATAGTAGTTACCAAGGTGTTTTAATGGCACCAACTAGTATATTAGCTCAACAACATTTTAACAATCTTTCTACAATCTTAAAACCTTTAAATATCAATATATTACTACTAACAGGTAAGGATACAGGCAACTCAAGATTAGAAAAATTAAGTTTAATTAAAACTGGTGAAGCTCAAATTATTATTGGTACACATGCTCTAATACAAGATGATGTGAGTTATCATTCTATTGGATTGGTGGTTTGTGATGAATCTCATCGCTTTGGTGTATTTCAACGCTTATCTCTCACAAATAAGGGTAAAAAGCCAAATGTACTTACTATGTCTGGAACACCTATTCCAAGAACTCTTGCTCTAGCTGCTTATGGAAACATTGATCAAAGTCGTCTAACTGAAAAACCTGAAGGCAGAATACCTATAAATACAAAATCAATACCAATTTCAAAAGTTAATGATTTAATTAATCGTTTAACGAATAAAATTGAAACTAATGAAAAAATTTATTGGGTATGTTCTCTAGTTGAAGAATCAGAAGAATTAGATTTGCAAGCAGCAACTAAAAGATTTGAATCTCTTAATAGAAAATTTAAAGGAAAAGTTTTATTAATACACGGGCAGTTAAAAGAAAAAGAAAAAGAAAATGTGATGAAAAAGTTTCAGAATGAAGATTACTCAATTTTAGTTGCAACAACTGTTATAGAGGTTGGAGTTGATGTGCCTTTAGCTACTACTATGATAATAGAAAATGCTGAAAGATTTGGTCTTAGTTCTTTGCATCAAATTCGTGGACGAATTGGAAGAAATAATATGCCAGCAAATTGCATATTATTATTTAAAGAAAATATAGGAGAACTAGCTAAGAAAAGAATTGCAAAAATGAAAGAAACTAACGATGGTTTTGAAATTGCAGAACATGATTCTTTATTAAGAGGTGAAGGAGATAGAATTGGTAAAAAACAAAGTGGTCAACCGTCATTTTTGATTGCTGATTTAGCTTTTGACAAAGAATTACTTGAAGATGCTAGAAAAACAGTAGAATTTATATCAAATAACGATCCTAAACTTGAAAATGAAAATGGTTTACGTTTAAGAAATTTATTACATTTATTTGAAAAAGATGTAGCAATAAAAACATTACTTGCTGGATAAATAATGAATACAAATTATATAAAAGAAATTAAATTTGAATGTCAAGGTTCTAGTAATTGTTGTGTTTCAAGAGGAACTTATGGTTTCGTTTATCTTAGTAGTAAAGATATAAAAGAATTAAGTAAATATTTTTCTATATCAACTTTACAATTTAAAAAAAAATACTGCGAAAGAACAGACGGTTATCTACATTTAAAAGAAATAAATATGAATGGAAATTGTCAATTTCTAAAAGGAACAAAATGCTCTGTTTATAAAGCAAGACCAATAGCTTGCAGATCCTGGCCTTTTTGGAAAGAAAATATGAATCCCAAAAAATGGAATAAAGAAATTATAAATTTTTGTCCAGGAATAGGAAAAGGCAAAACTATAAAAATAATTGAAATAGAAAAAAAAATAATAAATGATTTAAAAAATGAAACATTAATAGAAAAAGAAAGGCAAATATAAATTAATTGCCTGTAGAAATAAACTCCATATTTTTATACTTGCCGATGTATTCTTTATTGTGTTTTTTTAATAAAATTTTAATAGTCGTTCCCTCAATAACTACTTCTAAATAATTTTCGTTTTTTTTTAAAATATCACATGGTTTTTGAATATTTGTTTCAAGATTTTTTATAGTTGTTTTAAACATTAATATTACAAGAATAATATTTGGTGAGCCCTACAGGATTCGAACCTGTGACCCATTCCTTAAAAGGGAATTGCTCTACCAACTGAGCTAAGGGCCCTTACAAATGTAAGTTCTATATAGTTCAAATAAAATTAACGCAAGAAATTAAAATTAGTTATTTTTTTTATCTAAATTAATAATGGTATTTTGAGATACAAAATTAGAAACATCCCCACCTAGTTTATGAACTTCTTTCACAAAGTTAGATGAAATAAAAGAATTTTTATCAGATGACATCAAAAAAACTGTTTCAATATTCGGATTTAACTGAAAATTCATTCCAGTCATTTGAAATTCATATTCAAAATCTGAAACAGCTCTCAAACCTCTTATAATACAAGTAGCATTATTTTTTTTTGAAAAATCTGTTAAAAGTCCACTTACTTTTTTAATCTGAATGTTACTATTATGATTAAAGGCAGATTTAATATCATTTTTAATTAATTCACTACGTTCAGATATAGAAAATAAAGAAGTTTTATTTATATTATCAGCAATACCAATAATTATGTCATCAACAATTTTCAATGATCGCTTAATTATATCTAAATGTCCAAAAGTAATTGGATCAAAAGTACCAGGATATATACCTATTCTTTTATTTACCATTGACTGATAACTCCACAACTCTTGATACAGATACAATTTGATTTTCTTTAGGAATTTTAAAAATAGAAACACCTTGAGTAGTTCTGCCCGCTATTCTTATTTGATTCACATTGACTCTAATTATTTGACCTTTATCACTTACTAAAATTAACTGATCATTATCTTTAACTACAAAGCTATCTATTACCTTACCATTTTTTGGAGTAGTTAGTATTCCTGTAATACCTTTTCCTCCTCGACTGGAAATTCTATATTCATAAGCTGAAGATCTTTTGCCAAATCCTTTAGTAGTAACAGATAACAAAAATTCTTCATTTTTTTCAAGTTGAGAAAAGTCTTCTCTTTTATGATTAGAAATATTCTTTCTATTTTCAGAGGCATACTGTAAATATTTTTGCCTAATTGATATATCTATAAATGAATGACGTAGTATTGAAAAAGATATAATAAAATTATTTTTATCTAATTTAATACCTCTTACACCCCCTGAATTTAAACCAGAAAATAATCTAAGTGAACTGACTGGAAAACGCAAACACTTACCGTTTGAAGAAGAAATTAGTATATCTTCAGCATCATTTGCAAGGTCAACTCCGATCAATTCATCTTTTTTATCAAGTTTAATACTTAATTTTCCTGTTTCTCTTAAATCTCTTTTTCCACTTTTGGCAATATCAATTAATTTATTTTTCCTGACCATCCCGTTTCTGGTCATAAAAACGATTAGTTTATTTTCCCACTCACTTTCTTGAACAGGTAAAGGTAAAAATGTAGCAATTTTTTCATCTGGTGAGAAAGGTAAAAGATTAATAATAGGCTTTCCTCTAGCTTTTAAACTAGTCTCCGGTATATCAAATGATCTAAGTGAATATACTTTGCCAAAAGATGAGAAAACAAGCAACTTTGTATGAGTATTTGCTAGATGTATTTCCTTAACAAAATCTTCTTCTCGAGTAGACATCCCCGTCTTACCTTTACCTCCTCTGTTTTGAGCTCTATAATTTTCTAAAAGTGTTCTTTTAATATATCCATTATTAGATATTGTGATAACTATTTCTTCTTTTTGAATAAAATTTATATTGTCTATTTGTTCATACTCCTTAGTAATAATTTCACTTAATCTGGGTGTAGCAAATTCTTTTTTTATATCTTTCAATTCAGTTTTAATTACATTCAATAATTTTTTGCGAGAATTTAAAATTTCAAGATAATTTTTAATTTCAATTACAATATTTTCTAAATCTTTTTTAATTTCACCCCTTTCTAAACTTGTTAGTTTATGCAATCTCAAGTCTAATATAGCTTTCGCTTGTGTTTCAGTAAAAAAATAAGAATTGTTTAATAATTGACCTGAATCTAGCTCAATCAATTTAATAAAATTTATATTATCTTTTGAAAGTTTCCATTTTACTTTTAATAATTTTTCTTTTGCTTCTTTTGAATCTTTAGATTTTTTAATCAGCTCTATAATTGTATCTATATTATAATTAGAAACTACTAAGCCTATCAAAATATGAGCCTTGTTTCTTGCTTTATTTAAATCAAATACAGTTCTTTTTGTGACAATTTCTTCCCTGAATTCTGTAAAAGAAGAAATAATATTTTTTAGATTAAGTTGTTCTGGTTTGCCTTTATTAAGAGCAAGCATATTACTATTAAAAGTAGTTTGTAACAAAGTATGTTTATATAATTGATTCAAAATAATTTTTGAATCTACATCTTTTTTAAGTTCAATTACAACGCGAACTCCATTACGATCAGATTCATCACGCAAATCAGATATTCCATAAATAATATTATTTTTTACAGTATCAGCTATTTTTTCTATTAATCTTGCCTTATTTACTTGATAAGGTATTTCTTGAATAATAATAGCCTCTCTTTCTTTTTTAAATTTTTCAATTGATGTTTTTGATCTAACTATACAAGCGCCTTTTCCTGTAGCAAAAGCTTCCTTAATACCTTTAACACCTATAATTTGTCCACCAGTTGGAAAATCTGGACCTAAAATAAATTTATTTAAATCTTCTATTGAACAATTAGAATTATCAATATGATACAAAGTAGCATCAATTACTTCTCCCAAGTTGTGTGGAGCAATATTAGTTGCCATACCTACTGCGATACCCGAACTACCATTAACTAGCAAATTTGGGTACTGTGATGGTAAAACAGAAGGTTCAAATGTAGAATCATCATAGTTGGGGCGAAATAAAATTGTTTCTTTGTCTAAGTCACTAACAATTTTTTCTGAAATTTTTGCTAACCTAGCTTCTGTATATCGCATAGCTGCAGGAGGATCTCCATCCATTGATCCAAAATTACCTTGACCATCAATTAACTCTAATCTCATTGAAAAATCTTGGGCCATTCTAACCATTGATTCATAAATAGGAGTGTCTCCATGAGGGTGATATTTTCCCATAACTTCCCCTACTATACGTGCTGATTTTTTATAAGGTTTATTATAGGTAAAACCAGATTCATTCATTGCATAGAGGATTCTTCTATGAACAGGTTTCAATCCATCTCTAACATCCGGTAATGCTCGAGATACAATTACTGACATAGCATAATCTAAATATGATTTTTTCATTTCCTCAACTAAAGAAATGCTAGTAATGCTCTCTGAATTTAATGATTTTTCTAACGTTATTGTTTCTTTGGGCAAAAAAAAATCCTTATTTTATTGAATTTATATATAATTTTTATATCAAAATTACTTATTATTAACAAACAAATTATACTATGTGTTAATATATTTAATTTATATATATCAATTATTTAAATAATGTTTTTAATAAGAAATTAAAAAGGTATATCATCATCAAGAGATTCATTTGAAGATTTTTTAGTATCAAAAGTTTCATCAGAATTTGAAATTTGCGAAATATCAGATTTTTCTTGTGTCGAAATTGATGAATTAGAGCTTTTAGAATCTAATAATGTTAGATTGCTATTATATCCCTGTAAAATTACTTCAGTTGTATATTTGTCATTACCTTCTGAATCTTGCCACTTTCTTGTTTGTAATTCACCTTCAAGATAAATTTTAGATCCTTTTTTTACGTATTTTTCAATAATATCAACTAAGCCCTCTCCAAAAACAACTATATTATGCCAAGAAGTCTTTTCTCTTTGCTCTTGAGTAGATTTATCTTTCCACCTTTTAGAAGTAGCTAAAGAAAAAGAAGCCATCCTATTACCAGATTGCATTGATCTAATTTCGGGGTCTCTACCTAAATTCCCCAACAAAATTACTTTATTTACACTACCAACCATATTTTTCTCATATATATCTTTATAACAAAAATAATAAATTCACTAATAAATAATCATAAATGAATCTGGATAAAATAATAATAAAAGGAGCTAAGGAGCATAATTTAAAAAATATTAATTTAGAAATTCCAAAAAATAAACTTGTAGTGATTACAGGTGTAAGTGGTTCGGGAAAATCAACGTTAGCTTTTGATACAATATATTCTGAAGGACAAAGAAAATATGTAGAAAGTCTCTCAGCCTATGCTCGTCAATTTTTACAAATGATGAATAAACCTGATGTTGAAAGTATTGAAGGTTTATCTCCGGCAATTTCTATAGAACAAAAAACTGCACAAAAAAACCCTCGTAGCACGGTAGGAACTATAACTGAAATTTATGACTATTTAAGAGTACTATTTGCAAGAGTAGGTACGCCCTATTCACCCACAACAGGTCTTCCAATAAAATCTCAATCTGTAAGTGAAATAACAGATATAATTATCAATGAAAATATCAATGATAGAGTATATATTTTATCACCAATAATAAGAGATAGAAAGGGTGAATACAAAAAAGAAATTGATGATATTAGAAAAAAAGGATTCCAACGTATTAAAATTGATAATAAAGTATACGAAATAGAAAATACCCCTAAACTCAAAAGAAATTTTAAACACAGTCTTGAAGTTCTTATAGATAGAATAATTATAAAAAAAAATATCAAAAATAGAATAGCTGAAAGTATTGAAGTTGCTTTGTCTTTATCAGATGGATTAGTTTTTGTTGAAAATCTCGAAAATAAAAAAATTTCAATTTATTCATCAAAATTTTCTTGTCCAGTAACAGGTTTTACAATTGAAGAAATTGAACCTAGATTATTTAGTTTTAATGCACCTCAAGGTGCTTGCGATGTATGTGATGGTCTAGGTGTAGAAGAATTTTTTGATGAAAAAAAAGTAATTCCTGATGATTCTAGATCAATTATTCAAGGTGCTATCAAACCTTGGGAAACAAAAGTTTTTGGTCGTCAAAGAAAAATGTTTATAGAAACTCTTTCCTCTATTCTAAATCAAAATAAAATCAGCTTAAATATACCATGGAAAAATATTCCAAATAAAGTTAAAAATTTTATTTTACATGGGAATCAAACATATGATCAAAACAATATAATTAAAAAAAATATCTCTTATTTCTTAGATAATTTTGAAGGTATTTTAAATTTTATAGACAGAAAATATAATGAAAATGAAAGATTTTGGATACAATATGAACTTGAAAAATATTTATCTGAACGAGATTGTGAAAAATGTAATGGTTTTAGACTTAACGAAAAGGCTACTTCTATTAAAATTAATAATCATCATATAGGACAGATAACTAAAAAATCTATCAATGAATGTATTAATTGGTTTGATAAACTAGAAAATAATTTATCAACAATTGAAAAAAAAATTGCTGAAGGTATTTTAAAAGAAATAAATAATAGATTAAATTTCTTAAATAAAATTGGTCTAAGTTATCTTACTCTCTCTAGAGCTAGTAAAACTCTTTCAGGAGGTGAAAGTCAAAGAATAAGACTTGCAAGTCAAATTGGTTCAGGTTTAACAGGTGTTTTATATGTTTTAGATGAACCTTCAATTGGACTTCATCAAAAAGATAATAAACAACTAATTGAAACCCTATACAAATTAAGAGATCTAGGAAATACCGTAATAGTAGTTGAGCATGATGAAGATACAATAAAAAAAGCTGATTATATAATTGATATGGGTCCTAAAGCTGGCATACATGGAGGTCATATTGTAGCAAAAGGAAATTACAAATCTATTATTAAAAATAAAGATAGTTTAACATCTCAATATTTAAATAAAAAACAAAAAATTCTTGTACCAAAAAAAAGAAGAAAAACCAATCTACAAAAAATTTTAACCTTATCTAAAATTAACACAAATAATTTAAAAAACTTAACTATTTCCTTCCCACTAGGAAATTTCATAGGAATTACAGGTGTCTCTGGTAGTGGAAAATCATCACTAATAATAGATACTTTGTATAAAAGACTCGATGATTTTTATAACAAATCATTAAATAAAGATGAAAAAAATTTTAATATAAAAGGTACATCACTAGTTGATAAAGTAATTGACATTAATCAAGCCCCAATTGGTAGAACTCCAAGATCTAATCCCGCTACTTATACTGGTTGTTTTACACCAATAAGGGAATGGTATGCTAATTTAAACGAATCAGCTGCACGAGGATACAAACCTGGAAGATTTTCATTCAATGTCAAAGGTGGTCGCTGTGAAACATGTGAAGGTGGGGGTGTAAAGAAAATAGAAATGCATTTTTTAGCAGATGTTTATGTGGAATGTGAGGTTTGTAAGGGAAAAAGATACAATAGAGAAACCTTGGAAATTAAATATAAAGATAGATCAATTTTTGATATATTAAATATGACTGTTGAAGAAGGTTATACTTTTTTTAAAAATATACCTTCAATAAAACAAAAACTTCAAACATTAATGGATGTAGGTCTAGATTATATAAAAGTTGGTCAATCAGCGACTACTCTTTCTGGAGGAGAAGCTCAAAGAATAAAACTATCAAAAGAATTATCAAAAAAATCAACTGGAAAAACTTTATATATTTTAGATGAACCTACAACAGGACTTCATTTTGATGATGTAAATAAGCTTTTAAAAATTTTGCATACTCTTGTAAATGAAGGAAATACCGTAATAGTAATAGAACATAATTTAGATATTATCAAAACCGCTGATCATTTAATTGATTTAGGTCCATTAGGAGGAGAAAAAGGAGGTTATATTGTATTTCAAGGAAACCCAGAAAATATCATAAAACAAGAAAAAAGCTTTACAGGAAAGTATCTAAAGAGATATATTTAATTTTTTTGGAGGTGTATGTGTCTAATATTTTACAGTCACTAAACAGAACTGTTATTGCTGGAATTATACTTGCAATAGTTTTTTTTATAATAATTTATTCAGTGTGGCCAGATAGTGGAGAATGGTTTTCTGATTCTTTTTTTTGGGGTACAGTAATATTTCGTTATTTGCATGTTCTATCTGGAGTTATGTGGATAGGACTTCTATGGTATTTTAATTTTGTACAAATACCAAACATGCCCAATATACCCGATGAACAAAAACCAGCAATTGGAAAAGTAATAGCTCCTGCAGCTCTTTTTTGGTTTAGATGGGCTGCTCTTTCTACAATAATTACAGGATTAATTGTTGCTTATTTAAGTGGATATGTAAATCAAGCGATGTCACTTGGTTTAATAGGTGGTGCTGATCCAAAAAGTATTACTATTGGTATAGGAATGTGGCTGGGTATCATTATGGCTTATAATGTTTGGATGGTAATTTGGCCTAACCAAAAAAAAGCTCTAGGTATGATTGAGGTAGGCCCAGAAGAAAAAGCAAAATCTGTTAGAACAGCAATGCTATTTTCTCGAACAAATACTTTATTGTCTATCCCTATGTTGTTATCAATGGTTAGTGCTCAAAACTTAGGTTAATTTTATTCTTCTTCTTGCGGTCTAAACTTAAATAAAAGTAAAGTTGGGACCGCAACAAAAATAGAAGAATATGTTCCTATTAATACTCCTATAATCATTGCAAAGGCAAAAGGTTTAATTACTTCCCCACCAAAGATAAAGAGACTCAAAAGAGCAATTAGAGTAGTAATACTAGTCATAACTGTTCTAGATAAAGTATTATTAATTGATAAGTTAAATAGATCGACTAAATCTAATTTTTTATATTTACGTAAATTTTCTCTTACTCTATCAAAAATAACTACAGTATCATTAATTGAATAACCAGCAATTGTTAATATAGCTGCTATTGTTGAAAGACTAAATTCAATATTTAGTAATGATAAAACTCCAAGTGTAAATAAAACATCATGTGTCAATGCTACAACTGCTCCAAAACCAAATTGCCATTCAAATCTAAGCCAAATATATAATAAAATGGCAATGAGAGCGAATGAAATAGCTTGAAGTCCTTTTATTAAAAGCTCACTACTTATTGTAGGTCCTACAAATTCAGATCTTCTAAATTCATTTACTTTATCACTGATTAACTCTTTTACTTTATTAATAGTAGTAATACTTTCTGTGTTAGTATCATTTTGGAGTCTAATTATAATAGTACTCTCATTACCAAATTCTTGTAATGTTACTTCATTAAAAGAAGGACTTAAAATTGTTCTTAATTCTGAAATATTAGAATTATCTGTGCTAATTTCAATCAATGTTCCACCTTTGAAATCTATACCTAAATTTAGACCTTTAAAAGATAAAAGTAAAATTGAAAAAATTATAAAAAAGAAAGAAATTATTAACATCCTCTTCCTTAATTCCATAAAAGAGAAATTTGAATTAGTAGGGATAATTTTTTTCAATCTAAACATTATAAGTGAATTTTCTTTTTCTTTGAAAATGAGAACCAAAGATGAATTAAAAAATTAGTAAGCATCATTGCTGTAAACATAGAAGCTATTACTCCTAGAGATAGAGTTATAGAAAAACCTTTGATTGGGCCTGAACCAAAAACAAAAAGAAGCAAAGCAGCAATAAGAGTAGTAATATTTGCATCAAGAATAGTAGAAATTGCTTTTGCAAAACCATCTTTTATAGCAATTATAGTTTTAGAGTTTTTTGTTAACTCTTCTTTAATTCTTTCAAAAATTAAAACATTGGCATCAACAGCCATACCTATTGTTAAAACAATTCCTGCAATACCTGGTAGAGTTAAAGTGGCACCAATAGCACCTAGCAAAGAAACAATAATAAACAAATTAACAATTAAAGCTATATTTGCAAGCAAGCCAAAAATTCCATAAATAAGAATCATAAATATACATACTAATGTCATACCAATAATACTTGCAATTTTCCCAGCAGAAATAGAATCTGAACCAAGACCAGGACCAACTGATCTTTCTTCAATAATGTTTAATGGAGCTGGAAGTGCTCCTGCCCTAAGTAATACAGCTAGATCTGCCGCTTCTTGACTAGTAAAATTTCCTGAAATTACACCTGATCCTCCAGTAATAGCGGAGCGAATAACTGGTGCCGTAATAACAACATCATCTAATATAACGGCAAATCTTTTACCTACATTGTCAGAAGTAGCTTTTCCAAATTTTTGTGCTCCAGTTGTATCAAATCTAAAAGATACAGCATGTCCATCTGTAGGATCAAAAGAAGTTTTTGCATCAACTAAATTTTCACCACCAACTCTAGATTTTTTTTCAACAAGATATTTAATTTCTTTATCTAAATAATCTGATACAATTATTTTTCCAAATGGGGCTCGATTAACTTTAAGTGATATAGTATCTTCATCATCTACCATATGAAAAGTTAATTTAGCAGTTTTACCCAATAAATCTTTTATCCTTTCAGGATCTTTTACTCCTGGTAATTGAAGAAGAATTCGATTTTTACCAGATCTTTGAATAAGAGGTTCTTTTGTTCCTGATTCATCAATTCTTTTTCTTACAATTTCTAAAGATTGTTTAATAGCTGATTCTTGTATGCTTTTTTTAAATTTTTCATTTATATGAACAGTTAATAGATTATTACTTATAACAATTTTAATATCCCTGTAGTTTTTTAGTAATTCATTTCTAATTTTTTCAAGAGAAGCATTGTCTCTAAATCTAAAAATTATTTTATCAAGATTAATTTGAATATTGGTTACACTAATTTTTTCATTTCTTGCTATTTGTCTTAAAGAATCACTTATGTTTTCTAATTCTTCATCAATCAAAATATTTGAATCAACTTCTAGTAATAAATAAGAACCACCTTGTAGATCTAGTCCTAAATTAATTTTATTTTTTAAAAACCAATTTTTAGGATCTTCTTGATAAATTAAAGAAGGTATTGTAAAAATTATACCTAAAGAAACAACTAGGAATACTAGTATAGATTTCCACAGGGGATAATTTTTCATTATTTAATTTTTCTTTTTTCTAAACAATCCAGATAAAAAACTATTATTTTGAATTTTCTCTTTTTCTATTGAAGGGGTTTCTTGTTTTTTTTCATCTTTAGAATTAACATACAATTCTGATATCATTCCTGGAGCTAATTTAATTTCAACAGATTCTGCAATTTCCACTTGAAGTTCTTTATTATCATTTACCTTAGAAATTTTACCAATTATACCCCCTGAAGTAATTATTTTATCATTTCTTTTTAAATTATTAATCATTTCTCGATGGAGTTTAACCTTTTTTTGTTGGGGTCTAATTAGTAAAATATAAAAAACCCCAAAAATCAAAATTAAAGGTAAAAAAGCGCCCATTTGTTCCATAAATATCCTAATATATTTTAATTTGTGGAATTACTTATACTGTGTAAAAGAAAATTGCAATTACAGTTCTACTATTATTATAATGAATTTTTACGCTAATTATAAACTTAATCATCAGTTTAAAAGAAACATTGGGTTCATTTGGGATGCAAAAAAAACCAAATTTAAAAATATTCATAAAATCAAATCGATAGAATTAAAATTATTAATTGGAATAGAAAGGCAAAAAAAAATATTATTCAATAATACACTAAATTTTGCAAAAGGTAATTTTACTAACAATGCACTTTTATGGGGAGCAAGAGGAAATGGGAAAAGCACATTGATTAAATCTACTTTTAATGAAATATCTTTAAATCATGAAAAATTAAAACTAATTCAATTAAACAAAAACGATCTTTCAGATATTGAAAAAATTTATCATATTCTTGAAAAATTTAATAATTACAGATTTATTTTATTTATAGATGATTTATCTTTCGAAAAAATCGATAGTGAATATAAAATAATCAAATCAGTTTTAGAAGGAAGTATACAACATCAACCTAGTAATATTATTATATATGTAACTTCTAATAGAAGACACTTAATGACAAGAGATATGATAGAGAATGAAAGATCCTCAGCTATTCACACTGATGAGAGTGTAGAAGAAAAAATAAGTCTTAGTGATCGATTTGGGATTTGGCTTGGTTTTCATACTTTATCACAAGAAGAATATATAAAAATAATTAAAACTTATTGTAAATTTTACAAAATTAGCATTAATGAAAAAAACATAAAAGAATCTATACGGTGGTCTTTACAAAGAGGAAATAGAACAGGAAGAACTGCTGTGCAATATATTATTCAACTTGCTGCTACTAAAAATTTAAAGATTAGTATTTAATTTTTTCTCAAGTTTCCTTACTAAATAAGAAATTATAAGAATTAAAAAAAGATATTCTAAAACAAGAAATGTGTATATTTCAAGTGGTCTATAAACTGAAACAACTAATTCATTAGCTTTTCTTGTTAAATCTGCAAGACCAATTATTGACACAAGTGATGACATTTTTAACACATATACAAATTGATTACCTATGGCTGGTAAAATTATACGCAATGCTTGAGGTAATATAATTAAATTCATTTCTTGAAATTTATTTAATCCTATTGATTTTGCTGCATCCTGTTGTCCTTTACCTACTGATTGTATTCCCGCTCTAAAAATTTCTGCTTCAAAAGCTGAATCACTTAAAGCTAAAGATATTATACCTGCTACAAAAGGGCCTAAACTAATTCCAAAAACAATAGGTAATCCGTAATATACCCATAAAATTAAAACCAATAGAGGTATTGATCTAAAGATTTCTATATATATTCGATTTATCCATTTTAATGATTTTTTTAAACTCATTCCTAACAGAGAAATAAAAAGACCTACTAAAAGGGAAAAAAAAATAGATATAAAAGAAATTGATATTGTAATGGAGAGACCACTAATTAAGAATTTTATATTAGAGATTCCTGAATCAAGTCTAGGATTTAATATATACCAACCCCAATTATAGTTATTTGTGCACCCTCCTATTAAAAAAATCAAGAATACTAGAAAAAAAATTTTCACAAAATTATTTATAAATATTAAAAAAATTTAAACCAGAATATCATTTAAACTAATATAAGAAAATTTATAAACTTTTAAGTTTATATTTTTTCATCATAGAATCAAAAAAACCTTGAGCTTTTTTGATTTCTATCCAGTGATTCAAATAATTAATCCATATTTGATCTTCTTGTGGTGTCAACCAAGCAAGTGGAGTAGGAAATTTAGGTTCTTTAACTGGAACAATGGCCATTTGAGGATATTGCTCCACTAATGTAGCTGCCTCTATATTAGAAGTTATATGAACTTCAGCTCTTCCTGCAAGAACTTCTTGAAAATCTCTAGCAGGAGATTCAATGACTTTTAAAATAGAATTTGGAAAAATTTGTCTCGCTTGTTGTTCTTGAGTAGTTCCAAGAGTTACTGCAACTTTTACTCCTTCTTGATTAATATCCTCCCAATTTTGAAACTTAGATAAATTTTTTTTAAGTGTTAGAGGAACTGTTGCAAGTTTGAAATATGAATTAGTATAACCTGTAGATAAAGCTCTTTTAGCGCTTAAAGAGGCACTAGTTGAAATATCATATTTGCCTGAGACTATACCACTAACTAAAGTTTTCCATTCAGTAGGTATCAAAATTAAATCTACACCCATATCTTTTGCTAAAAGAGTAACAATTTCAATTTCAAAACCTTTATATTTATTGGTTGAAGGATCTTTAAAAGTCATTGGATTCCAGTCACCAGTTGTACCAACTCTTATTTGCCCACTTTCAAGTATTTTTTGTAGTCGAGATTCAGCAAAAATATATGTTGAATAAAAAATAGAAATTAAAGTTATAAAAAGCTTTGTATTATTGATTAAAATTCCTTTCATAATAAATAATAATATTATAGATATATGTTTTTATCAATTTTATTAGGTGAAATTAATGTCTGCTTATTTTATAGTACAAATAAATGTTACTAACAAAGAAAACTACGAAACATATAAAGCTAAAGTTACTTCTATAGTAAGAAAATATGGCGGAAAATATATAGTTAGAGGAGGAAAATCTGAAAAAGTAGAGGGATCATGGCCATATCAAAGAACAGTTGTATTAGAATTTCCAACCTATGAAATGGTCAAAAAATGGCATGAATCAGAAGAATATAAACCTATAAAAAAAATAAGAGAAGACAACTCTGAATGCAACGCAATCATAATTGAAGGTTTATAAAAAATTTATAATTTTATTTTCCTCTTTTATCCAACCGTTTATACCTCCTTTTAAGGAATATATATTTTTCATTCCAAGATTTTCAACAAAACCATTAGCTAATATTGCAGAAATTTCGCCATTATTGCTTACAAAAATTACATGATCATTATTTTTAACATTTGATTTAAATATTTTTAAAAAATTTTTAATTAAATTTCCTTTATTGTCGAAGGCTGAGATTGTTTTAGAACCTTCTATAATCCCAGTTTTTTCCCATTCTAACAAAGTTCTAATGTCTATAATTATAAATTTAATTTTATTTATTGTTAAAATTTTTTCTTTTTTTAATATTAATAATTCTTTAGGTGAAATCTCTATATAACCTGGCGGTTCTATATTAATTATTTCAATTTCAAAAATTAAATTAGAATTTGGTGGTACTAAATTACCTATCCCTTTCTTACCGTAAGCTAAAGAAGGAGGTATTTTAATTTTTCTTTTACCTCCTATTTGCATTCCAATTAGTCCAATTTCCCAACCTGGTATTACTTGCATTAAACCAATTTGAAATTCAAAGGGTATATTTTTTTTATAACTATTATCAAATTCCGTACCATCTTCTAGAAATCCTATATAGTGAGCAGTTATTTTATAATGATTTTTAATTTTATCTCCTTTTCCGGAAATATCTGATAAAATTTCAATTGAATCATTATTCAAATAATTAGAGTTGTTAATTGTGGAAGAACAAGAATAAATAAATAATGCAAAAATAAAGATTAATATTTTAATTACATATAATTTATTCATTTATTTGTTTAAATTGAGCAGGAATTGAAAAAATACCACTTAAAACAATCAGTATAGCTCCGATAATTGCAATAAAATTCAAATATTCATTAAATATAAAAAATCCAATAAGTACTGACCAAACTATTTGAAGGTATACTAAACAAAATACAGAAGAATAGTGTTTTTGAGCAGTTTTAAAAGCTAACGTGGTTAAAAATATTGCAATATTAATTAAAATTGAAGCAATTGTAATTAAAATAAATTCATAAAAATTAACTTTAATAGGATCCCAAATAAATAATATTAGAGATATTATGTGAATGAAAAATCCACCATACATAAAGTATCCTAGTGCAGTTATTATATTATTATATTTGTTAACTATAGTTGTAGTTGTAGTAATTAATATTACACCAAATAAAGTAACCAAAAAATAAATATTAAATGCTTCAAAACCTGGTTGAATAACAAATAAAACACCTAAAAAACCAATGACTAAAGAAATATAAATATATTTATTTAATTTTTCATTTAAGAAAACAATAGCATAAATTGCTCCAAATAATGGTGCTGCCATATTTAATGTAGTAAATTCAGGAAGTGTTATATTTTTTAAAGAAACAAAAGTTATAAATGGCATAGGTGTAAAAATTATACCTCTAATTGTTGGTATTAAATAATTTTCACATTTTAAATTTTTTTTTAAATTTCCTTTAATTAAAAGAAATAAAGGCACAGATAAATATGCTGGCGCTCCATAAAAAATAAAATGATAAAAAGTAAAATTGATTGAAGATAAATAATTTATAATTGCATCATTTATAACAAAAAATATACTAGAAAAAATAATTGAAAAAGAAGCAATTAGGATATTATTTTTAGTCATAAATTAATTGATAAAATGGATTGTATATAAATATTTACTAATTATATTATTTAAAAAAAATAGATATAGTTATGAATACAAAGAAAATTAAAACTTATAAACTATTTATCAAAGGAAAAGTACAAGATGTTAATTTTAGATATTGGTTTAGTAACTTAGCGACTTCTTTGAGTTTAAATGGATATATTCAAAACCACAAAAAAAAAGACGAAGTTAATTCTATCATTCAAGGTAAAATAAATAATATTCTGAATATTATAGAGAAAAGTAAAACTGGTCCAGAATTAGCTATTGTTGAAAGTGTAGAATCAATTAAGATTAATAATAATGTTATTTATTCAGAATTTAAAATTAAATATTAATAAAAATTAGTTTTTTTTGAATATTTTTTTTAAAGTATCATGTAACATATCAAACATTAAATCAATTTCTTTTTTTGTTATTATAAATTGAGGACATAATACTATAGCAGGACCCAAAGGTCTGCATATAAGTCCATTATTAATTGATTCATTCGCCACTTTATCTCCCATAGACAAATGAGAATCAAAAGGAGTTTTTAATTCTTTATTTTTTACCATCTCCAAAGCTGCCATTAATCCTATGCCTCTAGTTTCACCTATATGTTCATATGATTCAAATTCCTTTAATCTTTTTAGAAAATAAGGAGATACTTCTTTAACATTATCCAATAAACCTTCATTCATAATGACATCTATTGCTTTAAGAGCAATAGCACATCCAACAGGATGGCCTCCTCCTGTAAATCCATGTGGAAACTCCTCTGCCTGTTCAGAGACTTTAATAAATTCATCGGCTATATCTTGATTTAGTATAACAGCTGCCATAGGAAAAAAACCAGCAGTTAATGCTTTTGAAGAAATAATAATATCTGGTTTGAGATTAAAAGTTTCTGTACCCCATAAATTACCTGTTCTTCCTAAACCTGTTATGACTTCATCTGCAACAAATGGTATTTTGTATTTTTTTAAAATAGGTTGTATGACATCAAAATAACCTTTAGATGGAGGTATAACACCTCCTGCTCCTTGTACAGGTTCAGCAAAAAATCCCGCTATAGTTTCTGGTGTTTCTTTAATAATAAGTTCTTCTAAATTTTTTCCCATTCTTTTAGAAAAATCTTCTTCTTTTTCTTCTTTTAATCCAAATTTCCAATAATGAGGACAGTCAGCATGAATGAATTCATTAAGTGGCATTCCAAATTCTTTAATATATGGTTTGCCAGTCATTGAACTAGCTCCAAGAGTAACACCATGGTATGCATTTATTCTTGTAATAATTTTTCTTTTATTTGGTTTTCCTCTTCTGTTGTTTAACATCCAAAGAATTTTTATTGCAGTATCATTTGCCTCTGAGCCTGAATTAGTAAAAAAAACTTTACCAGATTTGAATGGAGAAATTGAAATAATTTTTTCTGATAATTTTAATGTTTCTTCAGAAAGTCTACCAAAAAAAGAATGATAACCTCCAAATTTTTTATACTGTTTACGAGCAGTTTCAACTAGACCCGGATGGTCAAAACCTGCAACAGAATTCCATAAACCGGAATTAGCATCTAAGTACTTTTTATTATATATATCAAAAACATAAATTCCTTTACCTTGATTTAAAATTATTGGACCTTTTTCATTAAGAGTTTTCATATCAGTAAATCCATACAAATGTGAAAATATACTGTTATTTTGATTTTTATTCATGAAGATGTTTATGTATTTATAGAGAATTATTTTTTTTTATTAAAATTAAATCATTTATTACTTTATTTATTGCTAATAAAATCTTCAAGATTTTCTTCTTCAATATTTTCCAAATTATCATTTTCATTCAATTCCTTAATTTTAGTAAGCTCAGTAATTGTAGAAATAGCAGATTTTTTTTCTAAAAAGCCACTAGCCATTAATTCATCTTTATTAGGTAAATTTTTAATTGATTCAATTCCAAAGTGTTCTAAAAATGTATCAGTAGTAACCCACAAAGATGGTTTACCTGGAATATTTTTTCTGCCATGAGGTTTAATCCATCCAATTTCCATTAGATGATCTATAGATCCTCTACCCATCTGCACACCTCGTATATTTTCAATTTCTGGTCTTGTAATAGGTTGTTGATAAGCTATTATTGCTAATGTTTCTAGAGCAGCTCTAGATATTTTCCTTTTTTTTTGTTTAAAAATTATTAGTTCTTCGGAAAGATCTTTGGAAGTACGAAAAGACCATTTATCTCCAGTCTTTATTAAATTAATACCTCTTTTAGAATAAAAATTTTGTAATTCCTTCAAATAATCACCAATATTACTTTTATTTATAATTTTATCTTTTAAATCATTTTCTAGAACAGGTTCATTAGAAGCAAATAAAATTGCTTCAATAATTTTAACATCTTTTAAATTTTCCATTATTTTTTAGATCGAATGTAAATATTTCCAAACATTTCTTTTTGTTTGACTTCAATGGATCCATTTCTTACTAATTCGAGAGATGCAACAAAATGGCTGCTGATAGAAGATTTATTAACAATTATATTTTGAATAAATGAAGGAATTAAATTTAAAAAATTAGTCCATTCTCCAATAGATCCAAATATGTTTTTTAATCTTTGAATTGCATAATCTACAGAATAAAGATGTGATGAATTAATTTTCAAATGTTCAAGTTTTGTTTTTTTATCAAGTATTAAAGAATAATTATGTAATAAATCAAATAGCGAAGAACTATAAGTAATTTTATATTTGACACTAATTTCATCTTCAGAATTTCCATAAAAAACATCTCTTCCTATTAAAGGATATGAATAAAGAATTTTTGAAATATTTTGCATAGTTTCTAATCTTTGTAATTGATATTTTAGAGCTTCTTCAAGTTCTTCTGAAGTATGATCTTCTTCTCTTTCTTCTCTTGGCAACATCATGCGAGATTTAAGATAAGTTAACCAAGCTGCCATAACTAAATAATCAGCAGTGATTTCAAGATGTAATTTTCTATTTTTTTCAATAAAATCAATATATTGTTCAGCTAAATCAAGAATAGATATTTCAGAAAGATCAACTTTTTGTTTTCTCGCTAACTCTAGTAATAAATCAATCGGACCTTCATAGCCATTTAACAAAATATTAAATTGACTTGTATTTAAAGAGGGTAAATTATCGGGATTTTTCGACATATATTTATTATAAATTGTTATTACGATTCTGTTTCAATATAAATTGAGATTTTGTACATTAACAATTAAACATT